>CBDDRR010000294.1:0-4083 GCA_965233095.1 uncultured bacterium
CATCATCAAGCCGCCGGATCGCATACCCGGCAAACGCTACCCGGTGATCCTCGGCAGCATCTACTCCAACAACGTGCTGAACATGTGGAACGCCGACCGGCCCACTTCCATCCTGCAGCAGCAGATGGCCATGGCGGGCGACTACATCACAGTGCTGGTGGACGTGCGCGGCAGCATCGGCTACGGCGTGGCGTTCCGCGAGGCCTTCCAGGGCGACTGGGGCCGCGGCGACCTCGAGGACCTGCACGCGGCGGTCGATTACCTGGCGGGGCTGGAGTACGTCGACCCGGAGCGCATCGGCATCTGGGGCAACAGCTATGGCGGGCTGCTGGTGCTGTCGGCGCTGTTCAAGAAGCCGGGGCTGTTCGCCGCCGGCGTGGCCGGCGCGCCCGCGGTGGACATCTGGCATTTTGGCGGCTTCGACCAGCACCTGACGCGCCGGCCGGACACCCACCCGGAGATTTTCGCGCGCGGCAGCCTGATGAATTACGGCGACAAGCTGGCGGACCCGCTGCTCATCATCCACGGCCTGCACGACGATATCGTGCCCATCAAGACCACCTTCATGCTGACCGAGAAACTGGCCCTGCTGGGCAAGCCGTACGAACTGCACATCGTGCACAACTCGGGACACTGGTGGGCCGCGTCGGATCACTATGCACGCAACACATTCGGCCGGCTCAACGACTTCCTGCGCCGCCACGTGCCCCCGGGCCCGCGCTGACCCCGGTTTTGAAGACCTGGCGGGCGATCTCCCGCTCTTCGTCGGTCGCGATGACCAGCACGGCCGCACGGCTGTCGTCAGCCTGCACCGCGGCGGGCAGCGCGCCGGGGGAGTCGTTCCTGGCCGCGTCCAGCCTGACGCCCAGCACCTCGAGCCCGGCGCAGATGCGCGCCCGCACCCCCGCCTGGTGCTCGCCGATGCCGCCGGTGAACACCAGCGCATCCAGCCGGCCGAGGCTGGTCGCCAGCGCGCCGACGTGGCGGCGCGCGCGGTGACAGAACACCTCGATCGCAAGTTCCGCGCGGGCATCACCCGCCGCGATGCGACGTTCGATCTCGCGCATGTCGCTGGCGCCGCACAGGCCCTTCAGGCCGCTCTCCTCGTGCAGCAGCCGATCGATCTCGCCCGGCGCGAGGCCCGCCCGCGCGGCCAGGTAACCGGGGACCGCGGGATCGAGATCGCCGCAGCGCGTGCCCATCACCAGCCCGTCGAGCGCCGACAAGCCCATCGAGGTGTCAATGCTGCGCCCGCCCTGCACGGCCGTCGCGCTGGCGCCGTTGCCGAGGTGCAGCACGACCAGCGCCAGCTCGGCGGCATCCCTGCCGAGGAATTGCGCGGCCATGCGGCTGACATAGCGAATCGAGGTGCCATGGAAGCCGTAGCGGCGCACGCCATGACGCACCAGCCAGTCCTCCGGCACGGCGAAACGCCAGGCATGCTCGGGCATCGACTGGTGGAAAGCCGTGTCGAACACCGCCACCTGCGGCACGCCCGGCCGCGACGCCACCGCCGCCCGGATGCCCGCCAGGTTCGCCGGGTTGTGCAGCGGCGCCAGCGAACTCATGTCGCGAATCGCATCCAGCACCGCGGCATCGATGCGCACGGCCGCGCTGAAGCGCGTCCCGCCATGCGCCACGCGATGGCCGATGGCATCCGGCGCACCGTGCGCCGCCATCCGCTCGAGCAGCACCGCAAAGCCCGCGGCATGGTCCGGCACGTGCAGTTCCTCGGCGCGCTCACCCTCGGCATCGCGATGCACGAGGCGCCCTTCGACCTGGCCGATACGCTCGATCACGCCCTGCGCCAGCGGCGTCTCTGCCGGCATCCGGTACAGCCCGTACTTGATGGTCGAGCTGCCGGAGTTGAGCACCAGCACCTTCACCAGGCGAGTCCCTGCGCCTGCACGGCGGTGATCGCCACCGTCTTGACGATATCGCCCACGCTGGCGCCGCGCGACAAGTCGTTGACCGGCTTGTTCAAGCCCTGCAGCACCGGCCCGACAACCACGGCGCCGCCCGAACGCTGCACCGCCTTGTAGGCATTGTTGCCGGAATTGAGGTCGGGAAACACCAGCACCGTGGCGCGGCCGGCGACGTCGCTTTCCGGGATCTTGGTGCGTGCCACTGCTGCATCCACGGCCGCGTCGTACTGGATCGGGCCCTCGACGGGCAAGTCGGGGCGGCGCGCGCGTACCAGCGCGGTCGCGGCCCTGACGCGCTCGACCTCGGCGCCGGACCCGGAATCCCCGGTCGAATAGGAAAGCATGGCAATGCGCGGTTCGATACCGAACATCCGCGCGGTGGTCGCAGAGCTGATCGCGATGTCGGCCAGCTCCTCCGCGGTCGGCTCGGGCACCACGGCGCAGTCCGCGTACACCAGCACCCGGTCGCGCATGCACATGAACAGCACGCTGGACGCGACCGACACGTCGGGCACAGTGCGGATGAACTCGAAGGCCGGCCGGATGGTGTGGGCGGTAGTGGTCACCGCGCCGGAGACCATGGCGTCCACGTCACCCATGTGCACCATCATGGTGCCGAAGTAGCTGCGGTCGCGCATCATGTCGAGAGCGCGCTCCGGCGTAACGCCGCGGTGCTTGCGCAGGCGGTGCAGCTCCGCCGCGTAGGCCTCCAGTTGTGGCGCCCGCGCCGGATCAATGATCTCCACCTCGCCGAGGCCGAGCGCGAGCGCGGAGATACGCCGCCGGATCAGCGTCTCGTCGCCGAGCAGCACGATCTCCGCCGTGCCCCGCTTCACCAGGATATCGGCCGCCCGCAGGATGCGTTCTTCCTCGCCCTCCGGCAGCACGATGCGCTTGCGCTCCCGTGCCGCGCGGCTCATCAGCTCGTACTCGAACATCAGCGGGGTCATGCGCGTCGGCCGTGCGACGTTAATGCGTGCCTCCAGCGCCGCGGCACCCACGCGCGCCTCGAACAGGCCCAGCGCACGCGCCACCTTGGACTCGTTCTCCGCGCTCAGCCAGGCGCGCACGTCGCGCACCCGCGTGGCGACCTCGTAGGTGTCGGTGTCCACCGCCAGCACCGGCAGCGACTCGTCCGACAGGCCGCTGATGAGATGGCGGATCTTCACCGCCGGCGACAACCCGCCGGTGAGAATGATGCCGGCGAGCCCGCTCGCCGCCGCCGAACGATTGGCGACGAAGCTGCCAAGTAATATGTCGGCGCGGTCTCCGGAGGTCAGCACCAGGCTGCCGGGCGCGAGGCGCTCAAGGAAGTGCGTCAGGTTCATCGACGCCACGGTCACGTGTCCGACGTCGCGTCGCAGCGAGTCCGGCGTGCCATGCAGCAGTCGCGCGCCAAGCTCACGTCCCACGTCGCCGACCGACGGGCGGCTGAGCGCGGCATCCTCGGGAATCACGAACACCGGCTCGTCGTCCGCGCGGGCCGCGCCGAGTGCGGCCGCCAGCTCGTCCGGGTCGTCCGCCGTGGCCCGGTTGACCACCGTCGCCACGACATCGCAGCCACGCGCCTGGAACACTTCGCGCGCCACCTGGATGGCGTTGTGGATTTCGTCAGCGCTGCGATTGCGCCCGCTGATCACCGGCAGGATCGGCGCGCCCAGGTTCTTCGCCACCGCCGCGTTGAAATCGAACTCGAACGCGGAGGACACGCCGGTGTAGTCGGTCCCCTCGCACAGCACGAAGTCGCATTCCGCCTCGAGTTCCTTGTAGCGGTCGAGAATCGCCTTCAGCACCTCGTCGTGGCGGCCCGCGGCCATCTGGTGCTGGGCCTGCTCGTGAGTGAAGGCATGCACCACAGTGACGCCCACTCGCAGCCCGTAGCGACCGGCGATCAGCTCCATGTCGTTGTCCGGCTGATCCGCCTGCGCGATGACCGGCCGGAAAAAACCCATCCGGGCATGCTTGCGCGACAACAGTTCCATCAGGCCCAGGGCGACCAGCGACTTGCCGCTCATCGGCTCGGTGGCGGCGATGTACAGGTTCCTCGACATGCCTACTCCCTGGCCGGCCCCCAGACCGGGTGCCCGTGGACGTGTTCATGCACCACGCCGTCATGCTCGTGGCGATGGCGGTGCGCAAGGTTATTCTCCAGCAGCAG
>CBDDRR010000295.1:0-3209 GCA_965233095.1 uncultured bacterium
CAGGAAACGCGCGGCGAGAATGTGGTCGCCGTCGTTGTCCAGCGAGCACTGCAGCACGTCGGCGACACGGCTCTCCAGCGCCTCGTCGAAATCCTCGTCCATCGGGAACGACCAGACGCGCTCGCCGCTGGTGCGGCCCGCAGCGACCGCCGCCTCGAGCAGCGCAGGGCGATTGCCGAACACGCCGCTGTAGCGATGGGTCAATGCGGCCACGCAGGCGCCGGTCAGGGTCGCGTAGTCGATCATCAGCCCGGGCTTTTCGCGTCCGGCCAGGGCGAGCGTGTCGGCCAGCGCCATGCGGCCCTCGGCATCAGTGTGAATGACCTCGATGGTCACGCCGTTGGCCGCCGTGACGACGTCGCGCGAGTTGTAGGCGTTGGGGCCGATGCGGTTCTCGGTGATCGCCAGCCAGCAGTCCACGGCCTCGCCGAAGCCGATGCGCGTGAGCGCCAGCAGGGCGCCGAGCGCCACGGCGCTGCCCTGCATGTCCTCGTGCATGTCGAGCATGGCGCGGAACGGCTTGAGATTGGTGCCGCCGGTGTCAAAGCAAATGCCCTTGCCGACCAGTGCGACATGCGGTGCGCCGTTCTCGCGGCCCGCCGGGCGGTAGCGCAGCCGCGCGATGCCGGCGTCACGGTGCGGATTGGCGCGCGCCACCGCGAGGAAGGCGCCGGCGCCCAGTTCCGCCAGGGCGCGCTCGTCGAGGAACGAGAGCTCCCAGCCCTCGCGTCCCGCCAATTCCTCCAGCAGGCCGCGATAGGCGCCGGCGTCGAGCCGGTTCGGCGGCAGCGCGGTGAGCCAGCGGGCGAGGTGATTGCCTTCCGCCTCGGAGCGGATGCGCTCCAGGTCGAGTTGCGGTGCATCATCGAGCAGTGTGATGCTGGACAATCGCGACGGCGGCCGCGGCGAGCTGCTGCGAAACTCCGGCATTTCGCCGGCCGCGGCCAGCAGCCCGGAGACTGCCGCCTCCAGCCAGGCCTGTGCCACGTCGTCCTTCGCCCCGGCGGTCATCACGCCGACCTTGGCCGGCCGGCCCGCGCGCACTTCGGCTGCGTGCTTGCGCGCCAGCGTCAGCCAGGCAAAGGGTGCAGCGTCGGGGGCCGCGATGCCCACTGTCACCGGGCAGGGCTCGGCCAACTGCAGCGTGAACACGGAGCCGGCCTTGGTGAGCTGCCGGCGGCGCGCTGCGGCGGCCAGCTGGTCGCCCCCCGGCACGCCGGCCCACGCGCTCTTCGGCGCCTGCGCCGCCATGACGACGACCAGGTGATCGAGATGTGGCAGCGAAGCGGGATCGCGGCGCCGCGTGACGCGCGGCAAAGAACCTTCCGGCAGCAGACTGGACATGGGTGATCCTTGACCTCACCAGGGGGAGCCGTGAAGATACCGGAGCGATAACAACGACGGTCGCGACTCGCCCCATGGCGCTTTTGTTGCAGGGCGCCATCGTAGCAGCAAGGCCGCGAATATTCACCAGAGCGACCCCCGGAGGTCCCGGTCGCTCCCACCTTGAGGGAGCCGGTAGAAGATGTCGTACGACCCGAGTTTTAAGGACGAAGATCCGGACGAGACGCGCGAGTGGCTGGAGTCGATCGACTCCGTGCTGCAGGCGCATGGCGGCAAGCGCGCCCACTGGCTCGTGGAGCGGCTTATCGACCACGTGCGGCGTGCCGGGCATTACCTGCCGTTCAGTCCGAACACCGCGTACCTCAACACGATTTCGGTGGCGCGGGAGCCGTCCTATCCCGGCGATCGCGAGATGGAGAAACGCATCGAGGCCTGGCTGCGCTGGAACGCCATGGCGATGGTGGTGCACGCCAACCGCGAGAGCTCCGAGTACGGCGGCCACATCGCCAGCTACGCGTCCTCGCTGACGCTCTACGAAGTCGGCTTCCACCATTTCTGGCGCGGCGCGACCGAGGACAACCGCGGCGACATGATCTTCATCCAGGGCCACTCTTCGCCCGGCATTTACGCGCGCTCTTTCCTCGAGGGCAGGCTCGGCGAGGAAGACCTGCTGAAGTTTCGCAAGGAGGTCAGCGGCGGATTGTCCTCTTATCCGCATCCCTGGCTGATGCCCGAGTACTGGCAGTTCCCGACGGTGTCCATGGGCCTCGGACCGATGCAGGCGATCTTCCAGGCGAAGTTCACCAAGTACCTGGAACACCGCGGCCTGGTCGAGCCTTCCGACCGCAAGGTGTGGGCCTTCCTCGGCGACGGCGAGATGGACGAGCCCGAGTCGATGGGCGAGATCGGGCTGCCGGTGCGCGAGGGGCTGGACAACCTGGTGTTCGTCATCAACTGCAACCTGCAGCGGCTCGACGGGCCGGTGCGCGGCAACGGCAAGATCATCCAGGAGCTCGAGGCAGCCTTCCAGGGCGCCGGCTGGAAAGTCATCAAGGTGGTCTGGGGCAAGGGGTGGGACGCGCTGCTGGCGCGCGACGCCACCGGCCTGCTGCGCCAGCGCATGGAAGAATGCGTGGACGGCGATTACCAGAACTTCAAGTCCAAGGACGGCGCCTACGTGCGCGAGCATTTCTTCGGCAAGTATCCAGAGCTCAAGGCGATGGTCGCCAACATGTCGGACGCCGAGATCTGGAACCTGCACCGCGGCGGTCACAGCCGCCGCAAGGTCTATGCCGCCTACAAGGAGGCCGTCGAGACCAAGGATCGCCCGGTCGTGATTCTTGCGAAAACGGTCAAGGGTTTCGGCATGGGCGCAGCCGGCGAAGGCCGGATGATCGCCCACCAGCAGAAGAAGCTCGACCTGGACGACCTCAAGGCGTTCCGGGACCGCTTCGACCTGCCGATCTCGGACGAGGACATCGAGCAGGTACCGTTTCGCAAGCCGGCGGACGACAGCCCGGAAATCCGTTACCTGAAGAAACGCCGCGAGGCGCTCGGCGGCTACCTGCCGCGGCGCATCGCCAAGGCGCCCAAGCTGAAGATTCCGAAGCTGGAGGATATCTTCAAGGGCCAGCTCGAGGGCACCGGCGAGCGCGAGATCTCGACCACCATGGCGATGGTGCGCATGCTGACGGCGCTGTGCCGCGACAAGGGCATCGGCAGAAACGTCGTGCCGATCGTGCCCGCCGAGGCGCGCACCTTCGGCATGGACGGCATGTTCCGGCAGTTCGGCATCTGGTCGCGCGAGGGGCAGCTTTACACGCCGCAGGACGCCGACACCCTGAGCTATTACAAGGAAGACAAGA
>CBDDRR010000296.1:0-3983 GCA_965233095.1 uncultured bacterium
CAGCGCGTGCAATCCCCTGAACCGGGGACTCATCGGCGTCTTCTCCTCCGGGAACTGCACCGTGATCTTGCGCGCGAACAGGTTGCGCCCGGTGAGCGCCATGCCGCGCAGCAGCTCGAGCAGCAGGAACGACTTGAAGAAGTCGATCACGCGCGTCATGTCCACAGGCTCCACGGGGTCTGCATCCATACCGCGATCACCACGATCCACACGATGGTGAGCGGGATGAACACCTTCCAGCCCAGGCGCATGATCTGGTCGTAGCGGTAGCGCGGGAAGGTGGCGCGGAACCACAGGAACATCGAGACGATGAAGAACACCTTGATCAGCAGCCAGCCGAACGGCGGCACCCAGTTGAGCACTATCGAGTCGATGGGCGCCTGCCACCCCCCGAAGAACAGGATCGCGGTCAGCGTGCTGATCAGGATCATGTTGGCGTACTCGGCGAGGAAGAACAGCGCGAAGGTCATGCCCGAGTACTCGACCATGTGGCCGGCGACGATCTCGGACTCGCCTTCCACCACGTCGAACGGCGCCCGGTTGGTCTCGGCGACGCCGGAGACGAAGTACACCACCAGCATGGGCAGCAGCGGCAGCCAGTTCCACGACAGGAAAGTCACGCCCTTGCCGGCGAAGTAGCCGCGGCCCTGCTGCTCGATGATGTCGGAGATGTTCAGGCTGCCCGAGACCATCAGCACCACCACCAGCGCGAAGCCCATGGCGAGCTCGTAGGACACCATCTGCGCCGCCGAGCGCATCGCGCCGAGGAAGGCGTACTTGGAGTTCGACGCCCAGCCGGCGATGATCACGCCGTACACGCTGATCGAGGACAGCGCGAGGATGTACAGCAGGCCGGCGTTGATGTCGGCGAGCACCAGCTCGGGCGCGTACGGGATCACCGCCCAGGCGGCGAGCGCCGGGGTGATCATCACCACCGGCGCGAGGAGGAACAGCCCCTTGTTGGCGTTGCCCGGAAGGATGATCTCCTTCATGAGCAGCTTCACCCCGTCGGCGATCGGCTGGAGAAGGCCGAAGGGCCCGACGCGGTTGGGGCCCAGCCGGATCTGCATCCAGCCGATCATCTTGCGCTCCCACAGCGTGAGATAGGCGACCGCGCCCATCAGCGGCGCGACGATGGCGACGATCGCGGCGAGGCTCCACAGCGTGACCGACACCGCCGGGCCCCAGGTGGGACCGAACCATGCGCTCGACTGGGCGTGCAGCCACTCCATCTACGCGGCCCTCCCCACGGCCGCCTTCTCCAGCGTCACGCTGCCGAACATCGGGCCGATGTCGGCGGTGGAGTGATGCGCGGCGGCGATGCGCACGCAGTCGTCGGGCAGCCGGTCGTCGAGAGCACAGATGATTCTGGAAGACTGATTGACCCGCACTTCACCGCCCGCGGACAAACCCAGCTTCTGCATCAGGCGCGAGTTCATCCAGGCCCGCGGCGGCCGGGCGTCGGGCGTCTTCTGCAGCGGCGGGGAGCGGCGCACCAGCGGATCGGCGAAGTAGATCGGCACGTCGGCGATGCGCTGGAGGCCCTGCGAGGACATCGAAACCGAGGTGTCGGTGGCGCCGATGCGGTTGGACAGCAGGCCGGGGATGTCGCGGCCGCCGAGGCAGGCGGCGCGCACCTGCTCGATGCTGTCGAAGTCGAAGCCGGGCCTGCCGAGCAGGCTGCCCAGCACGCGCAGCACCTTCCAGCCCGGGCGCGCCTCGCCCAGCGGGTTGACGGTCGCGTGGAAGCTCTGGACGCGGCCCTCGGTATTGACGAAGGTGCCGGCCGTCTCGGTGAACGGCGCGATCGGCAGCAGCACGTCGGCCTTGTCGACCGAGTGCTTCCAGGGGCTGAGCAGCACCACGAACCCGGCCTGCTCGAGCGCCCGCGGATCGGCACAATCCAGCCGCGCCTCGACATTGAGCAGCACGAGCGCCTTCTTCTGCAGCACCTCGTCGAGGCTCGCGGTGGGCAGGCCGGCGACGTAGCCGCCGACCGAGTTCGCCGCCTCGCCGATGAACCCGACCCGGCCGCCCGTCACCTGGGCCAGGGCCTGCGCGGCAACGTGGATCTGCGCCGCCTGGGGGTGCTGCTGGGCGAAGTTGCCGATCAGCACCGCCACGTTCTTCCCGGCTTTCAGGACCTCCTCGAAGCCCTTGATGCCGCCGGCGAGCTCCGAGGGCGCGACCACGCGCTTGCTCGCCATCGGCATCAGCCAGTCGTCGTCCACCGAATGCAGCATGTGGATCTGCGCGCCGCGCTTGGCCGCCTGGCGCAGGCGGTGGGCGATGAGCGGCGCCTCCTTGCGCAGGAACGACCCCACCACCAGCACGCGGTCGAGCGTGCCGAGCTCGGCGATCGGCATGCCGAGCCAGGGGATGCCCTCGCGCTTGCCGTCGGCCGAGAAGTCGGAGTGGCGCAGCCGGAAATCGGCCGGGCCGAGCTGCGCGGCGAGGAACATCTCCTCCAGCGTCGAATGCGGGGAGACCAGCAAGCCGAAGTCCTGATCCTTGAGACCCTCGATAACCCGATCAAAGGCGGCTTCCCAGTCCACCCCTTCCCACTGGCCGTTGCGCTTGATCATCGGCTGCGTCAGCCGGTCGGGGGAGTTGAGGCCCTCGTAGGAGAAGCGGTCCTTGTCGGACAGCCAGCATTCGTTGACCGCGTCGTTGTCCAGCGGCAGCACGCGCATCACCCGGTTCTGCTTCACCTGCACCACCAGGTTGGAGCCCAGGCTGTCGTGCGGCGCGATCGACCTGCGCCGCGACAATTCCCATGTCCTCGCCTGGTAGCGGAACGGCTCCGAGGTGAGCGCGCCCACCGGGCACAGGTCGATCATGTTGCCCGAAAGCTCGGACTCGACCGCCTTGCCCACGAAGGACACGATCTCGGCGTTCTCGCCGCGCCCGGCGAGGCCGAGCTCCATGACGCCCGCGATCTCCTGGCCGAAGCGCACGCAGCGCGTGCACTGGATGCAGCGGCTCATCTCCTCCGCGGCCACCAGCGGGCCCAGCTCCTTTCGCAATACGACCCTTTTCTCCTCGGTGTAGCGCGAGTTGCTGTTGCCGTAGCCCACGGCGAGGTCCTGCAGCTGGCATTCGCCGCCCTGGTCGCAGATCGGGCAGTCCAGCGGATGGTTGATGAGCAGGAACTCCATCACCCCGTTCTGCGCCTTCACCGCGCTCACCGAGTGCGTCCAGACCTTCATCCCTTCGGTGACCGGCGTGGCGCAGGCCGGCAGCGGCTTGGGCGCCTTCTCCACCTCCACCAGGCACATGCGGCAGTTGGCGGCGATGGACAGCTTGCGGTGGTAGCAGAAGTGCGGCACGTAGATGCCCAGCCGGTTGGCGGCATCCATCACCGTCGCGCCGGCGGCGACCTCGATCTCCTTGCCGTCTACGGTGAGCTTGGGCATCTAGGCGGCTTCCGCCATGTTGCGCACGACGTGGGGCTCGTGCCTCGCCCCGGACCGGCCCCACTTGGGCTCGACATCTTTTTCAAACAGGCAGCTTTTGTGTTCTATGTGGTGCACGAACTCATGCCTGAAGTGCTTGATGAAGCTCTTCACCGGCAGCGCCGCGGCGTCGCCCAGCGCGCAGATGGTGCGCCCGGCGATGTTGTCGGCGACGTTGTCCAGCAGCTCCAGGTCCTCGATGCGGCCCTTGCCGTTCTCGATGCGGTTCACCACGCGGTAGAGCCAGCCGGTGCCCTCGCGGCACGGCGTGCACTGCCCGCACGATTCCTCGAAGTAAAAGTACGACAGGCGCTCGAGCGCCCGCACCATGCAGGTGGTGTCGTCCATGACGATGACCGCGCCCGAGCCGAGCATCGAGCCGGCCTTGGCGATCGAGTCGTAGTCCATGTCGGTCGCCATCATGATCTCGCCCGGCAGGACGGGCATGGACGAGCCGCCCGGAATGACGGCCTTCAGCTTGTTGCCATTGCGCACCCCGCCGGCCATCTCCAGGAGCTTCGCGAACGG
>CBDDRR010000297.1:0-5006 GCA_965233095.1 uncultured bacterium
CAGGAACGACGACCTGCTGTCGCCGATGTCCCCGGTCGGGCAGGTCCGCGTGTGCGGCGACTGCCATGCCCAGCACCCCGGCCAGGAGGGCCTGATCGAAGCCTTCGTCGACAGCGTGCACGGCCGCGGCCTGCTGCGCTCCGGCCTGGTGGCCTCCCCGACCTGCAGCACCTGCCACGGCAGCCACCGCGTGGTCGAGGTCGACAACGAGCGCTCCCCGACGTCGTTCCAGAACTCGCCCGAGATGTGCGGCGACTGCCACAAGTACGTCTACGATGAGTGGCTGAACGTCAGCGCCCACGGCGCCGCGTACAAGGACGGCAACACCGAGACCGCCACCTGCGTCGACTGTCACTCCTCGCACGAAATCGGCGACCCGGTGATGGGACTCGAACGCCTGCATATGGTCAACGAGTGCGGCGACTGCCACGGCGACTTCTACAACACCTATCGCGGCGGCTTCCACGGCAAGGCCACCAACCTGGGCCTGCAGACCTCCGCCACCTGCTCGGATTGCCATTCGCCGCATAGCACGCTCGGCAAGGAGGATCCGCGTTCCACCATTCATCCCGACAACGCACAGGCGATGTGCGGCCAGTGCCATGGCGACGTCACCGCGGCGTTCGCCTCGTTCAGCCCACACGTCGACCCCAGCGACCCGAGCGACAATTTCTGGGTGTACCTGATCGCCATGGCGATGCACGCCCTGGTCATCGGCGTGTTCGGCTTCTTCGGCATCCATGCCATCCTGTGGCTGCAGCGTGGCATCGTCGGCCTGAAGCGCGGCGAGTTCGTCGGCCACCACAGCCCCAGCGGAAAGTACGTGCGCCGCTTCAAGAAGCGCGACATCAGGATGCACATCCTGATCATCGTGACCTTCCTGCTGCTTGCCGCCACCGGCCTGCCGCTGAAGTTCAGCCACGCGCCCTGGGCGCATACGCTGATGGGTTGGTGGGGCGGCCTGGAAAACACCATGTTCCTGCACCGCCTGGCGGCCATCGGCACCTTCGGGTACTTCGTCATGCATCTCGGCATCCTTGTGCAGCGCTTCTTCATCAAGAAGGAGAAGGGGTTGTTCTGGGGCCCGAATTCCATGACGCCGCAGCTCAAGGACGGCAAGGACATCGTCGCGATGTTCAAGTACTTCCTGTACATGGGCCCGCGGCCCGCCGGCGACCGCTGGACTTACTGGGAGAAGTTCGACTACCTGGCGGTGTTCTGGGGCATGATGATCATCGGCGGCTCCGGCCTGGCGCTGTGGTTCCCGAACTTTTTCACCACGATCCTGCCGCTGCCAGGCTGGGCGCTGACGGCCGCCTACGTCGTGCACAGCGAGGAAGCGCTGCTGGCCACCGGCTTCATCTTCCTGTTCCACTTCTTCCACACGCACCTGCGGCCGGAGAGCTTCCCGCTCGTCCCGGTGATCTTTACCGGCAGCCAGCCGCTGGAGCGCTTCATGGACGAGCGGCCGCTGGAGTACCAGCGGATGGTCGACGAAGGGACGCTCGAGGAGAACCTCGTGCCGCCGCCGACCAAGGAGCAGGAGCGCATGATCCACTTCTGGGGCTTCCTGGCAGTGGCCATCGGCCTGGCCCTCGCGGTGGGCATCTTCACGGCGCTGCTGATATATTGATGCAGCCTGCACTCCGGGCGGCCAGGACGGCCGCCCGGAAGTTCAACCAGGGACTGGCGCAGGGCCTCGTCGAACCATCGGCGGGGCCTTGTTCGTCCTGATGAAGGAAAAAAAATGTCCAGACACTTTTTCGCCTCGCTGACCCAGAACCCGATCAGCCTCGTCGGCACGGCGCTGGCCGCCGCCTCCCTGACGCTGATCATCGCGCTGTTCATCGTGCAGATGGTCGGCTTCGAGGGCGGACCCTACCTGGGGATCCTGACCTTCCTCGTGCTGCCGATGTTTTTCGTCCTCGGCCTGCTGCTGATTCCGCTGGGCATCATGCGCCAGCGCAAGCGCGCGGCCAGGGCCGCGGCTGCAGGCGAAACCCCGCGGCTGTTCCCGGTCATCGACCTGAACCAGGAGACGACACGCAAGTCGGTCATCGTGTTCATGGTGCTGACCATGGTGAACATCATCGTGCTGGCTGGCGCCACCTACAAGGGCGTCGAAGTCATGGACTCCACGGAGTTCTGCGGCATGGCCTGCCACACGGTCATGGAGCCGGAGCACACCGCACACCAGCGCTCGCCGCACTCGCGGGTCGGCTGCGTCGATTGCCACATCGGCCCGGGCGCGGACTGGTTCGTGAAATCCAAGCTCGACGGCGCCTGGCAGCTGGTCGCCGTAGCGCTGAACATCTACCCGCGGCCGATCGAGACGCCGCTGCATGACCTCCGCCCGGCGCGCGACACCTGCGAGCAGTGCCACTGGCCGACCAAGTTCGTCGGCGACAAGCTGAAAATCGACACTGTTTACGACGAGGACGAGGTCAATACCGAGCTGCGCAGCGCGGTGCTGTTGAAGGTCGGCGGCCTCCACGGGCGCGAGTCCTCGGGTATTCACTGGCATGTCGACCCGAACATTCAAATTCGCTATCGCTCCGACGCCAGCCGCATGAACATCTACGACGTCGAAATGACAAAGGCCGACGGCAGCGTGAAGGTGTTCCTCGCGGACGAGGCCCCCGCAGACGCCGAATGGCGAGTCATGGATTGCGTCGATTGCCACAACCGCCCGACGCACATCTACCGGCCGCCTGCCGAAGAAATCGATCTGCTGCTGGCCGCCGGCAAAATCGACACCAGCCTGCCCTACATCAAGCGCGAGGGCGTGCGGATCATCGAGGAAGCTGACTACGAAACGCATGACGAGGCCCGCATCGGCATCACCGAAACGCTAAACGCCTTCTACCGCGAAAACTACCCGGACGTGCTGGCGCAAAATGCCGTTGCCGTGACGGCCGCCGCCGATGCGCTCGGTGACGTCTACAGCTGGAACGTGTTCCCGCACATGAAGGTGCGCTGGGACACCTACCCGAATCACAGCGGCCATCCCCCGGTGCGCGACCGCCAGGATGCGCCCGGCTGCTTCCGCTGCCATAACCGGCAGCACCAGACGGCCGAGGGCGAGCGCATTTCCCGCAGCTGCGACCTGTGCCACACGGTGCTGGCCCAGCGCGAGGAGGATCCGGAGATCCTGAAGCTGCTTAATCCCTAGCGGTCAGGCCCTAGCGGCTCAAGCGGCCGTTGCGAAGCCCGTTGCTGATGCCGCGCCGGACGCGGTGCAACAGGCTGCGCGCCCAGGCGAACTCCGCGGCCAGGATGGCGAGTCCGAGCGGGATCACCACGAAGGCCGGCCCGGGCAGGACCACCAGCGCCAGGCCGAAAAGGACGACCGTGCCGCCGACCACCGCCACGATGAGCCGCCGCGCGTGGCGAACGGAATGACCTATGAGTTCACGCATTGCTCTTATAAGTTCCGGCTTTGGCTGGTCCCAGTCAAGCGGTACGCGGCCCGGCGACAGGGGATTGCCACGATTGCCGGACTCCCCGGGTGGCCAGTAGAGTGCGCCGCTCCAGACTTCTCGGAGGCCTGATGCGTCACATGCTTGCAAAGCGCCTCGCGGCGCTGGTGTTTCTACTTTGCGCCTCGATGGCGGCGTCCGCCGAGACCGGGTTCGACTGGCTGATCGAGGGACCGGATGGTACCTCGCAGGTAGCGGTCTACTATTTCTATTCCGACACCTGCCCCCATTGCATCGAGGCCAGGCCGTTCGTCGCCTCGCTGGAAGCGCTCGACTGGATTGAGCTGCACGCCCACGAAGTCACCAAGAACCGCGATAACGCGCTGCTGTACCGGGATGTCGCGGCGGCGGTCGGCGAGCAGGCCCGCAGCGTCCCGGCATTCATTTTCTGCGGTTCCATGCATACCGGCTTCGACCGCCCGGAAACCACGGGGACGGTGCTGCTGGCGCGCATGGAGCATTGCCATGCCAACCCGGAGCTGGTGCTCGGCGCGCTGGCCGGAAGCGCGCCGGAACCCGGCAAGGTGATGGGCGTCGAGGTTCCCGTCCTCGGATTGATCAACCCGAGTGACTGGGGCCTGCCCATCCTGACGGTCATCATTGCCGGGCTGGACGCCTTCAACCCCTGCGCGTTCTTCGTGCTGCTGTTCCTGCTCAGCCTGATGGTTCACGCCCGCAGCCGTGCGCGCATGATGCTGGTCGGCGGCACCTTCGTGGCCATCTCCGGCGTGATCTATTTCATCTTCATGGCGGCGTGGCTGAACGTGTTCCTGCTGATCGGCGAGCTGCGCATGGTGACGCTCATTGCCGGGCTCGTGGCAGTGACGTTGGCCGCGATCAACATCAAGGACTACTTCTGGTTCGACTCGGGCGGTCCGTCGCTCTCGATCCCCGAGTCGAAAAAGCCCGGCATGTACCAGCGCATGCGCAACCTGGTCGCCGCGAAAAGCATCCACGCCATGCTGGCCGGCACCGCGGTGCTTGCGGTGGCCGTCAACAGCTACGAGCTGCTGTGCACTGCCGGCCTGCCGATGGTCTACACGCGCATCCTGACACTGCGCGAGGCCGACACCTTCGTCTATTACATGTACCTGGTGTTGTACAACATCATCTACGTCATTCCGCTGCTGATCATCGTGATGCTGTTCGTGATGAAGTTCGGCTCACGCAAGCTGGGCGAGCGGGAAGGCCGGCTGCTGAAGCTCATGTCGGGAATGATGATGCTCGGGCTGGGCGCGGTCATGCTGCTAGCGCCGGCAGCGCTGAACAACGCCGGCATCGCGATCGGCCTGCTTGGCGCGGCGATCCTCGCGACCTGGATCATTCACACCGTCATGAAGAAACGCGGGCTGATATGATCGGGGCGTGACGCCCGCCCGCCAATGCCGTTTCCGGATTGCCTGCCTGCTCGCGGCGGCGATGCTCGTCCCCGCCTGCGCCGCCGCGCCATCGTGGTGGCAACAGGACTTGCAGGAATGGCAGGGCGCACCAGTTTCGGAGCTGCTGGCCGCCTGGGGTGCCCCGCTG
>CBDDRR010000298.1:0-4208 GCA_965233095.1 uncultured bacterium
GGCAACAAGCCCGTGGCGCCAAGTATCGTCTAATTGTATTTAACACGCCGGCAACGGCTTTGAAATTCGGCCTTCATGCAAACTTACCGCACACCCTTGGCTGCTGGCACCGCGCGCCGGCAGCTGCTATGCTGCATTGCAACAGACCTGGCCGCGGAGGCCGATGTGAGCGCGCCGCGCGTATTCGATGAGCACTATAGCGAGGAGATCACGCTGCCGGACGGCGGCGTCATGCGCCTGCGCCTGGTGCGCGCGGAGGACCGCGAGGGCATCGTCGAGGCATTCCGGCGCCTGTCCATCGAAAGCCGGGTGCAACGCTGGTTCTACCCCAAGATGAGCCTCAGCGAGGAGGAGCTCGACGCACTGGTCTCGCCGAGCGACGACCAACACTGCGCCATTACGGCGATCGAACTCGGGCCGGACGGCAGCGAACGATCCGCCATCGGCATGGCACGCTTCGTCCGCAACAAGGACCATCCGGACACCGCGGAGATCGCCATGACCATCGTCGACGAGTGGCAGGGACTCGGCATCGGCCGGATCCTGCTGCACCGCCTGCTGGCCATGATCAGCGAGCGGGGCATCACCTATGTTGACGGGCGGCTGCAGGCTGAGAACCACGCCATGCGTAACCTGCTGGAACCCTACGTACCGAGGGACGGATTCAAGCGCGAGGATTCGACGCTGCTGTTCAAGTTCCCGGTGCCGTCGGCGGGCGATCCCATGATGGCGCAACTCGCCCGCAACGCCGCCGCGGTCGCGCGCATGTTCAAGTGCATGGCCGAGGGGGCGATCGTGCTGCCGCTGGCCCTCGCCGAGAAGCACCTCGAGTCCGTCGGGCCGAAAGCCCTGCTGGCCGAGCTGCGCAAGCGCGACCGACGCGAACACAGCGACTGACACCGCAGCGGCGGCGCCCGCATTAGTGCGTGCATACGAGAACGGCCGGAGCGGCCTTGCGCCGCCCCGGCCGCGGGGCCGGCCCTTGCGGCCGCCCCGCGTGCGCTCACGGAGGGACTGCTAGCGCACGCTCACCTTGTGACGGCTGACCTTGGCGGCCTTCGGTATGACCAGCTCGAGGACGCCGTCCTTCAGTTCGGCCTTGGCCTTGTCGCCCACCACGTCCACGGGCAGCGAAATGGTTCGCTCCATGGCGCCACGGGCCATCTCGGCACGATAGAAATACTCGGATTCCTCCTTCTCCGACACTTCGCGATGCACTGCAATCGTGAGGAGATCATCCGCCACGGTGATCTCCAGGTCCTTCTTCTCAACCCCGGGGAGCTCGGCGCGCACCAGCAACTCGCTGTCGCGGTCCACTATGTCGATCCGCGGGAACTTCATTTCGAAGCCCTCTAGTTCGGCAAGCAGCGGACGACTCCAGCTCATGGGTTCCATCCACGGGCGCGAGAACATGCTCTCGATCAGCTCTTCCATGCCCAGCCGAGGCTTGCTCATCCGCGCGACGCTCTTCGAGCCCTTGCCCGGTTTTTTCGGGGTCAACTCGCGTACTGTCGACATGCTTACCACCTCCCAGATGGGTATTCGCCACGGGAGAACGCTCCCTTCGCATATGTAAAACTAGCTTTTGCGCCGGCAGCGGCCATTGAGGAAAAAGCGGATTGACGTTCCGGCTGCGGCGGCTGCTTTTCGGGCGCGTTGCGGGCCGGGTTTTCAACCGCCTGCAACGCTTTGAACGCAGCGCCGGCAGACCTCAGCCAGGCACGGGACCCAGCCGGTTGATCCGGCCGGTTTCACCGCCGGCATGCGCCAGCACTCGCGGATCCATCACGCGGCGCCACAGCGGCGGCGCCAGGGCGAGCAGGAACATGCCGAAGTAGCCGGTCGGCAGCTGCGGCGCCTCGTCGAAATGCCGCAGGCACTGGTAGCGGCGCGCCGGCCATGCATGGTGGTCGGAATGCCGCTGCAGCTGGTAGAGCAGCAGGTTGGAGACGACATGGTTGGAATTCCAGCTGTGGCGTGGCGCGGTGCGCTCGTAGCGCCCGTCGGGGCGCCGCTCGCGCAGCAGGCCGTAGTGTTCCACGTAGTTGGCCGCCGACAGCAGGCTGTAGGCGAACACCGCCTGGGCCAGCAGGAACGGCAGTACCGCCGGCCCCAATGCCACCAGCAGCACACCCCAGAAGACCACGCTCAGCACCCAGGCCTGCAGGTTCTCGTTGCCCGGATGCAGCGCGCCGTGCCCGCGCCCGGCCAGCCGCTCCCGCTCCAGCCGCCAGGCGCGGTGGAAGGCGCCCGGTATTTCGCGGGTCATGAAGCGGTAGTAACCCTCGCCGAAGCGCGCCGACGCCGGGTCCTCGGGCGTGGCCACATCACGGTGGTGACCGCGCACGTGCTCCACCACGAAATGCCCGTAGCACGCTGGCGCCAGCGCGACGCGTGCGAGCCAGCGCTCGAGCTGCCCCTTCTTGTGGCCCAGCTCATGGGCGACGTTGATGCCGGCGCCACTGGTCCAGCCCGCCGAAACCGCGAGGCCCAGCCACCCGAGCGGCGACAACGCGCCCTCCACCGCAACCCAGGCGGTGGCCGCAACGGTCAGCCATACCGCCGGCACCGTCAGCCAGGTCAACCAGCGATACCAGCGATCGTCCTCCAGCGCGGGTACCAGGGACTCCGGCGGATTGTTGCGGTCCTCGCCGAGCAACAGGTCCAGCAGCGGAACCAGGCCGTAGACAACCAGCGGGGTCAGCCACAGCAAGCCCTCGTGGCCGGTGACGCGCCAGGCCAGCAGGCTGGCCAGCGGCAGCATGGGCAGCAGCAGCGAGACGAGCCAGAGATGACGCCGCCGATCCTCCCATCCTGCGGTCTCGAGGGCCGCTGTCGCCATGTCGTCCTCCTGCCGGATCGGAATCACTCTATACACGCAGCCGGAAAGGGCATTGTTTGCAGCTGGCGTATCGTTTGTTATTTTCGGCCAACATGGTCACGCCGACGTCATCTCTGGCCGTTTCGCCAGGCGCGCGCCACCCGGCGGCCGGCGTCGTGGTGCTGGCGCATACATTGCGCGACCTCGGCCACGACCCCGAGCCCCTGTTGCTGCGTTGCGGCCTGCCGGCACGCCTGGCCGGCACGGGCCAGACGGTGCCCGTGGACCAGGAACTCGACTTCATCCGCGCCGCGCTGCAGGTCTCCGGACGGCCCGACCTCGGCCTGCTCGCCGGCCGCGGACACCGTTTCCCGGTGTTCGGTTTCTGGGGCCTGGCGCTGGCGGCCAGCCCGACGCTGGCGAGCGCCATTCGCGTCGGACTGCAGTACGTCGACCTGACGCACACCTTCCTGCGCTGGACTTTCCAGCGCGGTCACGGCGACGCGGAGCTGCGCATGCGTCCGTCCCGCCCGCTCGGCGAGCTGGAGACCTTTTTCGTGGAGCGCGACGCAGCCGCGGCCGCGACCCTGTTCGAGGACCTGACCGGGCAAAGCGGCGGGCTCTCCGAGGCGCTGTTCGCCTATGCGGCGCCGGCATGGGCGGAGCGCTACGCGGAGGCCTTCGACTGCCCGGTCGCCTTCGGCCGCGACCGCCATGCGCTGCGTCTGCCCGCCGACCGGCTCGACCAGCCGCTGCCAGGCCGTGACCCGGTGACCGCGGCCGCTGCGGAGGCCCAGTGCCGACGACTGCTGGAGACGCTTTCGCCCGCCGGCGGATTGGCAATGCAGCTGCGCCGCTACATGCTCGACCACCCCGGGCGGCTGCCCACCCAGGACGAAGCAGCACGACGCCTTGGCCTGTCCCGCCGCAGCCTGCGGCGCCGGCTCGCCGAGGAAGGCACCGGGTTCCGGGCACTGCTCGACGAGGTGCGCTTCGGACTGGTGGCCGGCTATCTCGAGAACACACCGCTGTCGCTTGACGAGATCGCCGCCCGCACCGGCTTCAGCGACGCCGCCAACCTGTCACATGCCTTCCGCCGCTGGACGGGGGAGACGCCGGGGCGCTGGCGCAGCGGGCGCGGCGGCTGAGTCGAGCCGTGCCCGCAGCGCCGGCCTGCTGCGGCTTCCCGAACCTGGCGAAGCGCGGAACTGCGATAACATTGCGGCCTTTAGTCGCGAACCAGTGTCCCAGGGAGCCCGGATCACTTGACCATCATGGATCGCCTGCTGACTGCGGGATTCCGGCACAACAGCCGCCGCCTGACCCGTTTTGCGCGGCCTCAGCCGAGCGAGACGCTGCCGCCGCCGGACACGTCACGCAAGTACAT
>CBDDRR010000299.1:0-7760 GCA_965233095.1 uncultured bacterium
GTCATGGCCATCACCTCGCTGGCCTGATGCCTGTCCAAAGCATAGCCCAGCGCTCAGCTTCCTCCAGCCCGCGCGGCCAGCCCGCGACGCACCCGGCCGCCCAGCCACTGGCCCAGAAAATACGCCGCGAGGAACAGCGGCAGGGTGACCAGGCGCCAGTCGAGATCGAGCCATTCACGGATCAGGAACACGAGCGGAACCGGCGCGTGGATCGCCACGAACCACGCTGGCGACAGCCTCGCCAGGCCCTCCCGCCAATAGCCGAATGGCAGGTTGGCGATCCACACCAGGACGAGCGCGAGGAGCAGCTTCAATGCCCGAACACCATGTCGGCCTGGTGGCTCAGGAGAGGAAGCCGCCGTCCACCGGCAGGCAGGCCCCGGTGACGTACGACGCCGCATCGGAGGCGAAGAACAGGATCGCGGGAGCGATCTCCTCCGGGCTCGCCACGCGCCCCATCGGGATCAGCGGCAGGATCATGTTGAGCATGCGCTCGTTCTCGATCAGCGCTGAAGCAAACTTGGTGTCGGTCAGGCCCGGGAGCACGGCGTTGACCCGCACTTTCCATGGCGCGCACTCCTTGGCGAACGCCTGGGTCATGGAGATGACCGCCGCCTTGGTCACAGAGTAGATGCCCTGGCCGGGGCCCGGGCGGACGCCGTTGATGGACGAGGTGTTGACGATGGAACCGCCGCCGTGGGTTTTCATCAGCAGCGCCGCCTTCTGCGACATGACGAAGTAGCCGCGCACGTTGACCTCGACGGTTTTCTCCAGCATCGACACCGGGGTCGAGGTGATGTGGCCGAAATGCGGATTGGTGGCCGCGTTGTTCACCAGGATGTCCAGCCGGCCGTGCTCCTGTTCGATCAGTTCGAAGGCCGCGTCGATCGACTCGGTCTCGCCGACGTGGCAGGCCAGCGCCGAGGCCTTGCCGCCGGCGGCGCGAATGGCGTCCGCGACGGCCGCAACGCTGTCATGCTTGCGTGAGCTGACGATGACGTGCGCGCCGTAGCGCGCCAGCAGGTGGGCGGTCGCCTCGCCGATGCCGCGCGAGGCGCCCGTCACCAGCGCGACGCGGCCGTCGAGATTGAAAAGGGAATCGCTCATCGGAACCTCCTTGGAACCGGAACTCAGAACGGGGTCTTGCCGGCGGCCACTGCCTCGGCGGTGCGGGACAGCACAGTGCAGAACTGGCCGAAGGGCGCGAAGCGCGGGTTCTTCGTCTGGCCGAGCACGAAGCGGTAGTAGATCTGCTGGACGATCACCGCCAGCCGGAACAGGCCGTAGACATAGTAGAAATCGAAGCGTGCCGGCGCGAACCCGGCGCGCGTGCAGTAGTAGTCCACCACCTCCGCCCGGCGCATCATGCCGGGCAGGTGCGTGGGCAGCATGCGGATCTGCCGCAGCGGCTCCGGATCATCGGCCTGGACCCAGTAGGCCAGTGACGCGCCCAGGTCCATCAGCGGGTCGCCCAGCGTCGCCATCTCCCAGTCGAGCACGCCGGTGATGCACCAGCCATCGGGCGACTCACTTAGCACCACGTTATCGAACTTGTAATCGTTGTGGATGATCGCTGCGCGCGCCGCTTCCGGCGGGCGATTCGCCGCCAGCCATGCCATCAGCGACTCGTTGTCGGGCACATCGTCGGTGCGCGCCGCGCGGTAACGGTCCGACCAGCCCGCGACCTGGCGGGCCACGTAGCCCTCGGGCCGCCCGAGCTCGCCCAGGCCCGCCGCCTCGGGGTCGATGGCGTGCAACTCGGCATGCACGTCCACCAGGTTGCGACACAGCGCGGCAGCCTGGCCCGGCGACAGGTCCATCCCGGCGGGCAGGTCGCGGCGCAGGATCAGGCCCTTGAGCCGCTCCATGAGATAAAACTCCTCGCCCAGCACGCTGCGGTCGGCGCAGAACAGCATGGGCTTCGGCGCATAGCGGAAGACGTCGTGGATGCGCGACAGGATGCGGTACTCGCGACCCATGTCGTGCGCGCTACGCGCCTTGGTGCCGAACGGCGGACGACGCAGCACCCATTCACCCGCGGCGCTGTGCACCAGGTAGGTCAGGTTGGATGCGCCGCCGGGAAACTGGGCGATCTCGACGGGGCCCGCGAAGTCTGGCAGTTCCCTGGCAAGGTAATCCGCGACCAGCGCCGGATCGAGTTCTTCGCCTGCCCGCGGCGCGCCGGCTTCCTCCGCCCGGCCGGCCTGGCTCACAGGCCTGCCGCCGACTTCAGCAGCCGCCGTGATACCGCCATGCGGTGGACTTCGTCCGGGCCGTCATAGATGCGCGCGGCGCGCTCCTCGCGGAAGAAAAACGCCAGGATGCGGTCATCGGTGACGCCCAGCCCGCCATGGGCCTGCAGCGCGCGGTCGACCACCCGCTGCATGACGTTGGCGGTGTAGTACTTGATCATCGAGACACGCTCACGTGCGGCGCGGAAACCTTCCTGCTCGATGGTCCACGCCGTCATCAGCACCAGCGCGCGCGCCGCCTCGACCTCGGCGGCCGATTCCGCGATCCAGTCCTGCACCGCGCCCATCTTCGCCAGCGGCAGGCCGGGCTTGATCTCGCGCTTCAGGGCGTGGGCGATCATCTCGTCGAGCGCCCGCCGGCAGATGCCCAGCCAGCGCATGCAGTGGTGGATGCGGCCCGGCCCGAGGCGTTCCTGTGCCATCGCGAAGCCGGCACCGGCCTCGCCCAGCAGGTTCTCGACCGGTACGCGGACGTTTTCGAGGCGCACTTCACCGTGGCTGAAGAAGCCTCGTCCGGGATGACCCATCACCGGGATGTTGCGCACCAGCCGGTAACCGGGCCGGTCGGTCTCCACCAGGATCATGCTGGCGCGCCGGTACTTGTCGGCACCCGGGTCGGTGACCGCCATGCAGATGCCAAAGCGGGCGCCGTCGGCGGCGGTGGCGAACCACTTGTGGCCGTTGATGACGAACTCGTCGCCGTCGCGCTCCGCGGTGGTGCCCATTTCGGTCGGGTTGGAGCCGGCGAACTCCGGCTCGGTCATCAGGAAACAGCTGCGGATTTCCCCGGCGGCCAGCGGCTCGAGGAAGCGCTCGCGCTGGGCGGGAGTCCCGTGCGAAGCGAGCAGCTCGGCGTTGCCGGCGTCCGGCGCCTGGCACCCGAATACGAAATGGCCGAGCGGGCTGCGTCCCAGCACCTCCGAGATCAGTCCCAGCGTCACCAGCCCGTGCCCGGTGCCGCCCTCGGCGGCCGGCAGGTTCGGCGCCCACCAGCCGCGCGCCTTGACCTCGGCGCGGCAGGCGGTGATGCCGGCGTCCAGTGCATCCCAGTCGCCCGCCAGAAACTGCGGCTCGAGAGGCTGTACCCGGTCGATGACGAACTCGCGGATCTGTGCGAGCCTTGCGGACAGTTCGGAGTCGATGCTGAAGTCCATGGCGCCTACCGGAAGGTGATGAGATCCCGCCCGCCCGATTGCTCGAGATGCGAGACGTTGTTGAAGCCGAGCAGCAGCGCATCCTCGTGACGCGCAGAGCGACCATAGTAGAGCTGCGTCAGCGAAGCATTGTAAATGCTCCAGTTCATCGACAGGGTCCGCTTGTTGGACAGGCCCAGCACCGCGCGCAAGGCTGCAGCGATGGTCCCGCCGGAGGTGACGATCGCCACCCTGGCCCTGGGGCCATGCGAGGTGAGCGCTGAATCCAGCCCGGCGCTCACCCGGTTGCAGAAATCACGCCAGCTCTCGAGCGCCTCATTGTCGTGCGGCACGTTGTCCATCCAGGACTTGATCATGAAGCGGAACGCGAACTCGAACAGCTTGTGATCGCTGAACACCTGGGCATCCTCGAGGCCGCGCGGCGCGCCGATCTCGGTCATGAACCGCGGCATATAGGCGCGAATGACCCCCATGTGGTCGTACTCGTTGAAGGCGTTGTTGACGGCGACCTCCGGCGCGCGATCGCCGCAGGCCGTGGCAATCTCCGCCGCGGTGTCCTGCTGGCGCCGCAGCCCGCCGCTGAGCAGCGCCTCGAACGGCACGCGACTGCTCTTGAGGTGCGCGCCGAGCAGTTGCGCCTGCCTCCGGCCGAGCTCGGACAGTCGGTCATAGTCCTCGCTGCCGAAGGACGCCTGACCGTGCCGGATGAGGTAAATCACCGCCATGAAAACGCTGGCTCGCTGTTGCCGAAGCGTGTCGGGAGGGCCGGAACCATAGGGCCGTGGTTCACGCGGTGTCAACAACGGGCGCCGGCTCGTGCATCATGTCGCTTTCAGGGACAGCATGGCAGGCCGGCGAAGATGAAGAAACAACGGATCGTTATTACCGGCGGCGGCAGCGGCCTGGGGCGCGCGCTGGCGCTCGACCACGCGCGCGCAGGCTGGCGGGTGGCCGTCATCGATCGTGACGCGGACAGCGCGGCGGCGGTTGCAGGCGAGATCGAGGCGGCCGGCGGCAAGGCGCTGGCGCTCGCCTGCGACGTCACGGACGCGGCGTCTGTCGCAGCGGCAGCCACTGCCATCCGGCGCGGCTGGCACGGCGTCGACGTGCTGGTGAACAACGCCGGCATCGCCGGTTCCGGGACCGTGGTCGATACCCCCGAGGAGGACTGGCGCCGGATCATGGAGGTGAACCTCTTCGGGATCGTGAAGGTGTGCCGGGCGTTTCTGCCGGGGATGATCCGGGCGGGCGGCGGGCATGTCGTGAACATCGCCTCTGCCGCCGGCTTCGTTTCGCCGCCGGGCGTCGCCGCATACAACGTGTCCAAGGCCGGCGTGATCTCGCTGTCGGAAACACTGCGCGTCGAGCTGGCCCCGCACGGCATCGGCGTCAGCGTCGTGTGTCCCTCGTTCTTCAAGACGAACCTGCTGGAAGACTTCAGCGGCAGCGAGGAATCCCGCCAGATGGCTTTGCGGTTGATGGAGAAGTCCCCGCTCGACGCTGATGACGTCGCACGAATCGTGCGGCGGGGGGTGCGCAAGAAGAGCTTCATGATCGTGCCGCATGCCGAGGCTCGCGCCATCCTGCTGCTGAAGCGCATGTCGCCTGACCTGTTCTTCGGCGCCGTCAAGCGGCAGGCGGCGGGCTTTCTCAAGGCCCAGGGCCACGCCGGCCGCAAGCGGAGCGCGCGCGCATGAACGAATCATGGATGATCTACGGCGCCAACGGCTACACCGGCGAGCTGATTGCGCGCGAGGCGGCACGGCGCGGCCTCGCGCCGGTGCTGGCCGGGCGCAGCGAGGCGAAGGTCGCGCCGCTGGCGCGCGAGCTGGGTCTTACGCACCGCTGCTTCGAGCTGGCGGATGCCGCGGCTGTCGGGGAGGGTATCGCCGGCATGGCGCTGGTGCTGCACTGCGCAGGGCCGTTCTCGGCCACCGCCCGGCCGATGATGGAGGCCTGTCTCGAGACCGGCGCGCATTACCTCGACATCACCGGCGAGATCGCGGTGTTTGAGCTGGCGCATACCCTCGATGCACAGGCCAGGCGCAACGGTGTGCTGCTTTGCCCGGGTGTAGGCTTCGATGTCGTGCCGACTGACTGCCTCGCGGCCGAGCTCAAGGCGGCATTGCCGGACGCGACGCGCCTGGCGCTCGGTTTCGATTCCCGCGGCGGCATGAGCCCGGGCACCGCCCGCACCTCGGTGGAAGGACTGGCGCAGGGCGGGCGCGTGCGGCGCGAGGGCCGGCTCGTTCCGGTGCCGCTCGCCTGGCGCACCCGCCGCATCGACTTCGGCGATGGCGAAAAACTCGCCATGACCATCCCGTGGGGCGATGTGTCCACCGCGTGGCACTCCACCGGCATTCCCGACATCGAGGTCTACATTCCGGCCTCCCCGAAGCTGGTCGCTCGCCTGAAGCGCATGAACTGGGTGCGCCCGCTGTTGGGGCTTGGCCCGGTGCAATCCTGGCTCAAGGGCCGCGTCGGCAAGACCGTGCGTGGACCGCGTGAAGAGCAGCGCGCCCGCACGCCGACCTTCGTGTGGGGCGAAGCGCACAACGGTGCGGGGCAGGCCGTGACGGGCCGGATCAAGGTGGCCAATGGCTACGATGTCACTGTGCATGCCGCGCTCGGCATTGTCGAGCGGGTGCTGGGTATGCGCCGCGTGGCCGGCCACCTCACGCCGTCACAGCTTGTCGGGAAGGAATTCATCGGGCAGCTGCCGGGTTCCGGGCCGATCCACATCGAGGCAGGCAGTGCCGCCTGAGACCGAGCTGGAATTTTCGCCGTCCGGATTGATCGCGAACGCACACTTTCAGTCCGTGCTGCCGAGCTCGCCTTTCCGCCGCAGCCTGCTGCGGCGCCGGGCTGCACCGCTGGCGGCGGTGAGCCGCACACTGCTGCTGGATTGCGGCGAGGGCGTGCGGCTGCACGCCTGGTACGCGCCGCAGCCTGAGGGCGAGGAACAGCAGCCCCGGGGCCTGGTCGTGCTGATTCACGGTTGGGAGGGCGCGGGGGATTCGTCCTATTTGCTGTCGGCCGCCACCCGGATGTACGCGGAGGGCTGGTCGGTAATCCGGCTGCACCTGCGCGACCACGGCCCGAGCCATCATCTCAACGAGGACATTTTTCACTCCAACCGCTTGCCCGAGGTGGTCGGCGCCATGGCGCGGATCGCAGCGTTGTTTCCGGGCGAGCCGCTCTGCCTCGGCGGCTTCTCGCTGGGCGGCAATTTCGCCATGCGGGTGGCGGCGCGGGCCGACGCGGCCGGCATTCCGCTGGCGCGGGCGATGGCCGTCTGCCCGGTGCTAGACCCCGCCAGCACGCTTGACGCAATGGAACAGGGCCCGCAGATCTACGAGCGCTACTTCATGGCCAAGTGGCGGCGCTCGCTGGGCATCAAGGCACAGCTGTTCCCCGAGCGCTATCGCTTCGGTGACTTGCGGCGCTTCCGCGGCCTGCGTGACATGACGGATTACTTCGTGCGCGACTACAGCGAGTACCCGGATCTCGCCAGCTACCTGGCCGGTTACGCCATCGTCGGCGATGTGCTGGCCACCATCACCGCGCCGACGCTGCTGGTTGCGGCCGCGGACGATCCCGTCATCCCGTCGCAGGACGTGCCACGGCTGGCGCGTCCCGCGCCGCTGCAGGTCGTCGTGACCCAGCGAGGCGGCCATTGCGGCTTCCTGCCCTCGCTGCGCGGCGAGAGCTGGATCGACGGCGTCATGGCGCGCTGGTTCGCTGCCGCGGGCCGGCCGCGATGATCCGCGTGCCGCCGCTGCAGGCGGCCACGATCGTCATCGCGGCCATCTTCGCGGCACGCGCCGTGCTCAGGCTCACGCACCCGGAGTTCAACATCCTGCGCTTCGCCGTGATCGGCTGGCCGGCGTGGTCGCTGTGGGCGGTCTCGCTGGCGGAGATTGCCGGTGCCGTGCTGCTGGTGCGCAGCGAGTCTTTCCGCATCGGCGCGCTGCTGCTCGCAGCCGTCGCTGTCTCGTTCCTGGTCACCTATCTGCGCATCGGCGTGCCGGAAGCCGGCCTCGGTTCCGCCGGCCTGCTCGCGGCGCTGCTGGGTGTCGCCATGCTCCGTCGCCACGGGGCTGCAACGCCTTAGCTTGTCGCTCGACCGCTCGACCGCGGGGGCGCGCTGTCATGGGCCTCAGTCGGGTCGACCGCGGGCGCGCGCCGTCATGGGCGCCCTTCGCTCGGCGAAATCTTGAGCTCGCTCAGTGCGCCCATGACGTCCCACCCCCGCTGCGGAGTCGAACGGGCCGGCGTCGACCGTTGCCTGGCCCGGCGAGGCTGCCTGCGGGGCAGTCCAGAGGAGCCTCGCCGCGGCGTCGAGGCGGTGGAC
>CBDDRR010000300.1:0-3265 GCA_965233095.1 uncultured bacterium
TTCGGCTCGGCCGGGGTGAGGCCGCGGGACGCGGCAGCCGCGACGATGGCGCGGGCCAGGGGGTGCTCGGAGCCCCGTTCCACGCCGGCGGCCGCGGCCAGCAGCGCGTCCTCGTCGCCGCCCCCACCCCCATCGAAGGCCTCCACGTCGGTGACCCGTGGACGGCCGTGGGTGAGGGTGCCAGTCTTGTCGAAGGCGACGGTGCGGATTGTGCCCAGGTGCTCCAGGTGGGCACCGCCCTTGATCAGGATGCCGCGCCGGCCGGCGCCGCCGATGCCGGCGGCCATGGCGATGGGCAGGGAGATGACCAAGGCGCAGGGCGCGGCGGCCACCAGCAGCACCACGGCGCGGCGCGACCACTCCTCCACCGGCAGGCCGAGCAGCCAGGGCAGCACGAGCAGAGCCGCAGCACCGAGCAGCACCGCCGGGCTGTAGCGCCGGCCGAAGCGCTCGATCCACTGCTGGGCGCGGCCCTTCTGCTCCTGGGCGGCCTCCACCAGGTGGATGATCTTCGACAGGGTATTGTCGGCGAAGGCCGCCGTGGCCTCGACGGTGATCAGGCCCTGGCCGTTGACGCTGGCGGCGAAGACCTTGTCGCCCGGGCCCTTGTCCACCGGCACCGACTCGCCGGTGACCGCGGCCTCATCGAGGCTGGTGCGCCCTTCGACGATGACTCCGTCAGTGGCCAGCGACTCGCCCGGGCGCACGATGAGGCGATCGCCCGGCGCGAGGGTCTCGGCCGCCACCGTCACCTCCTCGCCGTCGCGCAGCACCCGCGCCTGCTTCGGCGCCAGATCCAGCAGGCCGCGGATGGCGTGGCGGGTGCGGGCGAAGGTGTACTCCTCCACGCCCTCGGCCGCGCCATACAGCACCACCAGGGCGGCGGCCTCGTCCCACAGCCCGAGGATGCCGGCGCCGGCGGTGGCGGCGAGCATCAGGATCTCGATGCCAATTACGCGCTCTTCGAAAAGTCCTTCGAGACCCTCGCGGGTCCAGTGCAAGGCACCCAGCGGGATGGCGAGCCAATAGAAGATGTTCTCGGCGGCTTCGGTGACCAGCCCCAGATGCGCCAGCGCGAAGCCGGCCAGCGCGATCACCCCCGCGCCCAGTGCTGCGGCCAGCGAAGGGTAGCGCCACCAGACGCCGGCGAAACCGTCCGTCCGTTCTGTTTGTGCGTTTCTGTCTTCCAATGGGCGTACCTCCTCAATGGCCGAGCAGATAGCGGCTCACGACCCAGTACTTGATTGCCACCAGCAGCACCGTGACCACCAGGATCAGCGCCACCACGTACAGGGGACGCCGCACGCGGCGGTTCGCGGTGTTGGACTGGGACGGATCAATGCCTGTCATCCGGCCCATCCGCATCGTCTCCGCCCCTCGGGCGAGACCATGCATCCGGCCCGTTGAGGAAGTCCGCGAGTGCCTGCTCAGCCAGGCTCCGTGTGAGGTACGGTCCGTGCGACGACCCTTCGCGCACTTCGAAATACCAGCCCCCGGCTTGACCTTCGGGATCATCGACGTGGAACACGCGCTGGTCGCGGAAACGTGATCGGCTCATGGGCTTCGCCTCAAGCGGCATGGTGCATCCCGGCGGATCGCCTCAACGGCCATCCGCCACGGCCGCGAGCACCCGGTCCAGTCGCTGCCGTACGTCTTGGGCCAGCGCGTGCACCGCCGGGTTATCCACCAGATCGAGCACGGCCGCCGGATCCATACACTCCACATGCACGATGCCGTTGTCTTCCTGCCTGACCACTACATTGCAGGGCAACAGCAGGCCGATCGACGGCTCGGCGGTGAGCGCCCGGTGTGCCAGCGGCGGATTGCAGGCGCCGAGGATGCGGTAGGGCGGCATGTCCTCGCCGAGCTTCTGTTTCAAGGTCGCCTGCACGTCGATGTCGGTCAGCACACCGAAGCCTTCTTTTTTGAGCGCCTCGGTGACGACATCGATCGCCTGCTCGAAGTCCATGGGGACCGTGGTGCCAAAACCGTATTGCGTAGTCATGCATCATTCCTCGTCCGTTGCGTCCGTTGGAAATTCGTGCGCCGCCCATCAGCACCCGGGTGCATCGGGGGCGCCGGTATCGTTGTGTACCGCCGCGTGATGAATCACGCGCACCGTGCTCCCAGCCAGCGGCCGCGAGTTCAGCGGTACGGTGAAGGCAAGCCGAAGCGTGTCGCCGCCGCCGGTGCGCACCGGCCGCAGCGGAGTAGTGGCCTGGGTGAGCGGCGACCCGTCGGGGCCGAGTACCTCGATGTCCACGTGCCCCGGACGGTCCGCGGGCCATTCCCGGCGCCGGATGACCTCCCCGCTCACCCAGGCCTTGCCCGCCCCCGCCCGCGGCTCGGCGTACCACACCCACGCCGCTGGCGAGGAGACCGTCTCGACCGTGACCGCGCCGTCGCGTGCCAGGTTGACGGGGGCAGTCGCGCAGCCGGCCAGACCGAGCGCCACCACTGCCAATGTCGCCAGTCGACACCGTTCAGTGCCGCGCATCGCGATCCTCGCCGGTCGCCAGGAGCACTTCAGGTATTTCATGGTGCACCTCCGTCATCGACGTTGAAGTCCGACCGCAGCCCTCGTGGACCGCAGTCCCCGCTCAGTGATCCGCGATGGGCAACGCCGCCTGGATCTCGCTGATGTAGATCCAGCCCGCCTCGGGCTGGCCGGTCCGGGCATTGTCCCGAATGATGTGCGCCGCTTCGGCGGTGCGGCTCTCGTCCTCGCACACCAGCTCCAGCTTCACCATCGTAATGGTCTCTTCGCCCAGCTCGATGGAATAGTCGCGCTCCCGTTCATCGAGCGCCGCCAGCATGCCCTTGACGTCGACCACCGACAGGTTGCTGAAACCCGCGCCCTTCAGGGCGCGGATCACGTCGGCGGCGCGGTTGCGGTGAATGAAGGCCTTGATCTCTTTCATGCGTGTTTCTCCTTTCGGGATTCCATCCAGTCGTAGATGACCGGCAGCAGTACCAGTGTGAGCAGGGTCGAGGTGATCAAGCCGCCGACCACCACCGAGGCCAGCGGCCGCTGGGTCTCGGCACCGACGCCGCTGGACAGCAGCATCGGGATCAGGCCGAGGATAGCCACCGAGGCGGTCATCAGCACAGGACGCAGCCTCAACTCGCAGCCGCGGCGCACGGCCTCGGCGACGCTCAGGCCTTTCTCGCGCAGCTCGTTGATGAAGGAAACCAGCACGATGCCGTTCAGCATGGCCACGCCGAACACGGCGATGAAGCCGATGGCCGAGGGCACCGACAGGTA
>CBDDRR010000301.1:0-3537 GCA_965233095.1 uncultured bacterium
CGCCGTGCTGTGGTGGTTCCTGCGCCGCTGGCGGGCCACGCTGATGGTTGCGCTGGCGATCCCGGTCTCGCTGCTGGTGACCTTCATCGCGCTGAACGCCGCAGGCCGGACCATCAACATCATCAGCCTGGCAGGCCTCGCGTTCGCGGTCGGCATGGTGCTCGACTCCGCGATCGTCGTGCTGGAGAACATCGTGCGTTTGCGCGAGGAAGGCAAACCGAGCGATGCGGCTGCGCTGGAGGGCGCCGTGCAGGTGTGGGGTGCGCTGGTCGCCTCCACGGCGACCACGGTGGCCATCTTTCTGCCGATCGTGTTCCTGCGGGATATTGCGGGACAGCTGTTCGCCGATCTTGCGCTCGCCATCGCCATCGCCGTGGTCGCGGCGTTGTTCATCGCCATCACCGTCATCCCGACAGCCGCCAACAACTGGCTGCGCAACGTCCACCTGACGGACCCGCACAGCGACTGGTGGGACCGCGGCACCGCTCTCATCATGCGCCTTACCAGCACACGCAAGCGGCGCACCGGGATCATCGCCGGCCTGACGCTGGCCGCGGTCGGCCTGACCGTAACACTGCTGCCGGAAACGGATTACCTCCCGGAGGGCAGGCAGAACTTCATCTTCGGGTTCATCCTGCCGCCGCCGGGCGTGAGCGTGCCGGCCTCGGAAAGCGAGTTCGTCGATGTCGTCAACGCCCGCATGCTGGAGCATCTCGAGGGCCGGCGCGAGCCGCCGCTGCAGAGCTATTTCCTCGGCGTGTTCGGCAACAGCGGCTTCATGGGTGCCCGGGCAGCGGACCGTGCCGACGTAGACACGCTGGTGCAGACGATCAACAGCGAGATTCTCGGCGGCTTCCCCGACACCATCGCCTTCGCAAGCCGCGCCTCGCTGTTCGGCCGGCTGGGTGGCGGCCGCTCCATCGACATCAACATCCAGAGTCGTGACATCGATGCACTGCTGGGCGCCGCAATCGTCGGCATGGGCGCCGTGTCGCAGGCCATTCCCGGTGCCAGCACCCGCCCGGTGCCCGGCGTCGAGCTGGCGCAGCCGGAATTGCGCCTGGTACCCGAAGAGCGGCGCCTCGCCGAGGTCGGCTGGACCCGGCAGACTTTGTCCCAGGTCGTGCGTGCGCTCGGCGACGGCCTTTATGTCGGCGACTATTTCGATGGCGAGCAGCGCCTGGACATGATCCTGCGGGCCGCCGCCTGGGAATCACCCGAAGAGCTCGCGTCACTGCCCATCGCTACGCCCGACGGCGCCACCCGGCCGCTCGGGGAATTCATCTCGGTGACACGCACCGCCGGACCCGACCAGATCCGCCGCGTGGATCGGCGGCGTACCATCACGCTGGTGGTCACGCCGCCATCCGACATGGCGCTCGGGACCGCGATCAACCTGATCCGCGAGCAAGTGGATCCGGCAATTCGCGAGCAACTGCCCGAGGACGGCGACATCAGCTACCGGGGCACCGCGGACGACAAGGATCGCGCCATCGCCAACATGGCGCGCAGCCTGGCGCTGGCGATCGTCATTCTCTACCTGTTGATGAGCGCGCTGTTCCGTTCCTTCCGGGACAGCCTGCTGGTCATCGTGGCGCTGCCGATGGCGATGGTCGGCGGCGTCGTCATGCTGCGCATCACTGGCATGCTGACCTTCCAGCCGATGGACCTCCTCACCATGATCGGCTTCATCACCCTCATGGGGCTGGTCGTCAACAACGCCATCCTGCTGGTGGCGCAGACCCGTGCCGCGGAGCGCGAGGGCATCGCGCGCACGGCCGCTGTCGAACAGGCCGTGCGTTACCGCCTGCGACCGATCCTCATGAGCACGCTCACCAGCCTGTTCGGCATGATGCCGCTGCTGCTTATGCCGGGCGCCGGCACCGAGCTATACCGCGGCCTGGCAGCGGTCATCGTCGGCGGGCTCTCGGTCAGCACGGTCTTCACGCTCGTGCTGTTGCCAAGCCTGCTGCGCATCGGCGAGGACGAGTCCGCCCCGGTCACGGCCGGCGCCGGCGGGCTGCGCGCCGGATACGCCCGGCCAGAGCGGCCGGCCTGAGTTCGCATGATTCCCCTGGAGCCCAGATCCCCATGCAATCCAGATTCCTGAGATTAATCCTGAGCGCCCTACTGGTGCTTCCCGGTGCGGTGAGCGCACAGGGGATGCCGCCGGCAGCGGTGCGCATCGCAGAGGCGCAACTCACCGAGCTTGCGCCCAGCATCCAGGTGCCGGGCACGGTCATCAGCCGCAACGAGGCCCGCATTTCCGCCGAGGTAGCGGGACGGCTGACCTGGATTGCGGAGATCGGCAGCAGCATTGCGGCCGGCGAGGCGGTCGCGCGCATCGACGACACGGAGCTGAAGTTGCAGCGCGACGAATTCCGCGGTGTGCTCGCGTCACAAGAGAGCCGCCGCGGCTTTCTCGAGCGAGAGGCCGAGCGGCTGCGCCAACTCGCAGCGGAGAACATCGCGGCCAAGAACCTGCTCGACCAGATGGAGACCGACCTCCAGTCCGCCGTCAGCGAGATTGCGACCGCGCGGGCGCGCCTCGGCCAGATCGAATTGCACCTGGAGCGCACGCGAGTCCGCGCACCCTTCGACGGCGTCGTCACGGAGCGCTTGCGCACGCCAGGCGAGTACACCCAGGCGGGCGACGAGGTGGTGCGCATGGTCGATCCGGCAAACCTGGAGGTCGTGGCACGCGCCCCGCTGCCATCGCTCGGGTTCATCGGGCCAGGCAGCGAGTTGCAGGTGTTCAGCGACTGGAACTCGGGTGCCGGCACCATTCGCACGCTGGTACCCTTCGGCGACAGCCGCTCGCACATGTTCGAACTGCGGCTGAGCATTGCGGCCACGCCCTGGCGTGTCGGCGAGAACGTGCGCGTAGCAGTGCCCAGCGCGCCTGCAACTGTGTTGCTGGCAGTGCCACGCGATGCACTGGTGCTGCGCCGCGAGGGCGCCACCGTGTTCCGGATCACGCCGGAAGGCACCGCGGAGCAGGTCGAGGTGACGCCGGGGCTGAGCGCGGGCGAGCTCGTCGCGGTGACCGGCCGGCTGGCGGCGGGCGATCGCGTGGTGATCCGCGGCGCGGAGCGGTTGCGCCCCGGCCAGCCGGTCAACATCCTCGGCGAAGACTAGGACTTCGCCAACAGTCCGGGGAGCGAATCCAGGTCGACGTTGCCGCCGGAGAAGATCAGGCCGACGCGACGTCCGGCCACCGGCAGATGCCCGCCGACAACGGCCGCGAACGGTACCGCCGACGACGGCTCGATGACGATCTTGAGTCGCTCCCAGGCGAGCCGCATCGCCGCGATGATCTCCTCCTCCGAGATCCGCAAGACGTCGTCCAGGTGTTGCGAGATCAGCGCCCAGTTCCGCTCGCCGATTGACGCGCGCAGGCCGTCCGCGATGGTGCTCACCTGCTCCAGCCGGACCCGCCGCCCGCACTGCACAGACTGCCAGCAATCGTCGGCACCCGCCGGCGCGGCGGCAATGAGGCGCACGCCGGGGCACACGGCGCGCGCCGCCAGCGCGCAG
>CBDDRR010000302.1:0-2813 GCA_965233095.1 uncultured bacterium
CGGCGAAACCAGAAAATCGCGAGTTTCAAATCACCCGGCCACGACGGCCGCCTGCCATGTATGAATGGATGTTGGCTGCGATTTCGTCCACGGCCCGCTGGCGGGATTCACGCGCCGCCCAGGCGATGTGGGGGGTGATGATGAGATTGGGGATGGCCGGGTCGAGCAGCGGGTCGCCGTCCACCGGCGGTTCCTGTGCCAGGACATCGATGCCGGCGCCGCCGATGCGCCCGGCACGCAGGGCCTCCGCCAGCGCCGCCGAGTCCACCAGCGCGCCGCGCGCGGTGTTGATCAGCAACGCATCGCTTTTCATGCGGCCGAGCGCCGCGGTGTCGACGAGGCCGCGCGTGGCGTCGGTCAGCGGACAGTGCAGCGACAGGATATCCGCCTCCGCCAGCACCTGCTCGAAGGGCATCCGTACCTCTTCGGGCTCGTCGCGTCGCTTGTCCGGCGGTCCGCCTGGCCGCTCGCTCACCAGCACCTCCAGCCCGAAGGCAGGCGCGGCCCCTGCCACGGCCCGGCCGAGCTCGCCGAAGCCGACGATGCCGAGCTTGCGACCGGCCAGCTCCCGGATCGGGAAGTCGAGCAGGCAGAACTGTGGACTTTCCTTCCATGCACCGTCCTGCAGCAGCCGCTGGTAGCCGGCCAGGTGGTGGGTGAGCGCGAGTATCAAGGCATAGACGTGCTGCACCACCGAGGCTGTGCAATAGGCGGTGATATTGCACACGCCGATGCCCCGCGCCCGGGCGGCCTCGAGGTCCACGTTGTTCACGCCCGTGGCCGACAGGCAGATCAGCTTGAGCCGGGGCGCGGCTTCCAGCTCCGTCGCGCCGATGCGGATCTTGTTCGTGATCAGGATCTCGGCGGGCGCGAGCCGCGCCAGCAGCTCCGTCGGCGTCGTGACCCCGTGCAGCGTGAGGTCGATCCCGGTCGCCCGCAGGGGCGCGAGGTCGATGTCGTCGCGACTGACCGTGGCGAAGTCGGGGAACACCGCTTTCATGGCCGGCAAGACTACACGCCCGGCGGCCGACCCGGCCAGCGCGGAAGCGGCTACAATGCGCGGCCATGGCCACCCTGCGCGGCATCCTGACCATGGTGCTGATGTTCCTGAACCTGGTGTTCTGGGCGACGCCGCTGTACCTGGTCGCGATCGTGAAACTGCTGCCCGTCCCGGCGCTCAAAATCCATTGCACCCGCATCCTCGTGCAGCTCGCGCAAAACTGGATAAGTGGTAACGAGCTGATTTTCCGCCTGACCCAGGACATCCGCTGGGATGTCGAGGGCATCGAGGGGCTGGAACCGCGCGGCTGGTACCTGGTGCTCTGCAATCACCAGAGCTGGGTCGATATCCTGGTGCTGCAGGGCGTGTTCAACCGGCGTGTCCCGTTCCTGAAGTTTTTCCTCAAGAAGCAGCTGATCTGGGTGCCGGTACTCGGCTTCGCCTGGTGGGCGCTCGACTTCCCGTTCATGCAACGGCATTCGCGGCAGTACCTGGAGAAGCACCCGGAGGAGCGCGGCCGGGACCTCGAGGTGACGCGCAAGGCCTGCGAGCATTTCAGCCAGATGCCGACCTCGGTAATGAACTTCGTCGAGGGCACGCGCTTCACCCCGGCCAAGCATCACGCCCAGGCTTCTCCGTACCGCCACCTGCTCAAGCCGCGCGCCGGCGGCGTGGCGTTCGTGCTGGGCGCCATGGGTGACATCCTGCACCGGATGCTGGACGTCACCATCGTCTATCCCGGCGGCACGCCGAGCCTCTGGGACCTGTGCTGCGGCAAGCTGCACAAGGTCGTCGTGCGGGTCGCCGTGCGCGAGATCCCCGAGTGGGCGCGGCATGGTGATTACCAGGGAGATCCGGAGTTCCGGGCGCGCTTCCAGGCATGGCTGAGTGCGCTCTGGGAACAGAAGGACGACCAGCTCGCCGGTCTGCTCGCGACGGAACGCCGCGCGTGAGTGGCGCCGAACTGCAACCGCTTTCAGGGTACCGGGCGCTTCCGGCCGAGGAGATGGCGCAGCGAGCGCGAGAATTCCGTGAGGAGCTGTCGCGGCGACGCACGGTGCGCGACTACGCTGACCGCCCCGTGCCGCGCGCGCTGATCGAAGACTGCCTGCAGGCGGCAGGCAGCGCGCCCTCCGGCGCGAACCTGCAGCCCTGGCATTTCGTCGCGATCTCGGATCATGCCCTCAAGCGGGAAATTCGCACGGCCGCCGAGGCCGAGGAACGCGAGTTCTATGCGCACCGCGCGCCCGATGACTGGCTGGCGGCGCTGGCGCCGCTGGGGACCGGGCCGGAGAAGCCCTTCCTGGAGCTCGCCCCCTGGCTGATCGCGATCTTCGAACAACGCTGGGGTCACGACACGGACGGCCGCAAGGTCAAGCACTACTATCCGAAGGAGTCCGTCGGTATCGCTACCGGCCTGCTGATCGCAGCGCTGCATCACGCCGGCCTGGCGACGCTGACGCACACGCCCAGCCCGATGAAGTTCCTTAACCGCATCCTCGACCGTCCCCCCGAGGAACGGCCGTTCCTGCTGCTGGTGGTGGGCCATCCCGCGCCGGGCGCGCGCGTGCCCGATATCCGGCGCAAGCCGCTTGACGAGATTGCGAGCTTTCGCGAGGCGCCAGCGAACGAGAGACCGAACGACGACAATGACTGATCCGGGAGCGAACGCACCGTGGAACAACTGACCGCCTGGCTCGACACCGTATCGGGTTTCGTCTGGGGACCGTACTGCCTCATTCCGCTGCTGCTGCTCACCGGCCTGTACCTGACGATCATTCTGCGTGGCCTGCAGTTCCGCCAGCTCGGCCCG
>CBDDRR010000303.1:0-12691 GCA_965233095.1 uncultured bacterium
GGACAGCATCCAAGCCCTTGAGAACCTTGATATTTCTTGAGTCGTAGGTGCGCGTTTCAGTCATGGTTTCGAGGGTCCGCTGTCGCCGGGGAATAAACCTCCGAATTATACCACCTGGATGACTTTGCCTTGTTCCACGTGAAACTTACGACCCGGCGACAGGCCTGGTAGCGTTTCGCCATCCAGCGCGGTCAGGAACACCTGGAATGGCAGCTCCGCCACCAGCGACAACAGGCGCTCGCATCGCTCTGCGTCGAGCTCCGCCGCCGGGTCATCGACCAGCAGCACCGCTCGCTCGCCCCAGATCGGCGCCAGCAGCCGGGCCTGCCCCAGCACCATGGCGGCTGCCACCAGTTTCTGCTGCCCCCGGGAAACCCAACCCCGTGCCTTGTGGTCGTCCAGCATCAGCACCAGGTCGGCCCGGTGCGGTCCAACCTGCGTCATACCGGCCCGGCGGTCGCGCTCCCGGTGGGCCGCCAGGGCCTCCGACAGGTCCTGGCCGGCGACTTGCCCCGCCCGGTACTCCAGGCGAAGTGTCGCCCCCAGCAAGCGCATGGCCGTGTCCGCGACCGGCCCCTGGAGTGCCTCCACCGTTTCCGAGCGGAATGTGTCGAGCAGGCGTCCGGATTCAGCCAACGCCCGCTCCCAGGCAACAATTGAGCGCTCAGGCTGCCTGGACTTCAGCGCGGCGTTTCTCTGTCGTAGCGCTCGCTGGTAGTCGCGCCAAGTTTCCAGGAAGGCTGGTTTCACGTGAAACGTCGCCCAGTCGAGGTACCGCCTGCGCTCGCCGGGCCCCTCCTGGACCAATCGATGGACTTCCGGGTCCATCAACTGGACCGGCAACAGCGCAGCCAGCTCGGCCAACTGGCCGAGCGGCTCCCCGGCGATCCTGGCAGCCCACGAACCCCGACCGGCTTCCACGCCCAGGCTGCGCCCATCGGCGAGCCGCCCAACCACTCGAAGCTGTTCCGCGCCTTCGCGGATGACCGATTCGCGCCGCGCCGCCCTGAAAGACCGCCCTCGCCCCAGGAAAAAAATCGCCTCGAGCAAGCTGGTCTTGCCCGAGGCGTTGTTGCCCGTCACGAGGTTCAATCCGGGTGCCGGCTCCAGCGCCGCGCTCTCAAAACAGCGAAGCCCCGTGACCGACAGGCTTCTCAATCCCATGCGGGCCGCTACAGCCGCATCGGCATCACGACATACTTGCAGTCCCGGCGCTCGGGATCCTGGATCAGGCAGCTGCTGGCCGCATCGCGGAATTCGAGGCGCACCTTGTCCTCGTCCAGCGCACGCAGTGCCGCGATCAGGTACTCGACGTTGAAGCCGATTTCCATCTCCGCGCCGTCGTATTGCACCTCGATCTCTTCCTCGGCCTCTTCCTGCTCCGGATTATGGGCTTGCACGGTCACGCTGCCCGGCTTCAGGGTGACGCGGACACCCTTGTATTTCTCGTTCGCCAGGATCCGGATCCGGTTCAGGCCGTCGGCCAGCTCTACCCGGTCCGCAAGCATGGGCGCCTCGCTCTGCTTGGGAATCACCCGATCGTAATCCGGGAAACGGCCGTCGATCAGCTTGGAGGTCAACCGGATACCGTCCAGCGTCACGCGCAGGTGATTGGTGCCGATCTCAACGCTGCAATCGCCCCCGTCACCGATCAGGCGTTGCAGCTCGAGCACGCCCTTGCGGGGCAGAATCACCTGCTGCGGCGTCGAATCCGCCTTGTCCAGCGTCAATTCGCAAAGCGCCAGCCGGTGCCCGTCCGTGGCAACGCTGCGAATAATGGGACCGGCGACCTCCAGCAACATGCCATTGAGGTAATAGCGCACGTCCTGGTTCGCCATGGAGAACTGGGTTTTCTCGATCAAGCGGCGCAACTGGTTCTGGGGCAGCTTGATGGCCTGCTGGGAACGGATGTCCTCCACCGTGGGAAATTCGGACGCCGGCAGCGTCGAGAGGGTGAACCGACTCCGGCCGGAACGCACCGTCACCTTGTCGCCACTCAGGCTGAAACTGACTGCCGCGCCGTCAGGCAGCGCCCGGCAGATATCAAGCAGTTTGCGGCCCGGCACGGTGATCTCACCGCCTTTCTCCACCTGGACGTCGACGGTGGCCACCAGTTCAACCTCCAGGTCCGTGGCAGTCACGGCCAGTCCGGTGGTTTCGCCCGCGACCAGCAGCACGTTCGCCAGCACCGGCATGGTCTGACGACGCTCCACTACGCCGATCACGGCCTGGAGGGGTTCGAGGAGGGTTTCTCTCGGAGCGCTGAACTTCATCGTTCCACCTGTTAACTAATTAGAATAGGTATATAGAAATCTGTTGTTGTTACTATTAGTCCACAGGCAAACTGTGGATAAGATAACTTTTACTATTAATTTCAATATCTTGCGCAATCATAAAGGCTGTGGCCGGACGCCCTTGGAACGTCGCGCCAGGGTGTGGACGTCCTGTGGACAGTTTCACCGCGCCGACTTGTCCACAACTTTTGCACATCATGCCGTCAGGGTTCTCAACAGGTTTGCGTAATCTTCGCGGACGCGCATGTCCGTCTCGCGAAGCTCCTTGATCCGCTTGCAGGCGTGCAGCACCGTCGTGTGGTCCTTGCCGCCAAAGGCATCGCCGATTTCAGGATAACTGCGTTCGGTCAGTTCTTTCGCCAGGCACATGGCGATCTGCCGCGGCCTGGCCACCGCCCGGTTGCGCCGCTTTGACATGAGGTCGGCAACGCGAATCTTGTAGTACTGGGCGACGGTTTTCTGGATGTTCTCGATGCTGACCAGCCGGTCCTGCAGGGACAACAGGTCGCCGAGCGCCTTTTTCGCGAAATCCATGGTGATCTCGCGATCCAGGAACCTCGACGTCGCGATGACCCGGCGCAACGCCCCCTCGAGCTCGCGCACGTTGGAACGGATTCGCTTGGCGATCAGGAACGCCACTTCCGACGGCAGCGTCACTCCCTCGAAGCTGGCCTTCTTCATCAGGATTGCGACACTGGTTTCGAGCTCGGGGGCCTCGATGGCCACGGTCAGGCCCCAGCCGAAACGCGTCTTCAGCCGATCCTCGAGGCCGTCCACTTCCTTCGGGTAGCGGTCGCAGGACAGCACGATCTGCTGCCGCTCTTCGAACAGTGCGTTGAAAGTATGGAAGAACTCCTCCTGGGAGCGCTCCTTGCCCGCAAAGAACTGGATATCGTCGATCAACAGCGCGTTGAGGGAGCGATAGCTGCGCTTGAACTCGTCGATGCGGTTGTTCTGCAGCGCCCGCACCATGTCGCTGACGAACCGCTCGGAGTGCACGTAGGCCACCCGCGCATTCGGGTCGCGCTGCAGGATGGCGTTGCCGATGGCGTGCATGAGGTGTGTCTTGCCCAGCCCGACGCCGCCGTAAAGGAACAGGGGGTTGTAAGAGCCGCCCGGGTTTACGGCGACCTGGAAGGCGCCGGCACGGGCGAGCTGGTTGCTTTTGCCCTCGACAAAGCTCTCGAACGTGAAGTCCGGGTTGAGCCGTGCGCCGGTCACGTACTCGCCGTGCCGCGCGGCGGCGCCCCTGGGGGGAGCCGGAACGTTGGCTGTCCCGGCGGTCGCAGCAGCAGCCGGCGCCGACTCCGCTGCCCGCGTGCCGACGTCGATCGATACCTCCACGGGGCCCTTGCCGACCGCTTCGTCCGACGCCAGCTCCCGTATGCGATCCAGGCAATTCTGGCGCAGCCAGGACACCACGTACGGATTCGGGGCCAGCAGGCGCAGGGCCGCGCCCTCGCTTACCGCCTGCAGCGGCGCCACGTAGGTGTTGAACTGGTCCGGAGACAGTTCATTGCGAAGCTTGTTGAGACATTGGTGCCAGACGGCCGCCACGTTGCGTCCTGCGCTCGAGGGATCCCGGGAGAAGGTCGGCAGTCTAGCTTGCCGGGCCCGGGTTATCCACAGGCGGCAGGCCCGCCTTCCCTGGCGTTGGCCGTGTTGACACCCCGATAGGCCACGCGTACGATTTCCCGTCTTTTTGGCAGGCGCCCCGGTCGGGTCTGTCGCCGGCATACTTCGGACGGAAACAGCACGATGAAACGCACCTATCAGCCGAGCAACCTGCGCCGCAAGCGCACTCATGGTTTCCGCGCCCGCATGGCAACCAAGCACGGTCGCCAGGTGCTGTCGCGCCGGCGCGCCAAGGGCCGCGCCAGACTCGCCGTCTGAGGCACGGTCGGCAGGCACCGCCGTCACGAAAGATACGGCCAGCGCGGCGCGGCCCCAGAGCTTCACTCGCGCGCAGCGACTGTTGGCCCCGGCGGAGTTCACCCGCGTATTCAGGACTGGCCGGCGCAGGGGCGACGAGTGTTTCACCATCATTGCGGCGCCGGGACCCGGGCCATCGGCCAGGCTCGGGCTCGCCGTTTCGAAAAAGGTGTCCAAGTCCGCGGTACAGCGCAACCGGATCAAGCGCCTCGTGAGAGAATCCTTCCGCAAGCACAGCGCAGAACTGCCGGTCCTGGATGTCGTCGTGATGGCGCGACCGGGCGCCGCCGGATGCGATAATCCCCGCCTCGCCACCAGCATCGACGCCCTGCTAGAACGGACGGCCCGCTTATGCGAAGCATCGCGATCTTCCTGATTCGCGGCTACCAGCTGCTGCTGAGCCCGTGGCTCGGCAACAACTGCCGTTACCAGCCAAGCTGTTCGCAATATGCCATCGAGGCGGTGCAAGCACATGGGGTGCTCCGCGGGCTGTGGCTGGCGTCCCGCCGCATCGGGCGCTGCCATCCCTGGGGCGGCCACGGACACGACCCCGTGCCGCCGCGCCGGCCGGTCGCCTGAGGAGTCGCGCGAAACGCATGGACAACCAGCGAGTATTTCTCTGGATCGCACTGGCGCTCCTGGTCTGGCTGAACTACATGGCCTTCATCCAGTACCAGCAGCCGGCGGTCCCCGCGACGGAGGCGGTTGACGAGCGCGTGGCGCCCGCGTTGCCGGAAGAGGGCGCCGTGCCCGGCCTGCCGTCGGCGGACGACATCCCCGCCCCGCCAGGGGCCGCAGCCGCCGCACCCGCGGCGGACCCGTCCGAGCCCGAGTCCGAAGCGCGCCGCGTTCGCATCTCGACCGACGTCCTGGAACTGGAGATTTCGCTGCTCGGCGGCGACCTGGTGAAGGCCCTGCTGCCGACTTACCCGGTGCACAAGAACCAGCCCGACGTGCCGGTCCAGTTGCTGGATCCGACCCGGGACGGGCTGTTCGTTTTCCGCACCGGCCTGACATCGACCGTGCCCGAAACGTCCACGCGCCCCGACACCGAGTTCGCGGCGCCCCGGATGGAGTACCGGCTCGAAGACGGCCAGGAAATGATCGAGGTGCCCCTCACGGCGCGGCTCGAGGGCGGCGTGATGGTCACCAAGACCTATCGCTTCACCCGCGGCAGCTACGCGGTCGAGCTCCAGCAGCAGGTCGAGAACCAGGGCGAAGCGCCCTGGACAGGCGCCAGCTACCTGCAGATCCGCCGGCTGCACAACCCGCCGAACCGCAGCATGATGGACGTGGAAACCTATTCGTTTCGCGGGCCCGTCACTTTCAACGGCGAGAAGTACGAAAAACGGGACGTCGACGACCTGGCGAAAGCACGCGCGGAGTTCACTGCCGAGGGCGGCTGGATCGCTTCCATTCAGCACCATTTCCTCGCCGCCGCCGTGCCCGCGGCGCGCGCCCAATTCACCGCGGCGGCCAACGCGGACGGCCTGTACACGCTGAGCGCCGTCGGCATGCCGATAGCGGTCGCGCCCGGGCAGACCAGCACATTCACCGACCAGCTGTTTGTCGGCCCGAAGCTGCAGAACCAGCTCCAGGCCACGGCGCCACGACTGCGCCTGACGGTCGATTACGGCTGGTTGACGGTGATCGCCCAGCCGCTGTTCTGGGTGCTGTCCAAGATCTACGGGCTGGTGGGCAACTGGGGCTGGGCCATCGTGCTCATGACCGTGCTGATCAAGGCGGTGTTCTACAAGCTGTCCGAGACCAGCGGCAAGTCCATGGCCAAGATGCGCAAGCTGCAGCCGCGCATGAAGGCGCTGCAGGAGCGCTATGCCGACGACCGCCAGAAGCTGTCGCAGGCCATGATGGAGCTGTACAAGAAAGAAAAGGTGAACCCCGCAGCCGGCTGCCTGCCGATCCTCGTCCAGATGCCGGTGTTCCTGGCGCTCTACTGGGTGCTGCTGGAGAGCGTCGAGATGCGCCAGGCGCCCTTCATGCTCTGGATCACCGACCTGTCGGTGCGCGACCCGTTCTTCATCCTGCCACTGTTGATGGGCGTCACGATGTTCATCCAGCAGAAGCTGAACCCGGCACCGCCCGACCCCGTGCAGGCCAAGATCATGCAGGTCCTGCCGGTGGTGTTCACGGTGTTTTTCGCCTTCTTCCCGGCCGGGCTGGTGCTCTACTGGTTCGTCAACAACCTGTTGGCCATCACCCAGCAGTGGCACATCAACAGGGTCGTGGAGCGCGGCGCCGCCTGACGCAGGCGTGATGAGCGCGCCCGCCGACAGCGACACCATCGCGGCCATCGCCACCCCGCCCGGGCGGGGCGGGGTCGCCGTGCTCAGGCTCTCCGGCCCCCGCGCCATGGCGCTGGCGGCCGAGGTCGCCGGCCGCCTGCCGGCGCCACGGCGTGCCACGCTGCGGCCGCTGCGCGACGCGGGGGACGAGATCATCGACCGCGGCCTGGTGCTGACCTTCCCGGGGCCTGAGTCCTTCACCGGCGAGGACGTCGTCGAGTTCCAGCTGCACGGCAGCCCCGTGATAGCCGCATTGCTGCTGCAGCGACTCGTCTCGCTGGGTGCCCGCGAGGCCGGTCCGGGCGAGTTCACCCGGCGGGCATTCCTGAACGGTCGAATGGACCTGGCCCAGGCCGAGGCCGTGGCGGACCTTGTCGCCAGCGCGTCGACGGCAGCGGCACGCGCTGCACAGCGCTCGCTGGAGGGCGAGTTCTCCAGCGCGGTGCATGGCCTCACCGAGGCGGTGACCCTGCTTCGCGTGCGGCTCGAGGCGGGGCTCGATTTTCCCGACGAGGGCCTCGACGCATTTCCTGATCCCGCGCTGGCCGGTGAACTGCAGGAACTGCTGGAGCGTCTCGACGTGCTGCGCGCGGCGGCCGAACGCGGCCGCGTGCTGCGCGACGGGCTGACGCTGGTGATCGCCGGCGCACCGAATGCCGGCAAGTCGAGCCTGCTGAACCGCCTGGCCGGCTACGAGGCCGCCATCGTCACCGAGCTGCCGGGCACCACCCGCGACCTGGTGCGCGAGGATATCCTCGTCGATGGCATGCCGGTGCGCGTCGTCGACACAGCCGGATTGCGGGAATCGGCCGATCGCGTCGAGGTGGAGGGCATTCGCCGTGCGCGGGAAGCGATGCACCGTGCCGACCTCGTGTTGCTGGTGGAGGATGGTGCTGCGCCCGCCGACCGGGCCTCGCGCCTGGCGCTGCCGGACGACATCCCGGTGCTGCGGGTGCAGAACAAGATCGACCTGGCGGGGCTGGAGCCGGGCATGGCCCGTGACCCCGAGGGTCGTGAAGTGCTGCGCTTGTCGGCGCTCACCGGCGCAGGCATCGATGTCCTGCGCGCGCGCCTGAAAGAAATCGCCGGGTATGCCGACGGCGCGGAAGGGAGCTTCGCGGCGCGCCGCCGGCACCTCGACGCGCTCGATCGCGCTGGAGCTTGCCTGAAGGAGGCCGGCGTCCTGCTGGAGCGCGGCCGGGGCATCGAGCTGGCGGCCGAGGAGCTGCGCCAGGCGCAGCAGGCGTTCGCCGAAATCACCGGCGAGTTCACCACCGAAGACCTGCTGGGCAGGATCTTCAGCGAGTTCTGCATCGGCAAGTGAAAGCGGCTCAGCTTCCCTTCGAAGCGAGTGGTACCACGTTGTTCGCGCGCGGCTTCTTGCGGGCCGGCTTCTCCTCCAGGACCTGGTCCCGGCCGGCGCGCTTGGCGCGATACAAGGCGTCATCGGCGCGATGCAGGGTCTGCTCGATCGATTCGCCGTGGCGGTGAATGGCGATGCCTGCGGAGAAAGTCACGCGGATGTTCGACTCGAACTGTTCCGTGCTGAGCGCTGTCTGCAGCCGTCGCGTGCACAGGCGCGCGCCGTCGAGTCCCGTCTCCGGCAATAGCGCAATGAATTCCTCGCCGCCAAAGCGCCCGAAGGAGTTGGCCCGCCGGCCCGGCGAGATGACGTCCGCGGAGCGCAGCTCGCGCCGCGCTATTTCCGAGAACTTCTTCAGGACGCGGTCGCCAGCGATGTGCCCGTAGCGGTCATTGATGCTTTTGAAGTGATCGAGGTCGAAGATGACGATCGCGAAGGGGGCGTTGCGGTGCTCGGAGCGGGCGCATTCCTCCTCCAGCCGGTTCATGATGTAGCGCCGGTTGTAGGCCCACGTGAGGTGATCGCGGTCAGCGATGCGCTGGGCATTCTGCACGTGCCGCTGCAATTCCTCGTTCTGCCGCCGCAACCTGGCGCGCAGCTGGGCAACGTGGGAGCCGAAGAAAGTGCACCACAGCAGGCACGAAGCGAGCACGAGGAAGCGCACGGTTTCCTCGAACAGGTGCACGTCGACGCCGCGGCGGACGAGGTCCGCCGTCACCACCACGGCGTAGCCGACCAGCGCTGCGGCGGTCAGCATGAGAAAGTCCCGCTGGTCGAGCCGGAATATGCCGAACAGCATGACCACGATGTAGACCACCATCATCAGGCTGCGATCGACATGCGAGCCGCCAATGATGATCAGCACCCAGAACAGCGCCAGCGCCACCTGCGGCAGGGTCATGGAAGGATCGTGGTAGAGCAGGCTGCGCCCGGTGCGCAGCTGGAACCAGAACCAGGCGTTGGACAGCACGACGCCCGCGATGGTGGCGGCGAACAGCCAGTCGGGCATCACGATCAGGTCGCCGGCCCAGGCGATCAGCGCGATGGTCGCCCAGAGAGCATAGGAGGCCAGCGCCATGTAGAAGCGCCGCATTCGTACGGCCTGGCGGGCATCCATCGCCGCGGCGGGGTCAGCCAGCCGCCTGTCCTGCAATGGTTTGCCCAAGAATCGCTCTCCTGTCTCCGGCCGGGCGCGCGCGTCCCGGAGGCGGCAGAATGCTTCACCGGCGCCCCGGTCGCTGTGACTCGATTCTCAGAACGGGGCGCGGCGTGGGCCGAAACATTGCATCGAGCGAGCGCTGACCGTTTCGCCGCGCTGCAGCAGCAGTCCTTCTCAGCATCTCGGGGATAGGCTAGCCTTGTGGGTCCGGGCGGGCACGAAGCACGACGAGCGATGGCTCCTCCTGCGTCCCGCCAGATGATCGAGGGATCCCAGTGGCCCAGCCAGCGGACGTGTTCATCAGTTATTCGCGCGAGGACAAGGACAAGGTCCTTGAGCTCACGGCGAAGCTAAGCGCTGCGGGCGTGCCACTCTGGATGGACGTCGGCGGGATCGACGGCGCCACCATGTGGGGCGAGGAGATCGTCCACGCGCTCGAGGAGGCCAAGGTCCTGCTGCTCATGGTGACGGAGGCCGCGGTGCGGTCGCACAACGTTGCCAAGGAGGTGGTGCTCGCCAGCGAGCGCAAGGGCCACATCCTGCCGGTCCACCTCGAGCGGACCCAGATCCCGCCCAGCCTCCGCTATCCGCTCGCGGGCATCCAGCACATCGAATATTTTCACGGCGATCCCGAGGAGAACCTGAAGGTCATCCTGCGTTCGCTCGAGCGCATCGGCGTCACCATCAAGGCGCCCACCAGGGCCGCGGCGCCCGGCGCGGGGGCCGAACTCCGCTCCATCAAGGCGGCGGAAGCGCCGGCCGCTGCCGAGCAGTCGATCGAGCCCGGCGCGCTCGCCGTGCTGCCGTTCGACAACATCAGCCCGGACGAGGAAACCGACTATTTCAGCGACGGCCTCACCGAGGAGCTCATCGCGCGCCTGTCCCTGGTCAGCGAAATCGACCTGATCTCGCGCTGGGCCTCGATGCAGTACAAGGGCGTGAAACAGGACATCCGCGCCATAGGCAGCGAACTTGGCGCGCGCTACATCGTCGGCGGCAGCGTGCGCAGGTTCCGCGACTCGGTCCGGGTCACCGTGCAGCTCGTGGACGTCGAAACCAACCGCCAGCTGTGGGGCAACACCTACAAGGGCAAGCTCGACGACATCTTCGACATCCAGGAGCAAGTCGCCAAGCAGATCGTCGAGGCGTTGAAGCTGCAGCTCAGCTTCTCCGAGAAGCTCTCGCTCACCAAGCGCCAGACGGTCAACGCCCAGGCCTACGACTTCTACCTGCGCGGGCAGGATTACCTTTATCGCCTCACCAAGCGCAGCGTGGAATACGCGATCCAGCTGTTCGAGAAGGCCATCGAGCTCGATCCCCGCTATGCAGCAGCCTATGCGCTGTGCTCCAGCGCCTATGGCCAGATGTACCAGTACTTCTCGCGCGAGGAGCGCTTCCGGGACAAGGCCCAGGAGCTCAGCTTCAAGGCGCTGATGTACGACAGCAACCTGCCTGAGGCCTACACCGCCATGGGCCTGTCTTATTTCATCTGGGGCAAGTTCGACGAGGCCGCCGAGTCGGGCAGGAAGGCCATCCAGCTCAACCCGGACGACTTCATCGCCTACTGGACGCTCGGGCGCATTCATTTCTCCACCGGCAATGCCGAGGAGGCGGCCAAGCTGTTCCGCCGGGTGATCGATCTCAAGCCCAGGTTCTATGTCGCCTATGCCGACCTGCGCCTCGCGCTCGTGGCGCTCGGGCAGCTGGAGGAGGCGGACCAGCTGTCCACCAAGCTGGCCGAGGAGCTGTTGCCGAACTACCTGCTGCAGAATCCCGACGATTCCCGCGCCAGGATGTTCTATGCCATCTCGCTCAGCGAATGCGGCCGTCGCGATGAAGCGATCCGCGAGGGCGCTGCGGCGCTGGAGATGAGTCCAGGCGACTCGGTGATGCTGTACAACGGCGCCTGCCTCTATTCACAGCTGGGGGAGACGCGGCGCGCGGTCGACACGCTGCGCCAGGCGATTGCCGGCGGGACCGAGAACTTCGGCTGGATGAAGCACGATCCTGACCTCGCGCCGTTGCGCGACGATCCCGAGTTCATGGAGTTGATGGAGGGAAGGTAGCTCTCCACGCCTGACCAGATGCAGCACCCCGAGCAATTCGATGTCATCGTCGTCGGCGGCGGGCACGCCGGTACCGAGGCGGCGCTGGCGGCCGCTCGCATGGGCGCGCGCACGCTGCTGCTCACGCAGAACATCGAGACCATCGGCCAGATGAGCTGCAACCCGGCCATCGGCGGCATCGGCAAGGGCCACCTGGCGCGCGAGATCGACGCGTTGGGCGGCGCCATGGCGCGCGCCGCGGACGCCGCGGGCATCCACTTCCGCACACTGAACGCCCGCAAGGGACCGGCGGTGCGCGCCACGCGCGCCCAGGCGGACCGGGCGCTGTACCGCGCCGCGATCCGGCGCATCGTGGAATCCCAGCCGAACCTGCAACTGTTTCAGCAAGACGTCGCTGACCTGCTGATCGAGGGCGACCGGGTCGCCGGCGTGGTCACGGCGCTGGGCCTGGCGTTCCGGGCCCCCGCAGTGGTGTTGACCGTCGGCACCTTCCTCGGCGGACGAATCCATGTCGGCGAGTCCAGTCACGCGGGCGGCCGCGCCGGCGACCCGCCGTCCAACCGGCTGGCGGCGCGCCTGCGCGAGTTGCCGCTGCGCGTCGGGCGGCTGAAGACCGGCACGCCGCCGCGGCTCGATGCGCGCAGTCTCGATTACAGCAAGCTGCGAGAGCAGCCCGGCGACGAGCCGCGGCCCGTGTTCAGCTTTCTTGGCCGGCGCGAAGATCACCCGCGCCAGGTGCCCTGCTGGATCACCGCGACCACCGAGCGCACGCACGACATCATCCGGGCCGCCCTGCATCGCTCGCCCATGTACAGCGGCACCATCGAGGGCGTGGGCCCCCGCTATTGCCCGTCCGTGGAAGACAAGGTGACGCGCTTCGCCGACAAGTCCTCCCACCAGGTGTTCGTCGAGCCGGAAGGCCTCGACAGCCTCGAGGTCTATCCCAACGGCATCTCGACCAGCCTGCCCTACGACGTGCAGTTCGAGCTGGTGCGCAGCATTCCGGGTTTCGAGCAGGCCCACCTCACGCGTCCCGGTTACGCGATCGAGTACGATTATTTCGATCCGCGCGACCTGCGGCCGAGCCTCGAGACGCGCCACTTCCAGGGGCTTCATTTCGCAGGGCAGATCAATGGCACCACCGGCTACGAGGAGGCTGCGGCCCAGGGCTTGCTGGCGGGCGTCAATGCCGTGCTTGCGTTACGTGGCGAGGCGCCCTGGGTGCCGGGCCGCCATGAGGCCTACATCGGCGTGCTGGTGGATGACCTGGTGACGCGCGGCACGGCGGAGCCGTACCGCATGTTCACCAGCCGCGCCGAGTACCGCCTGCTGCTGCGCGAGGACAATGCGGACGAGCGGCTCACGCCACGTGGCCGCGAACTCGGCCTGGTCGATGACCGGCGCTGGACCGACTTCCAGCGCCGGCACGGAGAAATCGAACGAGAAACGCGGCGGCTGGCCGGCTCCATCGTGCGCCCGACCGCACTGACGGCGGCCGAGGCGGCCGCTTTCCCGGGTGGCGCGCCGACGCGCGAGTCACCGGCGCTGGAATTGTTGCGGCGCCCCGAGGTCAG
>CBDDRR010000304.1:0-3049 GCA_965233095.1 uncultured bacterium
CCTACGCCATCTCGCGGCTCGATCCGGCCGCGCGCAACATCGAGCTGCTGCTGGTGATACTGCCGTCCTGGACCGCGTTCCTGATCCGTGTCTACGCATGGATCGGCATCCTCAAGAACAACGGCGTGATCAACAATTTCCTGCTGTGGATCGGCGCCATCGGCGAGCCGCTGCCGCTGCTGCACACACCCTTCGCAGTGTATGTCGGCGTGGTCTACATGTACCTGCCGTTCATGATCCTGCCACTGTATGCGAACCTGGTGCGTCTCGACCCGCGTCACGAGGAGGCGGCCCAGGACCTGGGCGCGCGCCCCTGGCGGGTGTTCGTCAGCATCACGCTGCCGCGCACGGTCGCCGGCATCATCGCGGGCTCCATGCTGGTGATGATCCCGGTCATCGGCGAGTTCGTGATTCCCGAGCAGCTGGGCGGGCCGGACACTCTGATGATCGGCAAGGTGTTATGGGAGGAGTTCTTCAACAACCGTGACTGGCCGGTGGCTGCGGCGGTGGCGATCGTCATGCTGCTACTGCTGGTCGTGCCGATCACGATCTTCCACCGCTTCCAGTCGCGTGAAATGGAGACACGCCTGGCATGAGGTACGCCGGCCGCAATTCGCCGCTTACCCTGGTCGTGCTGGGCCTCGGCTTCGTGTTCCTGTATGCGCCAATCCTCAGCCTGGTGATCTATTCCTTCAACGAGTCGCGGCTGGTGACCGTCTGGAGCGGTTTCTCGCTGAAGTGGTATGGCGAACTGTTTGCTGACCGGCAGCTGATGGATGCCGTGTGGGTGAGCCTGCGCGTGGCATTCCAGACGGCATGGGCGGCGGTGGCCATCGGCACCATGGCCGCGATGCTGCTGGTGAGGTTTCGGCGATTCCACGGCAAGACGCTGTTTGGCGCCTTGATCACCGCCCCGCTGGTCATGCCCGAGGTCATCACCGGCCTGTCGCTGCTGTTGTTGTTTGTCCATATCGGCGACCTGCTCGGGACTCCGATCATGCGTGGCATGGGCACCATCTGGATTGCCCACACGACGTTCGCCACGGCATTCGTCACCGTGGTCGTGGCCTCGCGGCTGACCGAGATGGACCGCTCGCTGGAAGAGGCGGCGATGGATCTCGGCGCCAACCGCGTGAAGGTGTTTCTGGTCATCACGCTGCCGCTGATCCTGCCGGCACTGGTCGCCGGCTGGCTGCTAGCCTTCACTCTTTCGCTGGACGACCTGGTGATCGCCAGTTTCGTTTCCGGGCCGGCATCGACTACGCTGCCGATGAAGGTATTCTCCTCCGTGCGCATGGGGGTGAGTCCGAAGATCAACGCGCTCGCCACGTTGTGGATCGCCGCCGTCTCGCTGGCGGCAGTCGTCGCCTGGTGGGTCGTGGCGCGGGGGGAGCGCAGGCGCCGGCGGGAGATCCGGGCCACACAATGAATCAACCAACCTCGGGCGCTGGGCCCGTCAGCTAAAAGGGAACGAAGATGTGGAAGAAGTTTGCGCCGGCATTCCTTGCGGGTCTCGCGGCCGGCCTCGTGACGAGCGGGGCCCAGGCGGACGAAGACGAGGGGTGGTGGTTCGGCGGCAGCCTGGCGGCGACCAGTGATTACGTGTTCCGGGGAGTTTCCCAGACCGACGAGAGCCCGGCGTTGCAGGGCAGCCTCGACGTCGGCCACGCCAACGGCCTGTACGCTGGCATCTGGGCGTCGAACGTCGACTTCGACTCGCCCGACGGGATCGATATGGAGCTGAACTTTTATGTCGGCTGGACCTTCGAATTCGACAACGACTCGGCGCTCGACCTGCAGTTCGTTCGCTACCAGTATCCGGGCGCGAACCCCGGCTACGGGATCAATTACAACGAGCTCATGATCGGTTACAGCTTTCTCGAGTACTACACGGCGACGGTGGCGTACTCGGATGACTTCCTGAGGAGCGGCGAAAGCACCTTCTACTACCATGCAGGCGCGGACTTCCCGCTGAGCGTAGGCGAACTGAACCTTACCCTCGGAGCTGGCCTGAACGATATTTCCAGCGCCGCCGGGAGCGACTACTGGGACTACCAGGTCGGCGTCAACCGCGACTTCGGCATGGTCAACGCCGACCTGTCCTACTTCGACACCTCGGGCTTCGACGCGGATGTGCAGGACTGGCTCGGCCCGCCCAACTGGGCGGACGGCCGCGTGGTGCTGACGCTGAGCGTGGAGTTCTGACCGTACAGGAAAGTACAGCCAGAATGCTGCAGAGCTACGTCAAGAAAATCCTGGGCTCGCGCGTCTACGACGTGGCGGACGAGACGCCGTTACAGCCGGCGCCGAACCTGTCGCTGCGCAGCGGCTGCCGAGTGATGCTCAAGCGCGAGGACCTGCAGCCGGTTTTTTCCTTCAAGATCCGCGGCGCTTATAACAAGATCGCGCAACTCCCCGATGCTGAGCGCGCCCGCGGCGTCATCACGGCTTCCGCCGGTAACCACGCGCAAGGGGTGGCGCTGGCGGCCCGTGAGCTGGGGCTCAAGGCCACCATCGTGATGGGCCGCAACACGCCCAGCATCAAGGTGGACGCCGTGCGCGCGCTTGGCGCACGCGTCGTGTTGCACGGTGATACCTACGACGACGCGGCTGCGCACGCCGCGGAGCTCGTTGCGCGCCAGGGCCTGGTGTACGTCCCGCCATACGATGATCTCGACGTCATTGCGGGGCAGGGTACCGTTGGCATGGAGATCATGAAGCAGCATGCCGGCCCGCCCGCGGCGATTTTCGTGCCGGTCGGTGGCGGCGGGTTGATCGCCGGCATCGCCGCATATGTGAAGTACCTGAGCCCCGGAACCCGCATTATCGGCGTGGAGGCGGAAGGCTCCGCCTGCCTGGCTGCTGCCCTCGAAGCCGGGCGGCGCGTCACGCTGCCGTACGACAGCCTCGACCTGTTCGCCGACGGCGTGTCGGTGGCGCAAGTCGGCCGCGAACCCTTCAAGGTAGCGCGGCGTTGCGTGGACGAGGTCATCGTCGCCAACACCGACGAAATATGTGCTGCTATCAAGGACTTGTTCGAGGATACCCG
>CBDDRR010000305.1:0-3072 GCA_965233095.1 uncultured bacterium
CTGCTGGTCGGTCTGCTGTTGCTCTACTGGCAGGGCGGCGGCGCCTGGCGCCTGCGCGCCCGCTTGAGGCCGGCATGAACATCCTTGACCGCTACCTGGCGGCCGCGGCCGCGCGCGCGACGCTGCTCGTGATGGTCGTGCTGCTGGCGCTGATCGGCTTCATCAGCCTGACCACGCAACTGCAGGACGTCGGCCGCGGCAACTTCCATGCAGCCGTCGCCATCCTCGTAGTGGTCGCGCAGTGGCCGCGCAACGCCTTCGACGTCTTCCCGATCGCCGCGCTGCTGGGCGGCATGATGGGTCTCGGCGCGCTGGCCAAGCATAGCGAGCTGGTGGCCGTGCGCGCCGCCGGCGTCGGGCTGCGCCGGCTGGGTTTCTCGATGCTGATCGCGGGCGGGCTGTTCGCCGCCGCGGCGGCCGCGCTCGGCGAGTTCGTCATGCCGCCGGCGGAGCGCTTCGCCGACGATTACGCCGACGAGCTGAAACGCGAGCGCACCAGCCTGTCGGGCCTGTCGGGCAGCTGGCTCAGGGACGGCGATCGCGTGTTCAACATCCTGCAGGTCGAAAGCCTCGAGCGGCTCGGCGGCGTGTATGTCTATCGCTTCGACGACGCCGGGCGGCTCGCCTCGGTGGCGCTGGCGCGGCGCGCACAGGTCGGCTACGACCGCAAGTGGACGCTGGAGGACGTCGAGCTGACCCGGTTCGGCGAGCGCATCGAGACCGAGACCCTGCCCAAGCTGGAGCTCGCCACCGGCATCGACCCCTCGGTGATGTCGGTCTCGGTGATCGACACCAACAGCATGAGCATTCCCATGCTGCGCGAGTACATCCAGTACCTCGAATCCAACGACCTGCAGGCGGGCCGCTACGAGATGGCCATGTGGCAGCGCATCGCCAACGTGGCGGCGGTCCCGGCGATGCTGCTGCTGGCCTTGCCCTTCGTGTTCGGTCCGATGCGCTCGGGAGGCAACAGTGCGCGCTTCGTGGTGGGTTTCCTGATCGGCATCCTGTACATCCTCGGCAAGGGCGCGCTGGCGGACGGTGCGCAGGTCTACGGCGCGCCCATCTGGTTGACCGCCTGGGCGCCGGTCGCCGTGATCCTGGCCGGCGCGTTCATCGGCCTCAGCCGGGTGCGCTGACGCGCGCACCGTCGGCTGCGGCGTCAGCCGCGGTTCATTACCAGGCGGGTGCCCGACAACCGGTCGTGCCAGGCCAGCCGCTCCCGGTCCACCAGCACCCACAGGAAGCCGAGGCCGAGCGCCGCCCAGGAGAGCAACGCCGTGGCGAAGCGCAGCAGGGCGCGCCCCCAGCCTGGCGGCTGTCCGTCGGCTGCCACCAGTTGCAGCTTCCAGGCGCGCATGCCGAGCGTCTCGCCGCGTGTCCAGAAGGCGCCGAAGAACGCCGCCGAGATCCCCAGCAGGTAGCCGCGGAACAGCCAGTCACCGGGCGCCGCTGCAGCGCGGCTGACGGCCACCCAAACGGCGCCCGCAACCATCAGCACCGCCGCCAGTACCAGGCCGTCGTAGAAGCAGGCCGCCAGGCGGCGCGGCAGCCCGGGTGCGGAAGGGCTTGCTTCAGTGCTCACGGGCGAGCGCCTCGATGGCCGGCGAGTCGTAACGATGGACGCCGGGCGCCTGGCGACGCGCGGCGACCTCGAGCGCCGCCGCCACCGCGTCGATCGCGACGCTGCGGTAACGCGCCAGCGGACCGAGCAACACGCGGTCCAGCAGCGGCGCGGCTGCCTGGCCGAGCCGCTCGCCGGCGCGAAATTCTTCGCGCTCGCCGCGCAGCAGGCCCGGCTGCATGATGGCGAGGCTGGGAAAGCCGAGCGCCTCGACCGCGGCCTCGGCCTCGCCCTTGGTGCGCAGGTAGAAGTTGCGCGAGCGTGGGTCGGCGCCGGCCGCCGACACCAGGCCGAGAAAGCCGGCGCCGCCGGCGCGCGCGGCGCGGGCAAACGCGGTGACGCCGTCGAGGTCGACGGCGCGGAATGCATCCTGGCTGCCGGCGCGCTTCATGGTCGTGCCCAGGCAGCAGAAGGCCTGGTCGAAGGTGCGCCCTGACAACGCTTCCTGGAAGTCTTCGAGCTCGGCCTGCAGCCACTCGAGGCGCGCATGCCTGCGCGGCGGCGGGCGCCGGCCGACGGTGAGCACGCGTGGGCCGTCGTCGCGCGCCAGGAGCAGCGCGAGCAGCCGAGCGCCGACCGCGCCGGTGGCGCCGGCGAGCAGGGCGAGGGGCGGGGATTTCATCGTTTCAGCGCGTCAGGAAGATCGCCGCGCCAACGATCGCCACCGCCGCGATGCCGACCACGCGGAACAGCCGGTCGCCGGCCACCACGTCCGGTGCCTGGTGGGAGGCGAGCGCACGGAACGGCCGCAGGAACAGCAGCATTACGACGCCGAGTCCCGCCGTGCTCATCAGCACCATGGTGAACAGGCTCGGCATCTGCTCCAGCGCCGAGGGATCGAAGCGCCCCGCGATCAGGCCGGCCATCAGGTTGCCGAGCGCAGCGGCGATGAACCAGGTGCCCATCATCTGGCCGACATAGCGGCGCGGCGCCAGCTTGGTGACGGCCGAGAGGCCGACGGGAGAGAGACAGAGTTCGCCCATGGTGTGCAGCAGGTAGGTCAGCACCAGCCAGGTGGGCAACACGGTTTCGCCCTGCACCGCGAAGGTCGCGGCCACCGCCATCACGCCGAAGCCGAGGCCGAGCTGGATCAGGCCGAGCGCGAACTTGGCGGGAATGGACGGATTGAGGTTGCGGCGCGCCAGGAACACCCAGAACCAGGCGAAGAACGGCGCCAGCGTGATGATGAACAGCGGGTTGATCGCCTGCAGCCAGCTGGCCGGCATCTCCCAGCCGAAAAACACGCGGTCCGTGTGACGCTCGGCGAACAGGTTGAGCGAGGAGCCGGCCTGCTCGAAGCCGGACCAGAACATCGCTGCGCCGACGAACAGGATGATGATCACGCCGACGCGCTGCTTCTCCAGGTGGCTCAGGCCGCCGCGCAGCAACAGCCAGGCGAAGTAGGCCGCGGCGAGCACCACGATGGTCACCCCGGCGTTGGCGGCGAT
>CBDDRR010000306.1:0-18634 GCA_965233095.1 uncultured bacterium
TGCTCATTGCCGCCGGGCTGATCTGCGTCGGGCTCGGCGCACTCGGCATCCTGCTGCCGGGATTGCCGACGACGCCGTTCCTGCTGCTGGCCGCGTATTGCTTCGCGCGCAGTTCCGAGCACTTCCACAGCTGGCTGCTGAACCATCGCTGGTTCGGCAGCTATGTGAGCAATTTCGAATCCGGGCGCGGCATGACTCGCCCCGCCAAGGCCACCACCCTGCTCGTCATGTGGCTGTCCTTCGGCGTCACCATCGTGCTGTTCGTGCCGGTGGTCTGGGGCCAGGCCTCGATGTTCCTGCTCGCAGTGGCCGTGTCGGTCTACATCATGCGGCTGCCGACGCCACCCGCTCATGCTGCTGAGCCATCCTCGCAGCCGGAATCCGACTGATCAGCGCGACTCCGCCGGCCAGGTGATCGTGAACGCGCCGCGCAGGTCACCCACCTGGTAGCCGCGCGCCTGGTCATCCGGGTAGAGGGCGTCGATCGCCTCGGCGACCGGGGGCGCAAGCGCGTCGCCATGGCAAGCGAGACAAGGCGGCTGAATGATGATGGCGCTCATGAAGCGCACGCGGCCGTCCTCCAGCGTGTCGAGGCGCTCCGGCGGCGGCCCGCCGGGATTCCCGGCCATTACCGCCGCGAACTCCTCCAGCACCGCCCGCTCGTGCGTGTCGGGCCGGTTGTCGGGATTCCGCAGCTGCAACGAAGTGCGCCCGACCGTCGCGCCGGAGCGCTCCGCCGCCGCCGCCGCGATGCGCGGCGCATCCTCGTTGCACACCCGGATGGCGGCCAGCGGCCCGCCCTCGGCCATGGCGTCCTGCAAGGCGGTGCGCAGCTCGGCGCCGAATTCGCCGGCGATAGCGCGCCCCTCTGCAGCACGCTCCGGCGTGTCAGCCAGCGCGGGCAACCCGGCCAGGCAGGCAACGGCGATGACCGAAAGACGAAACTCTCGTGCGTTCATTCGTTGATTCCTCACAGCGTGTCGAGCGGTACTCGCAGGTAGCGCGTGCCATTGTTGTCGGGCTCGGGCAGGCGTCCCGCCCGGATGTTCACCTGGATGGACGGAATGATCAGCGCGGGCATGTCGAGGGTCTTGTCGCGCGCCTCGCGCATTGCCACGAAGTCTTCCTCACGGGTATTCGCGTCAATGTGGATGTTGCCCGCGCGTTGCTCGGCCACGCTCCATTCGCAGCGCGGCTCGCGGCCGTCCGGCGGATAGTCGTGGCAAAGGAACAGGCGCGTGGCGGGCGGCAGCGCGTAGAGACGCTGCACCGAGCGGAACAGCGTCACGGCGTCCCCACCGGGAAAATCGCAGCGCGCGGAGCCGTAGTCGGGCGAGAACAGCGTGTCGCCCACGAAGGCGGCGTCGCCGAGCAGGTAAGTGACGCTGTCGCTGGTATGGCCCGGCGTGGCCATGACTTTCACCTCGAGGCCGCCGAGCGCGAAAGTCTCGCCGTCCGCGAACAGGTGGTCGAACTGCCGCCCGTCGGTGGCAAATTCCTGGCCGAGGTTGTAGATCTCGCTGAAACTGGCCTGCACGGCGGTGATTCCGGATCCGGTGCCGATGGGTGCGCCGGTGCGATCGTGCAGGTAGCCCGCCGCCGACAGGTGGTCGGCATGCGCATGTGTCTCGAGAATCCACTCGACCGTCAGGCCCTCCTGAGCGACGATCGCCAACAGGGCGGCGGCAGTGCTCGTCCCGGTGCGCCCGGCGGCGCCGTCGTAATCGAGCACTGCGTCGATGATCGCGGCCCGGCGGGTGTCGGGATCCCAGGCCACGTAGGAAAAGGTCGAGGTCGGCTCGTGGTACAGCCCCCTGACTTCGGGTGCCTTGGCCATTTTGCAATCTCCGGAGCGTCTTGCGGACGCATTATTTCATACATTTCTAATTTAGCAAATTTCTCTTTTTTTCATGGTTCGACTAGGATAGCGGCATGAGCAACGATACCGTCGAACTCACACCTTCGGAGCTCTGCGGGCCGCGCCTTGCGGTCGACCCCGAGGAGATGCGCGCCCACGCGGACGATGCCGCGCGCCTGCTCAAGGCGCTGTCGAACAGTTCGCGCCTGATGGTCCTCTGCAGCCTCGCCAAGGGCGAACTGACGGTCGGACAGATCAATGAGCGCGTGCCCTTGTCCCAGTCCGCCTTGTCCCAGCATCTCGCGGTGCTGCGCCGGGACGGCCTGGTGCGCACGCGCCGCTCGGCCCAGACCATCTACTACAGCCTCGCGCACGGCCCGGCGGGCCGCATCATCGACACGCTGTACGAAGTTTTCTGCGGCCAGCCTTCCGCCTGACCGCGGCTTTCAACCGATCCGTCCCTGGCTGAATCCGGCCGCCCCTCGGCCGGCGAACTCCCCTGCATGAACGTTGCGTGCCTGTAGAACCCGTGTACAGGCCGCGGCCGCTGAATCCAAAGCGGCCGGCGCAGCGATGTACAGCTTGTGGAAGTTTTGGGGGAGACCGACCGGATGACTTTCTGGACAGGATTACGAGGCGTGGCGCTGGCCTGCGGCCTGCTTGCCTGCGCCGCCGCCGGGGCCACTGCCCTGGCGACCCCGCTGGACGATCTCGTCGAGGTCGGCCGCGGCGACATGCGCTGGTTCGGCATCGACCTCTACGAGGCGCGCCTGCTGAACCGTGACGGCCGGTACCGGCCGGACGGCGACACCGGGCCGCTGGCGCTCGAGATCACTTACCGCCGCAACATCTCTCGCGAGCGCCTGGTCAGCACCACCGAGCGCGAATGGCAGCGGCTGGAAGCGGAGCTTGGCCTGCAGGATGACTCTCGGGTTGCCGACTGGGTGGCGGCGCTCGCCAGGATCTGGCCGGACGTCGCGCCCGGGGATCGCATACTCGCACTGCAGGAGGCGGAAGGGCCGACACGCTTCTACGGCAACGACGGGCTGCTCGGCATCGTCGAGGACCCCGCTTTCGGCCCGGCCTTTCTCGGCATATGGCTTCACCCGGACACCCGCGCAAGCGATCTGCGGGCCGCGCTGATCGGTGCAGAGCAATGATGCGCGCCGCCATCACCTTGTTCGCAGTGTTGCTGCTGGCCGGCTGCACCGCGTCGGTGCGCGATTACCAGGGGCGTGAGCCGCGGCTGGACCTGCAGGCCTACTTCGACGGACCGCTCGTCGCCTGGGGCATCGTGCAGGATCGCTCCGGCGAGGTGACGCGCAGCTTTCGCGTCGACATGGTCGGCCGGTGGGACGGCGACACCGGCGTCCTGGAGGAGGATTTCAGCTGGAGCGACGGCACCACGGAACGCCGCGTCTGGACCTTCCGCAAGATCGACGAGCACACCTACACCGGCACGGCCGGCGACGTGGTCGGTGAAGCGCGCGGCGAGGCGTTCGGCAACGCCCTGCGCTGGCGCTACACGCTGGCCCTGCCGTGGAACGACGGCACCATCAATGTCGCGCTCGACGACTGGATGTGGCTGGTCCAGGACGACGTGCTCATCAATCGCTCGGAGATCCGCAAGTTCGGGCTGCGCGTCGGCGAGGTCACGATTTTCTTCCAGAAGCCGGGGGCCGGTCATGAGTCGTGATGTAGCCCGCGAATTCACCGCGGACGGCGGCGAACACGACGCAGTGGATGCCTTCAGCGGCGGCGGCGTGGCGGCCTTGTTCCCCATCCGCGTTGTTGCCCGACTCACGGGCATCAATCCGGTGACCATTCGCGCCTGGGAGCGACGTTACCGCCTGGTGCGGCCGGAGCGCACGCCCGGCGGCCACCGCCTCTACAGCCGGGCCGACGTCGAGCTGCTGCGCGCCGCCTCGAGGCTCGTTGACCAGGGGGTATCGATCAGCCGCGCCACGCGCTTGCTGGAGGATCCGGCGCCACGGCGCGAGTCGCGCCACGACCGGCTGCTGGCGCGCTTTCTCGAGCGGCTCACGGCGCTGGACGACGACGGCATGAGCGCCGTGTTCGAGGCCTCGCTGGCGCGGCGCGCCGCCGGCAGGGCCGCCGCTTTGCTGGATGAGCTGCCGCAGATCGCGCCACCGTTGCCGCGCCTGGAGCAGCAGTTTCTCGACGCCTGGCTGGAGGGGTTGCTGGCATTCCGCATCTACCAGCGCATGGCACAGGCCGGCGAGCGGCGCGTGCTGGTGTGCAGCCCCGCAGAGCCGGCCCACCGCACCTGGGCGCTGGTCTTCGCGCTGGGGCTGGTCGGCTCGGGGCTGCGACCCGCGTTGCTGGCGGGCCCGGGAGCCGACGATCTCGGCGAGGCGGCGCGGCGCACCGGCTGCGCGGCGATCGTGCTCGGCGGCAGCGGCCGGGACTGGCGCGACATCGTCCCGGCATCGCTGCCGGCGCCGGTGTTCCTGGAAGACGCGGGCGACGATTTTCTGCCGCTGGGGCGGGACCTGGACGACGCGCGCCGCCGCGTGATCGATTTCCTGCAGGCCGGGACGGCGCGGGCGTGAGCGCTGCAATGCGTGCAGGAGACGCCGTGACGCCGGGCCTCGTGGCTCGCTTCCAGCAGCTCTTCCAGTCATTGCGCCAAGACAACCTCGCGCTGCTGGGTGAGATCTACGCGCACGACGTGGTCTTCGAGGATCCGCTGCACCGCGTGGAGGGACTGGCGGCGCTGACGGGCTACTTCGAGCGCATGTACGCGGGCGTGGAGTCGATCGGCTTCGAGTTCGGCGAAGTCGTAGAGGCGCCGGGGCAGGCCATGCTCACCTGGACCATGCACATGACGCACCAGCGTCTGCGCCCCGGTGAGGCGCTGGCCCTGCCGGGCGCCAGCCACATCCGCTTCGACGAGCGGGTTCACTACCACCGCGATTACTTCGATGCAGGCGCCCTGCTGTACGAGCGCCTGCCGTTGCTCGGCGGCGTGGTGCGCGCCATCCGCCGCCGCGTCTGACTCCCCCTCACAGGACACTCACATGAGAATTGCCATCATCGGCAGCGGCATCTCCGGGCTGACGGCGGCTCGCCGACTCTGCCAGGACCATGACATCACGGTATTCGAGGCCAACGATTACATCGGCGGCCATACCAACACCGTGGATGTCGAGCTCGACGCCAGGCAGTGGGCCGTGGACACCGGCTTCATCGTGTTCAACGACCGGACCTATCCGAACTTCATCGCCCTGATGAAGGAGCTCGGGGTCGCCTCGCAGCCCAGCGACATGGGATTCAGCGTGCGCTGCGACCGCAGCGGGCTGGAGTACTGCGGCAGCTCGCTCAACCGGCTGTTCGCCCAGCGGCGCAACATGGTGCGGCCCGGCTTCTGGCGCATGCTGCGTGACATCCTGCGCTTCAATCGCGAGGCCCGCGAGCTGCTCGGGGGCCGGGAGGACACGCTCGAGCTCGGCGCCTACCTGGCCCGCGAGGGCTATTCGCGGCAGTTCATCGAGCAGTACGTCGTACCGATGGGGGCTGCGATCTGGTCCACCGACCCGCAGACCATGCTCAGCTTCCCGGCGCGCTACTTCGTCGACTTTTTCAACAATCACGGCCTGCTGTCGGTGAACGACCGCCCGCAGTGGCGCGTCATCCAGGGCGGCAGCCGCAGCTACATCGGCCCGCTGACCGCGCCGTTCGCCAACCGCATCCATCTCAATGCGCCGGTCATGCAGGTACACCGCAATTCATCGGGTGTCGAGCTGGTGCTGCGCGACGGGCACCGCGCGTGGTTCGACGGCGTGGTGTTCGCCTGCCACTCAGACCAGGCGCTGGCCATGCTCGCGCAGCCGACCGACGCCGAGCGCGCCATCCTCGGCGCAATTCCCTACCAGGCCAACCGCGCGGTGCTGCACACCGACGAGAGCCTGCTGCCGCGCCGCCGTGCCGCGTGGGCGGCGTGGAACTACCATATTCCGGCCGAGCGGCAGTCCACGGTCTCGGTCACCTACAACATGAACATCCTGCAGAACCTGGATGCCGGCCGGCAGTTCCTGGTGACGCTCAATCCGGCCGGGGACATCGATCCCTCCAGGGTCATCAAGGAGTTCGTTTACCAGCACCCCGTCTACACGCCCGAGGGTGTGGCCGCGCAACGGCGGCGTGCCGAACTGATGGGTGCGAACCGGAGCTTCTACTGCGGCGCCTGGTGGAGCTACGGCTTCCACGAGGACGGCGTGAAGAGCGGGCTGGTGGCCGCAGCGGCCGTGCAGGCATGGAACCAAGATGCAAAGCTGTCTCTACGCCGGGCGAGTTAGCCACCGCCGTCACGGCGGCAGTGACGACCCGGTCTCGAACCATTTCGAGTACCGGCTCTTCATGGTATGGCTCGACCTCGCCGAGCTCGACACCGTGTTCCGCGGCCGCTGGCTCTGGTCGACACGTCGCAGGGCCCTCGCCTGGCTGCGCCGCGAGGATCATTTCGGCGATCCGGCGCAGCCACTCGACGAGGCAGTCCGCGAGCTCGTGCTGCAGCGCACGGGCCGGCGGCCGGCGGGACCGGTCCGCATGCTCACCCACTTGCGCTACCTGGGACACTGCTTCAACCCGGTGACTTTTTACTATTGTTATGACCAGGCGGGCGAACAGGTCGAGACGATCGTGGCGGAAGTCAGTAACACGCCCTGGGGCGAGCGGCACTGCTACGTGTTGCCGCGCAGCACGGCACAGCTGCGCGGACCGGGCCAGGAATTCGCGCTCAACAAGGAATTTCATGTCTCGCCGTTCCTGCCCATGGAGACCCGTTACCGCTGGCGCTTCACCGAACCCGGCGAGCGCCTGCTGGTGCACCTGCGCAACGAGCAGCAGGGCCGGCACGCCTTCGATGCCAGCCTGAGCCTGGAGCGGCGCGAGATCAATGGCGCGTCGCTGGCCGTCGCTCTGCTGCGCTTTCCGCTCATGACCATGAAGGTCGTGCTGCTGATCTACTGGCAGGCGCTGAAGCTGAAGCTCAAGGGCGCCCGCTTCTACACGCATCCGGCGAAACATGAAGCCGGCACGGAGACCCCGTCATGATGAGAGAAAACATCATTCCCGCCGGCATGGCGCAGGACTCGGCAGGGGGCCGCATCGCGCCGACCCGCTTGCAGCGCTTCGCGCGTCGGCAACTGGTCAGTCGCATGGCCCGGCTGGAGCATGGCGCCCTCGAGGTGCACGACGGCGAGGGCATGCTTCGTTTCGGCGACCACCGCCAGGCTGCCGGCCTGCGCGCACGCATCGAAGTGCTTCATCCGCAGTTCTGGGCCGATGCGGTATTCGGCGGCACGACCGGCGCCGGCGAGGCCTACATCCACGGGCTGTGGAAATGCGACGACCTGACGGCGCTGGTGCGCATCATGGTGGCCAATCGCCACGTGCTGGAGGAAGTGGACGGCGCGGCGACGCGTTTCGCTGCGCTTGGCCGCCGGGTCGGCCACTGGCTGAACCGCAACAGCCGGGCGGGCAGTCGGCGCAATATCTCCGCGCATTACGACCTCGGCAACGACTTTTTTGCATTATTCCTCGACCCGACCATGAATTACTCCAGCGGCATCTTCGAGAGCGCCGGCGCCACCATGGAACAGGCCTCGATCGCCAAGATGGATGCTGCTTGCCGCAAGCTCGACCTGCAGCCGGGCGATCACCTGCTGGAGATCGGCACCGGCTGGGGCGGACTCGCGATCCATGCCGCCAGCCGCTACGGTTGTCGTGTCACGACCACCACGATCTCGAAGGAGCAACATGCGCTCGCGGCGCAGCGCATTCGCGACGCCGGACTGGAGGATCGCATCGAGCTGTTGCTCGCAGACTACCGCGACCTCGAGGGCCACTACGACAAGCTGGTCTCCATCGAGATGATCGAGGCGGTCGGTCACCAGTTCCTCGACACCTATTTCCGCGCCTGCTCGCGGCTGCTGAAGCCCGACGGCCTGATGCTGCTGCAGGCGATCACCATCCGCGACGAGCACTACGAACATGCGCTGAAGTCGGTGGACTTCATCCAGCGCTTCGTATTTCCCGGCGGCTTCCTGCCGTCCGTATCCGCCATGACCGCCAGCCTTGCGCGCAGCGGCGACCTGCAGATGCTGCACCTGCAAGACATCGGGCTGCACTACGCCACAACGCTGAGCCGCTGGCGCGAGCGTTTTTTCGACAACCTCGAGTCGGTGCGGGCGCTGGGATACTCCGACAGCTTCATCCGGCTGTGGGAGTTCTACCTGTGCTATTGCGAGGGCGCATTCCTGGAGCGCAATATCGGCAACGTGCAGATGCTGCTGGCGAAGCCACGCAACCGGCGGGCGTCGCTCGGTTACTAGAGCGCTACAGGGCAGCGGAACCCGGGCGGCTTGACCACCAGCAGGTCACAGCCGATGCGATCGAGCAGCCGCTCGGCGGTGCCGCCGATGAACACCTGTTCCAGCCGGCTGCGCGAGATGCCGCCGGTCACCAGCAGGTCGACGCCGAGGTCGTCCGCCAGCCGGGGCAGTTCCTTCTCCGGGCGGCCCTCCGAGATGCGCACACGCGCGGCCGAAATCTGCCGTCCTTCGAGGAGGCGCAGAACGGACGTGCGCAGCTGCTGCAGGAGGTCGCCGGCGTATTCCTCGGCCGTGGAGCCGAGCGCCTCGGGCATCATTCCCAGGGCCGCCGTGGACTCCAGCGACGCCATCGACAACATGCAGTGCGCCACCCAGGCCTCGCCGCCCAGTGCGTCGCCGAGGCGCTCGGTGACGTCAAGGATGGCGTGATCGAGCCGTGCATGCCGGTCGTCCCGGTGGCTCGGGTCGACTGCCGCGAGCAATTTCGGCGCAGCCGGCCATTCCACCCCCTTGACCAGCAGCAGCGGCGCCGGGCAGACGCGGATGAGCTGCCAGTCGGCGGCGCTCAGGGTCGCCCGGGCCAGCCACTCGTGGTAATGCGTGCGCATCACGACAAGCTCCGCGCCTGTCGCCAGCGTGCGGCGGGCCACCGCCTCGTGGCGGGGATTGGCGTAGACCGCCTCGGTGCTCACTTCGATGCCTTCCGCTCGCAGCGGGGCGGCCGTGGACTCAAGCCACTCGCGGCGCGCCTGGACACGCGCCTGCCGCGCGGCCTCGAGCCGCTCCGTGACGCGGAAGTGGCTGCCCTCCATGGCCTGGTCGAACTCGCAGGCGAACAGCTCCAAGGGTGCGCCGAGCGCAGCGGCTATACGCCGGGCACGGGCCAAGGCGTGGCCCGCCCCGTCGGCCGGGTCCATGACGACCAGCACCGGGGAGCGTTTCGTTTTGCTCATCGGGGTTACCTCAGCTGCGGGGTCCGCCGCTGGCCGTCGCCGTCGGGGTCGAAGGATGACCCCAGCGAATTCAGTGCATCTAGGTCCAGGATCTCCACCTCGCGGCGGCGCACCGCCACCAGCCCTTCCTCCTGGAAACGGGCGAACAGCCGGCTGACGGTCTCGGTGGCGAGCCTGAGGTGGCTGGCGATGTCCCGACGCGGCATGGGGAGGCTCAGCAGGTTCGGCGGCAGGCCCCGGCGCGTGTAGCGCTTCGACAGGCTGACCAGGAAACCCGCCAGTCGCTCCTCGGCGGTGTGGTCGGTGGCAAGCTGCGCGCTGGCCGACAGCTCGCGGCTCATGATGCGGAGCATCTGCGCCTGCAGGCCAGGCACTTCGTGAATCACTTGTTCCAGTCGCGCAAAGGGCACGGCGCAGACCGAGGTCGACTGCAGCGCCACGGCGTTGCAGCGATTGCGCCCGGAATGAATGCCGTCCAGGCCGGCCACCTCTCCGGCGATGTGGAATCCGAGCACGTGCTCGCGGCCCTGGTTGTCGATGGTGTAGGTCTTCACCGCGCCGCTCTTCACGGCGTAGAGCGCGTGGAAGGTGTCCCCCTCGCGGAACAAGTGCTCGCCGGTGCGGATCGGCCCGCGGGAATGCACGATGGACTCGAGCTTCTGCATGTCGTCCGCACCCAGCCCCAGGGGCAGGCACAGGTCGCGCAGCGAGCAACTGCGGCAGCTCTGCCGGAGCTGCGCAATGCTGACCACGTTCGAATTTCGCTCGGAAGGCATGCTGCGCGCCGAATATTAGCTACTACGGATTGTAAACAAAGACTTGCGTGCGGGTGGCTAGTGAAAGCACTTATTTACCCTTCGGAAGACCGCAGTCCAGAATTGATCCAAATCAACTCCGGGATCCTGCGCGTGATTAGAATTCCATGCAAATTCAACAACAAAGCATGGGAGTTCGATCATGCGTACTTTTGCTTCAGCACTTGCACTGGCGGCCGCACTCGGCCTGGCGGCACCCGCTTACGGACACGAGGCGGGCGACTGGCTGGTCCGCTTCGGCGCCAGCAACATCGACCCGAAGAGCGACAACGGGTCCATCGACCTGACGGACACTACGATACTCGGTGTGCAGGACATCACGGTCGACAGCAAGGTCGGCGTGACCTTCAACGTGGCCTACATGTACACCGACACCATCGGCATCGAATTGCTCGCGGCGCTGCCCTACAAGCACGACGTCAACGTGGCAGGATTGCCGGAGCCGGCGGCGAGCGTCACGCACCTGCCGCCTACCCTCAGCGTGCAGTACTACTTCCTCCCGGGCTCGGCCTTCCGGCCGTACGTGGGTCTTGGCCTGAACTTCACCTGGTTCATGGACGCGGACAAGAAAGGGGGCCTCGCAGCTGCCGACGAAGTGCTGACGGCGGAACTCGGGACAGATATCGTTACCGACATCGATGTGGACAGCACGTCGGTGGGCCTGGCTGCGCAGCTCGGCTTCGACTACATGATCAACGACCAGTGGTTCCTGAACGTGGACGTGCGCTATATCGACATCAGCACCGATGCCACGCTGATCGTCAACGGCGCCGATTTCGCGACGGCCAAGGTCGACGTCGACCCGCTGGTGTACGGTATCCATCTCGGCTATCGCTTCTGAGCACGATGCGGGGTATCTTCCCCGCGGCGTTGAACGAGTCCCGGGGCGGCAAACCGCCCCGGGACACAATGCGAAAAGCCGCGCCATGCGCGGCTTTTTGCGTCCGGACCCGAGTCAAGTAACTGAAATATTTAACCCGGGAGCGCACCTGCGCCGCCCGCTCCATCCTCCGGCAGCCGGTAGAGGACAATGACGACAGCAAGCGCATATAACGATACGGTCGTCCGCCAGTTCACCATCATGACCATCGTCTGGGGCGTGGTCGGGATGCTGGTGGGTGTGATCATAGCCGCACAGCTCCTGTGGCCGGCGCTCAACTTCGACATCGAATGGCTCAGCTACGGCAGGCTGCGGCCGCTGCACACCAACGCGGTGATTTTCGCGTTCGGCGGCTGTGCGCTGTTCGCCTGCTCGTACTACGTCGTGCAGCGCACCTGCCACGTCCGGCTGTTCGGCGGCGGGCTGGCGGCCTTCACCTTCTGGGGCTGGCAGGTGGTCATCGTGCTCGCAGCAATCACGCTCCCACTGGGGCTGACCCAGGGCAAAGAATACGCCGAGCTCATCTGGCCGATCGACATCCTGATTGCCGCGGTGTGGGTCTCCTACGCGATCGTGTTCTTCGGCACCATCGCGGTCCGCAAGGTGAAGCACATATACGTGGCCAACTGGTTCTTCGGCGCCTTCATCCTGACGGTCGCGGTGCTGCACATCGTCAACAGCCTGGCGCTGCCCACCAGCATGCTTCACTCCTACCCGGTGTACTCCGGCGTGGTCGATGCGATGGTGCAGTGGTGGTACGGCCACAACGCGGTGGGCTTCTTCCTGACGGCCGGCTTCCTCGGGATGATGTACTACTTCGTTCCCAAGCAGGCCGGGCGGCCGATCTTCTCCTACCGGCTGTCGGTCGTGCACTTCTGGGCGCTGATCTCGCTGTACATGTGGGCGGGTCCGCACCACTTGCACTACACCACCCTGCCGGACTGGGCGCAGACCCTCGGCATGGTGTTTTCGCTGATGCTGCTGGCGCCTTCCTGGGGCGGCATGATCAACGGCATCATGACGCTGTCCGGCGCCTGGCATAAGCTGCGCACCGACCCGATCCTGAAGTTCCTCATCGTGTCGCTGTCGTTCTACGGCATGTCGACCTTCGAGGGGCCGATGATGTCCATCAAGACCGTCAACGCGCTGTCGCATTACACCGACTGGACCATCGGCCACGTGCACTCGGGTGCGCTCGGCTGGGTGGCGATGATTTCCATCGGCTGCGTCTACATGCTGGTACCGCCCTTGTTCGGCAAGAAGCAGATGCACAGCATCAAGGCCATCGACGTGCATTTCTGGGTCTCCACCATCGGCGTGGTGCTGTACATCGCGGCGATGTGGATGGCCGGCGTGATGCAGGGCCTGATGTGGCGCGCGGTCAACGAGGACGGCACGCTCACCTACACCTTCATCGAGAGCATCGCCCGCACCTATCCCTTCTACGCAGTGCGGTTGCTGGGCGGCGTGCTGTTCCTCGGCGGCATGCTGATCATGTGCTGGAACACCTGGCGCACCATTCGCGGCGCGAAAGCCGCGGAGGTCCCCGTCATGGCCCCGGCGCACTAGGGAGTAACTGGCATGAAGCACGAACTCATTGAAAGAAAAGTCGGCCTCATGGCGGTGCTGGTCATCCTGGTGATCAGCGTCGGTGGGCTCGTCGAGATCGTCCCGCTGATTTTCGACTCGCAGGTCAGGGACCCCGCACCGGGCATCGAGCCGCACCCGCCGCTGGTGCTGGCGGGCCGTGACATCTTCATCCGCGAAGGCTGTTACAACTGCCACTCGCAGATGATCCGGCCGTTCCGCGCCGAGACTGAACGATACGGGCACTACTCGCTGGCCGGCGAATCGGTCTATGACCGGCCGTTCCAGTTCGGCTCGAAGCGCACCGGCCCCGACCTGGCGCGCGTCGGCGGGCTGTACAGCGACGAGTGGCACCGCCTGCACCTGATCGACCCGCGCATGCTGGTGCCGGAGTCGAACATGCCCGGGTATCCCTGGCTGGAGAATCGCGGCCTCGACTCGCGCAGCGTCGAGCGGCGCATGCTGGCCTTGCGCAAGCTCGGCCACCCCTACTCCGACGAGGACATCGCAGGGGTCGGCGCGGCGCTGGCGGACAAGACCGAGATGGATGCCGTGATCACCTACCTGCAGAGCCTCGGCACCAATCTCGGCCGGGGCCGCTGAACGTGAGCGGGGACGACTGGCATATCGTCTGGACGCTGCTCCTGATGATTTCGTTCATCGGGATCGTCTACTGGGCCTGGAGCAGCCGCCGGCACAAGGACTTCAAAGAGGCCGCGAACCTCCCGCTGGAGGAGGACGAGCGCGCACCCAAGAGCACTCCTGAGAACGGGGAATCGCGATGAGCAGTTTCTGGAGCGGATGGATCATCCTGCTGACCGTGGCCAATATCGTCGGCGCCTTGTGGCTGCTGTGGATGACATCGAGGACCAGCCCGGGCGAGAAGGCCTCGGACACGACCGGCCACGTTTGGGACGGTGATTTGAGGGAGTACAACAACCCGCTGCCGCGCTGGTGGCTGTGGCTGTTCTACCTCACGGTCGCGTTCTCCGTCGTCTACCTGGTGCTGTACCCCGGGCTGGGCAATTTCAAGGGCGTGCTCGGCTGGAGCCAGACGGGCCAGTACGAGGAAGAGGTGGCGCGCGTCGACGAGCGCCAGCAAGCCTTCTTCGCACGCTTCGACGACCTGGAGATCGCTGAGCTCGCCGGCAACAGCGACGCCATGGCCGCCGCCGGCAACATCTTCGGCAACCGCTGTGCCCAGTGCCACGGTTCCGACGGCCGCGGCGCGCCCGGCTTCCCGAACCTGACCGACGGCGCCTGGTTGTGGGGCGGCGACGAGGCCGCAATTCTCGCCAGCATCCAGAACGGGCGGTCGGGCATGATGCCGCCGATGGGCGACGCACTCGGCGGCGAGCGCGCGGTCGCGCAGATGGTCGAGTACGTGCGCAGCCTGGCTGATCTCGAGCATGACGCGGACATGGCGGCCGCAGCGCAGCCGATGTGGGCGGTATGCGGCGCCTGCCACGGCATGGACGGCTCGGGCTTGACCGCACTTGGCGCGCCCAACCTGACCGACAATAACTGGCTCTACGGCTCCGACCGCCGGACCATCACCGAGACCATCACGAAAGGCCGCCAGAACAACATGCCGGCGCAGCTGCCGATCCTCGGGGAGCAACAATCCCGGCTGATGGCAGCCTATGTGCTGCGCCTCTCCGGACAGGCCGGCCAGTAAGAGGAACGACATGGCGCGCGGCTCGCGGCGACTGCAGGACGAAGACGGCGAACGACCCAGGACCTGGCGCCGCCGACACCGCGACGTGGCCTATGTGGCGTGGGCGTCGTTCCTGATGGCGTGCGCTGCATCCGCAGTGTTCTTCGCCATGGTGGATCCCGAGGTGTTGTCCGGCACCACCACGCCGGGCTGGGAGATCAGCCGGCAGGCCGGTTACGCGATCGGCTTCTTCGGATTCTGGCTGCTGACGGCGTCGACCGCACTGTTCGCCATCTGGCTGGTCCGCACCGAGCTGCCCGGGCCCGCCGGCGGAACGCGACGGCCGCGCGACGGTCAGAGAAGCGGTGGACGACGCGGCGGCCTGCTGCGTCGGCGGCTTCGCCCCCGTGCCGACCAGGGTCGAGAGGAACGGCAATGAACGCCCAGCCCCAGGGCGGCGCCGGCGGCGCCGCCCCTGAGTCTTTCTATGCCGCGCACGAAAAGATCTACCCGCGGGAGGTCAAGGGGCGCTATGCCACCCTGCGCAACCTCGCCGTGTGGGTGTTGCTGGGCATCTACTACCTGCTGCCCTGGGTGCCCTGGGACGACCGCCAGGCGGTGCTGTTCGACCTGCCGGCCCGCAAGTTCTACATCTTCGGGCTGACCTTCTGGCCGCAGGATTTCTTCTTCATGGCGTGGCTGCTGATCATCGCAGCCCTGACGCTGTTTTTCGTCACCGCGATCGCCGGCCGGCTGTGGTGCGGCTACGCCTGCCCGCAAACGGTGTGGACCGAGGCGTTCCTGTGGATGGAGCGCATCACGGAGGGCAACCACGGCCAGCGCCGCAAGCTGGACAAGGGCCCGTGGACGCGCGAGAAGGTGCTGCGCAAGAGCGCCAAGCAGTTCCTCTGGATCACCTTCGCGCTGTGGACGGGCTTCACCTTCGTCGCGTATTTCACGCCGGCGACCGAGCTGGGCCCGAAGCTGCTGACCTTCTCGGCCGGCCCGTGGGAGACGTTCTGGGTGCTGTTCTACGGCTTCGCCACCTACGGCAACGCGGGGCTGCTCCGGGAGCAGGACTGCAAGTACATGTGTCCCTATGCGCGTTTCCAGAGCGCGATGTTCGACAAGGACACGATGATCATCTCCTACGACCCGCACCGGGGCGAACCGCGCGGCGGCCGCAAGCGTTCGGTCGACCCGAAATCGGTGGGGCTCGGCGACTGCATCGACTGCAACATGTGCGTGCAGGTTTGCCCGACGGGAATCGATATCCGCGAGGGGCTGCAGATCGAGTGCATCGCCTGCGCCGCCTGCGTGGACGTCTGCAACGACGTCATGGACAAGATGAAGTACCCACGTGGGCTGATCCGCTATTCCACGCATCACGCCATGGAAGAACGGCAGCCGGTGCGCGTTTTGCGGCCGCGGGTGATGATCTACGGCGTGCTGCTGCTGACCTTGCTGGTCGGCTTCGGCGTGGCCGTGGCCAACCGCAGCACGCTGATCGTCGACGTCATCCGCGACCGGAACATGCTCTATCGCGAGCTCCCGGGCGGCCTGGTCGAGAACGTCTACACCATCACGTTCGTCAACAAGACCGAGACAGAGCGCAGTTATCGCGTCTCGGCACGCGGCATAGAGGGACTGGAAACAGGGTTCGATACGCCACTGCCGCTGGTCTCTGCTCCGGGTGAAGTGCGGCGCGTGCCGCTGCGGCTCCAGGCGCCTGCGCGCGCGGTGCCGCCAGGCGGCGCGGAAGTCACGCTGGTGGTCGAGGCGATCGGCGATGTGCCCGCCACCATCGAACGCGGCACCCGCTTCATCGGGCCGGCGGACTCGCGATGAGCGTGCGGACCGACCCGGCGCCGGAAGACGGCCGCGACCCGGAACCCTGGTACCGCCAGTTCTGGCCATGGTTCCTGATCGCGCTGCCCGCCTCCGTGGTGATAGCCAGCTTCGTCACCATCTGGCTGGCGGTCAGCCGGCCGAACCCGATGGTTGTGGACGATTACTCGCGCATTGCGCGTTCTATCGAGCAACGTCGCGAACGCGACCTCGCCGCAGCCGCGCTTGGCGTCACTGCGGAGATCCGGCTCATTGCCGACGCGAGCCTGGTCGTGGTCAGGCTGGCGCCTGAATCGGTCGAGCCGGAATCTCTGGAACTGCGCCTGTCGCACCCGCTGGTCGAGGAACGCGACCGGCTGGTGAAGCTCACCCGCTCGCCGGAGGGCTGGAGCGGCAAGCTCGAGACGCCCGCAGGCCGCTGGTACGTGCAGCTCTATCCCGGCGACCTGGCCTGGCGCCTGTCGGGCGAGCTCGAGGGCGCACGCGAGCTGGTGCTGGCGCCGCCGTCGGCACCCTGACCGGCCGTGGCCGAGAGCGCCTGCTTCCACTGCGGCGAGCCGCTCACCGGCACGGAGCCCTGGTTCGTCGACATCAGTGAGCGGTCGCACCGTGTTTGCTGCCCGGGCTGCAAGGCCGTGGCCGAACTGATTCGCGACTCGGGACTGGCAGATTTCTACCGCTTCCGCACCGTCCCTGCCCTCCGCCCGGCAGATGCCGCCGCGGCCGAGTCGCCAGAGCTGCCGTGGCGGCCGTTCGACCGCCCCGAGATGCTGGAAGCCGTCAGCGCGCCGGCGGGGGACGGGCTGCGCAGCTGCACCATGCTGGTCGAGGGTGTGCGCTGCGCAGCTTGCGGCTGGCTGATCGAGCGCAGCCTCGAGCAGGTGCCCGGTGTCAGGGAGATTCGCGTCAATCCCGCCACGGCGCGCGCCCGCCTCGTGTGGGAACCCGGCGTGCTGCCGCTCAGCGGTGCGCTGGGCGTGCTGTCGCGCCTCGGCTACCAGCCGCACCCGGGCAGTGCGGGAGCCGCCGACATGGCGCTGCGCGAGCAACGCGCCGCACTGCGCAGGCTCGGCGTGGCCGGCATCGGCATGATGCAGGTGATGATGTACGCGGTCGCGCTGTACGTGGGCGCCTTCCAGGACATGGACCCGGGGCTGGAGCAGCTGTTCCGCTGGGTCAGCCTGGTGGTGGCCACGCCGGTCGCACTCTACTCCGGCCGGCCGTTCTTCGCCGGCGCCTGGCGGGACATCCGCTCCGGGCGGCCCGGCATGAACGTGCCCGTGGCGCTCGCAATCGGCGGTGCCTGGTCGGCCAGCGTGTTGCACACGTTCAGCGGCCAGGGCGAAGTCTACTTCGACTCGGTGACCATGTTCGTGTTCTTCCTGTCGGTGGCCCGATACCTGGAAATGAAGGCACGGCACCATGCCGGCGACACCCAGGATGCACTGGCCAGGCTGCTGCCCGAGGCCGCCCGGCGGCGTGCCCCCGACGGCAGCTGGGAAGCGGTGGCGCTGCGTGAGCTGCGGCCCGGTGACATCGTCTCGGTGCGGCACGGCGAGACCGTACCGGCCGATGGCCGGGTGCACGCAGGCAGCGCCAGGCTCGACGAGGCCATGCTCACGGGCGAATCCCGGCCGCGTGATCGCCAAACGGGAGAGCCGGCGCTCGCCGGCAGCGTCAACCTTGGCGACCCGATGGAGTTCGAGGTCGAGCGCACCGGCGGCGATACGCTGGTATCGGCGATTGGCCGGCTGCTGGATCGCGCGCAGTCCGAGCGCACGCCGATCGCCGCGGCAGCCGACCGGGTGGCGCGCTGGTTCGTCGTCGGCGTGCTCAGCGCCGCGGCGCTGACCTGGTTCGCGTGGAACGCGGTGGACCCTTCGCGAGCATTCGAGATCACGCTGGCCGTGCTGGTCGTGACCTGCCCGTGTGCATTGTCGATTGCCACCCCGGCGGCGCTCACCGCGGCCACCGGTTTCCTGGCGCGGCGCGGTTTGCTGGTGACGCGCGCGGGCGCGATCGAGCAGCTCGCCAAGGTCGAGCGGATCATCTTCGACAAGACCGGCACGCTCACCCTCGGGCAACTTCGTATCACGGCCGTAGAGCCGCGCGGTTCCCTCGACGCTGCTGAGGCACTCGGCATCGCAGCGGCGCTCGAGGCAGTATCCGAGCATCCCATCGCCCGCGCTTTCACGGTCGCGCATCCCGCCGGGGAAGCGGTCGACGTGCGCGTTGTGCCGGGCCTCGGCGTCGAGGGCGTGGTCGGCGAACGTCGCTGGCGGCTGGGGCGGCCGGACTGGGCCGCCGCGCTCGGCGGGCAGGATTCACCGGCAGTCGCAGGCGACGACACCGCGGTCTGCCTGGCGGACGAGCATGGGGTGGCGGCGGTCTTCCGGCTGGCGGACCGCCTGCGCGGCGGTGCGCGCCAGCAGCTGGTCCGTCTCGGCGCCCTCGGCCTCACTATGGAGGTGGCAAGCGGCGATGCCGCGGAGGCGGTCGCGCCTGTTGCCATGGCTGCCGGCGTCAGCCGCTGGCAGGCGGCCATGACGCCCGAGGACAAGCTGGCGTTGCTGCGTGCTCGCCAGGCCGACGGAGAAACCGTGCTGATGGTGGGCGATGGCGTAAACGATGCGCCGGTGCTGGCGGGTGCGGACGTGTCGGTGGCCATGGCCGGCGGCAC
>CBDDRR010000307.1:0-19171 GCA_965233095.1 uncultured bacterium
CGCCGAACGTCTCGGCGCACAGCTCCACCCCGTTCACTTCCACGATCCGCTCGGTCACGTGCGATCAGTTTCCACGACGGAACCGGTCGATACGGTCAGGCGGATGACGGACGACCTCGACCACATCCAGGTGCGCGGCGCGCGGGAGAACAACCTGCGCGACGTGTCGGTGGACATCCCCAAGCGCGCGATCACCTCGCGGGCGCTGCCTTGCTCGACGATCCCCAGCGCGGCGCGGGCGGCTGCGCGGTCCGGCGCCACGGGAATTTCGTCCGCCATCGGGTGGCCCACGAACTCTGCGGCGATGCCGTGCTCGGCATACAACGGCGGCTCGAAGGGCAGCAGGCAGAGCACCTTGTCCGCAGCCTTGCCGATGCCGTGCACGCGGCCGGGCCGCCAGGCCCAGATGGACGGGCTGACGTAATGCACCGTGCGGATGCCCGCGGCGCGCAGGCGCCGCTCGACGCCGAGCGTGAAATCCGGGGAATCGATGCCCACGACCACGTCGGGACGCAGCGCCGCGAAGCGCGCCGTCACCGCGCGGCGGACCTTCAGCAGCCCGGGCAGGTCCTTGAGCACCTCGAAGATGCCCATCACCGAAAGCCGCTCCATCGGCGTCCAGCTCTCGACCCCCTGCGCGAGCATGGCGGGGCCGGCGATGCCGCAGAACTCGGCGTCCGGGTAACGGCGCCGGATCTCGCGCACCAGGCCGGCGCCGAGCAGGTCGCCGGAGGGCTCACCGGCAATCAGCCCGACGCGCAGGCCGCCCCGTGGCGGGGCTCCGGAATGGGCGCTGAAGCCAGGCATCTTGGCGCCCGGCTAACGCACGATGCCGCGCGTGGCGTCCCGGATCGAGGCCGCGAAGATTTCCAGCTCGGGCTGCTCCGCCGCGAGCTTCTCGATCTCGGCCAGCGCCTCGGCCAGCTTCATGCCGCTGCGGTACAGCAGCTTGTAGGCATGGCGCACGTTGGAAATCTGCTCGGGGCTGAAGCCGCGGCGCTTGAGGCCCTCGGCGTTGATGCCGTGCGGGGCCGGGGGCGTGCCGCCGATCATCACGTAGGCCGGCACGTCCTGGCTCACCCCGGCGTACTTGCCCATGAAGCAGTGCGCGCCGGCGCGACAGAACTGGTGCAGCCCGGAGAAGCCGCCGAAGATCGCCCAGTCGCCGACGTGGCAATGGCCGGCCAGCGACACGTTGTTCGCCAGGATGACCTGGTTGCCCACCACGCAGTCATGCGCAATGTGTGCATAGGCCATGATCCAGTTGTCGTCGCCGATGCGCGTGACGCCCTCGTCCTGCACGGTGCCGCGATTGATGGTGACGCACTCGCGAATGGTGTTGCGGTCGCCGATCACCAGCCGCGTCGGCTCGCCGGCGTACTTCTTGTCCTGCGGCGCGTCGCCGATGGAGGCGAACTGGAAAATGCGGTTCTGCGCGCCGATCACCGTCGGCCCGTTGATGACGACGTGCGGCCCGATGACCGAGCCCGCACCGATTTCCACGCCCGCGCCGATGACCGAATAGGGCCCGATCTCCACGCTCTCGTCGATGCGCGCATCGGGCGCCACGATTGCCGTCGGGTGAATCACGACCTGCCTCCCTCCGGCGCCACCATCATCACGGCCGAGGCGACCACCTTGCCGTCCACGCTCGCCTCGGTCTGGAAGCGCCAGATCGTCCGGATGCGGCGCTCCACGCGGGCCTTGAGCACCAGCTGGTCGCCCGGCACCACCGGCGCCCTGAAGCGCGCCTTGTCGATACCCACGAAATAGAAGGTCGAGTTCTCCGTCGGCTCCACGCCGGCGGTGCGGAAGGCCAGCACGCCGGCGGCCTGCGCCATCGCCTCGATGATCAGCACGCCGGGCATGATCGGACGCCCCGGGAAATGGCCCTGGAAGAACGGCTCGTTGCAGGTGACGTTCTTGATGGCGACGATTTCGCCGCCCGGCGTGTGCTCCAGCACCCGGTCGATGAGCAGAAAGGGGTAGCGGTGCGGCAGATACACCATGATCTGCTGCAGGTCGAGCGAACTGTCTTCAGTCATTCATAGCCTCTTCGTCGCCTTCGTCGGCGGACGCATCCGCGGGGTCGTCCCTGGATCCCGCCTGGCGCTCCAGGCGTCCCACGCGCTTCGCCAGCCGGTCGAGCTGGCGGAACCGCGCCGCATTGCGCCGCCAGCTCGCCGCCTCGTCGAGCGGCAACGCGCCAGAGTATACGCCCGGCTTGCTGATCGAGCGGCTGACCATGGTCAGGCCGGTGATCACGGTGCCGTCGGCGATCTCGAGATGACCGGCGATGCCCACGGCGCCGGCGATCATGCAGTTGCGGCCGATAATGGTGCTGCCGGAAATGCCCGCGCAGCCGGCCACCACGGTGTGCGCACCGATGCGCACGTTGTGAGCCACCTGGATCTGGTTGTCGAGCTTGACGCCGTCCTCGATGACGGTGTCGTCGATGGCGCCGCGGTCGATGGTCGTGTTGGCGCCGATCTCGACATCGTCGCCGATGAGCACCGAGCCGAGCTGCGGCACCTTGATCCAACCTTCAGGCTCGCGGGCGAGGCCGAAGCCGTCCGCACCGATCACCGCGCCCGGATGCACCAGCACCCGCGCCCCGAGACGCACGCCGTGGCACAGCGTGACATTGGCCACCAGCCGGCTGCCGGGACCGAGCTGCGCACCCGCCCCGACGACGCAGTTCGGACCGACAAAGGCGCCCGCGCCGATGCGCGCGCCCGCCTCGACCACGGCGCCGGGGCTGATGCAGGCGTCCCCGGCCACCTCGGCGGAGGGATCGACCGAGGCCCCGGCGCGAACGCCTGGCTCGAACGCCGGCTCGGGCTGCAGGTCGGCAGCGATCCTGGCATAGGCCGCGTAGGGATTTTTCGAGATCAACACCGCCGTGCCGCATTGCTCGGCGAGCTCGGGCTCGAGCACGACCGCGCCGGCCTGGGTGGTGGCGAGGTACTTCCGGTAGCGCGGATTGGCGAGAAAGGAGACCGCGTCGGGTCCTGCCGCCTGCAGCGTCCCTACGCGTGCGACCCGCGTGTCGGGATCGCCGCGCAGCTCGAGCCCATGGCGGACGGCGAGTTCGCCGAGGCTCCTCGTCATCGGGCGCTGTCCGCCGGCCTCAACCGCCCTGGTGCCGGCGTTGCAGCACCTGGAGCACCTGCTGGGTGACGTCGAGCTTGTCGCTGGCGTGGACGATGCCGTCCACCAGGATCAGGTCGAAGCCCTGGGCCTTGCCGAAGGCCTGGATCTCGCTGATGAACAGGCGCTGCAGGTCGCCGAGTCGCTCGTTGCGCCGCAGGTTCAAGTCCTCGACGAACTCGTTCTGCGAACGCTGCAGGTCACGCTGACCGTCGCGCAGCGTCTGCTCGAGGCGGCGGCGCTCGTCGTCCGACATGAAGCCCTCGCCCTCCTGGATACGCTTTTCGACGTTCACCAGTTCCTCGCGCTTGGCGCGCAGGTCGCGCTCGCGCGGGGCGAACTCCTCGGAGAGCGAGCGCTGCAGCGCCAGCGACTGCGGCGCCTCCTCGAAAAGCTGGTTCAGCTTGACGACGCCGATCTTGTTTTCCGCCATCGCAGTGGCGGGTAGCGCGAGCATTGCGGCGAGCAGCAGCGCGCCGGAGATTCGAGTGATTGCGTTCATTCGTACGCTGTCCTCAATGATTTTGTGTCGGTTGGCCTGGCCGGCGCCCGGTCCGGGCAATCAGAACGCCGAGCCGATGGTGAACTGGAACCGCTCCGTGTCGTCGAAACTGTCGTCGTTCAGCGGAAAGCCGTAGCTGAACTTGAACAGGCCGAGCGGCGCGAGCCACTGGAACGAGGCGCCGAACGAGTACTTCAGATCGGAAGCGGAAAAATCGAAGCTGCTCGGCTCACCCGTCTGCGGATCGAAGAACGGCGTGGCATCGGTGGAGAATATATTACCGGCGTCCAGGAACAAACTGAAACGCGTCGTGCTGCCCAGTTCACCCCGCACCGGAATGATCATCTCCAGCTGGCTGCTGGCGCGCAGGTTGCCGCCGAACGGCCGGTTGTTGGTGTCCCGCGGGCCCATGTAGCCTTCCCGGAAGCCGCGCACCGACCCCGGACCGCCGCCGAAGAACCGCTTGTAGGGCGGCAGCTCCGTGGTGTCCCCGAGCCCGTCCCCGTACATCACCTCGCCGCTCAACTCCAGGAACGTGGGACCAAAGAAGGGGAAGTAACTCAGCAAGTCGTAGCGCAGCGTGTAGTACTCGACTTTGCTGCCGGGCACGGTGTAATTGAGCGAAACGCGGTGACGGGACCCGCGATCCGCGAAAAATACCCGGTTCCTCGAATCGAATGACCAACCCAGCAACAGTTCGTAGGCCTGGAAATCGGTGCCGTAAATCGAGCCGCCCGGCACGTCGGTGACGGTCGAATCGCCGTTCAGCTGGACCCAGCGCACTGACTGGAAAGGACTCGAGGCGTTGGTGATCAGGCTGGTGTCGAGCAGCTGGGCACCGAACCGCAGGCGGGTGTACTCGGAGATCGGGTAACTGTACTCGAGGCCGAGCTGCCCCGTCTTGGTGCCGAATTCGGACGCGCCCGAAACGAACTGCGTGATGTCACGGTACGAAGCCGACACCGTGCGTGCGACACCGTCCGGCGTGACGTAGGGATCCGTGTGCAGGAAACTGTAGACCGTGCTGTATTTGCCGGTGTTGACGTCGGCCTCGATGCGGTTGCCCGTGCCGAGGAAATTGGTGTGCACGAAGTTGGCGTTGAGGATGACGCCCTGCAGCCCGGAATAACCGACGCCGCCGCCAAAGCTGCCCGGCAGGCCCTCCTTCACGTCGAACTCGATGTCCACGAGGTCGTCGCTGCCGACCACGGGATTGGTTTCCTTGCTGACTTCCTCGATGAAGGGCAGTCGCTGCAGGCGCTGCTCGGAGCGTTCGAGCGCCCGGTTCGACAGGTAGCCGCCTTCCAGCTGGCGCATCTCGCGGCGCAACACCTCGTCATTGATGGCCGTGGTGCCGGCGAAGCTGATGCGCCGCACGTAGGCGCGCTTGCCCGGGTCGATGTAGAAGGTCACCGAGACTTCGTTGGTGTCCGGCGACACGGACGGCACAGGGTCGACGCGCGCAAAGGCGAAGCCGTCTTCCCCGAGCCGGAAAGTGATCAGCTCAGCGGTCTGGGTCAGCTGGCGGCGCGAGAAAGTATCCCCCGGCTTGCTCAGCACCAGCCGCCTGAGCTGCTCCTCGGGCACCACCATGTTGCCGGCGAGCCTGATCTCCGAGATCTTGTAGGGCTCGCCTTCATCGACGTTGATGGTGATGTAGATACTCTGCCGGTCAGGCGAAATCTGCACCTGCGTCGACTGGACCTCGAAATTGGCGTAGCCGCGATCCATGTAGAAAGACTGCAGCGTCTCGAGATCGCCGACCAGTGTTTCCCTGGAGTAGCGGTCGTCCTGCCGATACCAGGACAGCCAGTTGCGCGTGCGGCTCTCAAAGCCGTCGAGAATCTCCTCGTCGCTGAACACCTCGTTACCGACGATCGCGACCTGCCGGATACGGGCGCGCTCGCCTTCCTTGATCTGCACCGAGATATCCACGGTGTTCTCGGCTTCGTTCTCGGTGAGCCGCGTGTCCACCGCAACGCTGTACTTGCCGCGGCTGTAGTACTGGTCGGTGAGGAACTGCTGCAGGTCCTCGAGCACGGGACGGTCAAACGTGCCGCCCCGCATCAGGCCCACGCCGCGCAGCGACTCCATCAGGTCGTCCGTCTTGATGTCCTTGTTGCCGGTGATGGTGAGGTTGCGGATGGAGGGACGCTCGCGCACCGCGATCACCAGCACGTCGCCGTCGCGGCGCAGCTCGACGCTGGCGAACAACCCCGTGCCGAACACCGCGCGAATCGCCTCGGCAACGCGCTGGCCGTCGAGCCGATCGCCGATGCTGACCGGCAGGTAGTTGAACACCGTGCCCTCGGAGATTCTTTGCAGGCCCTCGACCCGCATATCGCGGACGACGAAGTCATCGGCCTGTTGTGCCGCGGCCGGCGCCACGCCAGGGCCGAGGACAATCGCCAGCAGGACGGCCATTCCGGCCAGGAAACTTTGCTTCACTCGCACCTCAGCCACTGGCCAGCCGGACGATGTCGTTGTAGAAGGCGAAACTCATCAGCATCAGCAGCAGCAGAATGCCGACCTGCTGGCCGATGATCTGCGTCCGGTCGGAAACCGGGCTGCCCTTCGCGATCTCAACACACTGGTAGACGATCTGCCCGCCGTCCAGCAGCGGAATCGGCAGCAGGTTGATGATGCCGAGGCTGATGCTGACGATGGCGAGAAAGCTCAGGAAGGCGACCGCCCCCGCCGCAGCGGTGAAACCGGCCGCCTGCGCAATGTTGATCGGCCCGCTGATGTTCTTCACCGACACCTGGCCGACGATCATGCGGCCCATCATGGTGACCGTCAGCGCCGACATCCTCCAGGTCTCCGCCAGCGCCTCGCCAACGGCGCCGACGGGGCCGAAACGCTGCTCGGTGCGCGCCGGATCCCACATCTCCGGCGTCACCTGCGGAGCGGCGCCAATCCTGCCGACCCGCTCACCGTCCTCGTCGGCGGCGCCGATGAACAGCTCCATGGACTGCGACTGGCCGTCACGCTCCACGACGAGCTGCACCGTCTCGCCGGGCCGCGCACGCACGAAGGCCACCCAGTCAGCCCAGTCGGCCACCGGCCGGCCGGCGGCGCTGAGCACGCGATCACCCTCGGCGAGGCCCGCCGCGGCCGCCGTGCCCTCGGGGAGCACCTGACCGATCACGGCGGGAAACTGCGGCCGCCACAGGCCGATGCCGAGGCCGGGAAACATGGCGCCGGGCTCGGTCAGGGCATGCGTGTCGCCCTGGTAGTCGATGTGCGCCACGCGCCGGCTGCCGTCCTCGCCCTCGACCTCTAGGGTAGCCCGGCCGCCGGGAACCATCGCGCTCAGCAACTCGAGCTGGGCGTCCATCATGGTCTCGGTGCGCGACTCCCCCACCGCGAGAATCCGGTCGCCCGCCCGCAGGCCAGCCACCGCCGCCGGCGAATCGGCCTCGACCGTGCCGATCAGCGGCTTCATTGCCGGCACGCCGGCCACGAACATGATCCAGTAGGCGACGATGGCGAACAGGAAATTGAAGGCGGGGCCCGCGAACAGCACGGCGATGCGGCGTGACGGCGGCTGGCTGTTGAAGGTGCGCGGCAGATCTTCCGGCGCCACCTCGCCCTCACGCTCGTCGAGCATTTTCACGTATCCACCCAGCGGGATCGCGGAGACCCAGTACTCGGTACCGTCGGCCCCGGTGCGGCGCCACAGCGGACGACCGAAACCGATCGAGAACCGCAACACCTTGATGCCGAGGCGACGCGCGACCCAGAAGTGGCCGAACTCGTGCACCGCCACGAGCACGGCGATGGCAACGACGAATGCCAGGGCTGATGTCAGGACTCCGCTCAATTCTTGCCTCGGTTCATGATGGACGGCCGGCGACGCGGGGCCGCCGGAAACATTTAGAGTGCCAATTCCCGGATTTTCTCCTCGGCCGACACCCTGGCCCGGGCATCCAGCGCCAGGATCGCGTCAAGCTCGCCCGGATCGGGGCCCGCGTATTGTGCCAGAACTGTGTCGATCACTGCGGGGATGGCGGTAAAACGGATGCGGCCGTCCAGGAACGCGGCCACCGCTACCTCGTTGGCGGCATTCAGCACGATGGGCGCCGCACCGCCGGCTTCGGCCGCCGCGATGGCCAGCGCGAGGCACGGGAACCGGTCCTGGTCGGCCGGGCGGAAGCTCAGCTGGCCGAGCGCCGCGAGGTCCAGCGGCGCCACGCCGGAGGGGATACGGTCCGGCCAGGCCAGCGCGTGCGCGATCGGCGTGCGCATGTCGGGGTTGCCGAGCTGGGCCAGCACCGAGCCGTCGCGGTATTCGACCAGCGAGTGAATGATGCTTTCCGGGTGGATCACCACCTTGACCCGCCCGGGCTCGACCGCGAACAGCCGGCAGGCCTCGATGATCTCGAGGCCCTTGTTCATCATGGTGGCCGAGTCGACCGAGATCTTGCGCCCCATGTCCCAGTTGGGATGCCGGCAGGCGGCCGCCGGCGTCACCGTCTCGAGCGCCTCGAGCGGCGTGTCCAGGAACGGCCCGCCCGAGGCCGTCAGCACCAGGCTCAGCACGCCGGCGCCGTCGGGGTCCGCGCCGCGGCCCTCCGGCAGGCACTGGTACAGTGCGTTGTGCTCGCTGTCGATGGGCACGATCGTGCCGCCGGATGCCGCCAGCGCCGCGCGCAGCAGCCCGCCGGCCATCACCACGGCTTCCTTGTTGGCCAGCAGTACGCGCTTGCCGGCCCGCGCGGCCGCGAGCGTGGGCAACAGTCCTGCCGCGCCGACGATGGCCGCCATCACGAAGTCGACGTCGTCGCGCTCCGCCGCCGGCGCCAGCGCGGCCGCACCGGCCTGCACTTCCACCGGCAAGCCCTCCGCGCGCACCGCGGCCTCGAGCTTTGCGGCCGCCTCGGGATCGGCCAGCACCGCGACCGCCGGCCGGAACTGCCGGCATTGCTCCAGCAGCAGCTCCCAGTTGCGGTGCCCGGTCAGTGCGCGCACTGCGAAGCGATCTGCATTGCGCGCCACCACGTCCAGCGTGCTGACACCGACGCTGCCGGTCGCCCCAAGCACGGCGAGTCCCTTCACGGCGCGACCAGCCAGTGCAGCCCGAGCGCGTACAGCGGAATGGCTGCCAGCAGGCTGTCGATCCGGTCGAGCACCCCGCCGTGACCCGGAAAGAGCTGGCCGGTGTCCTTCAGGCCGATGCTGCGCTTGAGCATGCTGATGCCGAGGTCGCCCACCACGGAAATGCCGGCGACCGCCAGCACCAGCGCAATGAGCGCCAGTGCCGGCACGTCGAAGTACTGCGCGCCGGCGGCGCCCACCAGCGCCACCAGTGCCAGCCCGCCGATCAGGCCCTCCCAGGTCTTGCCCGGACTGATCAGCGGCGCCAGCTTGACGCGGCCGAAGGTGCGGCCGGCAAAATATGCGCCGACGTCAGCCGCCGCCACGACCACGAACAGGTAGAGCGCCCACGGCGCACCGAAGGCGCGCGTCTTGAGCACGTGTGCGAGGGTCAGCCAGGCCAGCGGCAGGATGACGACGCCGGCCGCGATGACGACGCCGCGCGGGATCTTCAACGGGAAGCGCGCCAGGGCAATGCCCACCACCCCCCAGACCGCGAGCTGCGCCCATACTAATGCCGCCGCCAGGTTGCCGGTGGGCATGCGCCAGGCGAGCATGCCGATCAGCACCGCGATCACCAGCGTGAAAGCGGCACGGTGCACCGCGCGGGGTGCCTGCGCCAGTCCCGCCCACTCCCAGGCGGCCACCAGCAGCAGCAGCGCAAACAGCACCACGCCGACGTCGGCGTGCGCGAAGAACAGCACCGTGAGCAGTGCGGCGGCCAGCAGCACGGCGGTGATGATCCGCTCCTTCAGCACGCGCCATCCTCCTGCGCCGAGTCGATCTGCTCCGAGGTCAGGCCGAAGCGGCGCTCGACGCGCCGGAAGCGCTCCAGCGCCGCATCCAGCTCCGCTTCGCCGAAGTCGGGCCACAGGCAGTCGGTGAACCAGCATTCCGCGTACGCCAGGTTCCAGAGCAGGAAATTGCTGATGCGATGCTCGCCGCCGGTGCGGATGAGCAAGTCCGGGTCCGGCAGGCCGGCCAGTGCCATGCGATCAGCCAGCGCGGCCTCGTCGATGGACGCCGGGTCGAGCCGCCCGGCGGCGGCATCCTGCGCCAGCCGCCGCGCCGCCTGGGCAATGTCCCAGCGCCCGCCGTAAGCGAGCGCGATCACCAGCACCAGCCGCTGGTTGTCGCGCGTGCGCGCCTCGGCAGCCGCCATGCGCGCCTGCAGGGTCGGTGACAGGCCGTCGCGATCACCGATGAACGCCAGCCGGACGCCATTGCCGTGCAGCTCCTCCACCTCGCGGTCCAGCGCCTCGATGAACAGTCGCATCAATGCACCGACCTCGCGCCGCGGCCGACGCCAGTTCTCGCTGGAAAAAGCGAACAAGGTCAGCACGCCGATGCCACGGCGTGCGCAGGCTTCGACCATGGCCCGGGCGGTCTTGACGCCGGCGCGGTGGCCGGCCTGGCGCGGCTTGGACCGCTGCCGGGCCCAACGGCCGTTGCCGTCCATGATGACGGCGACGTGGGCAGGCATGTTAGGAACGCTCATTGGGGATGCGGCAAGGCCCTGCGGCCTCAAACCTCGAGCAGTTCCTGTTCCTTCTCCTCGACGACCTTGTCCACCAGCGCGATGTGCTTGTCGGTGAGCTGCTGGATCTCGTCGTGCGCGCGGCGATCATCGTCCTCAGTGATCTCCTTTTCCTTCAGGAGCTCCTTGACGGTGTGCAGCGCGTCGCGACGGATGTTGCGAATCGCCACCTTGGCGTTCTCGCCCTCGTGGCGCACCACCTTGCCCATGTCGCGGCGCCGCTCCTCGGTGAGCGGCGGCAGGGGCACGCGAATCACGGTGCCGGCGGTATTGGGATTGAGGCCCAGGTCGGAGGTCATGATGGCCTTCTCGACCGGCTGCACCATGCTGCGCTCCCACGGCGTGATGGTGAGCGTGCGCGCGTCCTCCACGCCGATGTTCGCCACCTGGCTGAGCGGCACATCGCTGCCGTAGTACTCCACCGTGATGTGGTCCAGCAGGCTGGTGTGGGCGCGGCCCGTGCGCAGCTTCTTCAGCTCCGAACGCAGTGACTCGACACTCTTCCCCATGCGCGCGTCAGCGTCCTTCTTGATGTCCTGCAGCATGCTCTGTTCCCCCTCAGGCTTCCGCGGCCGGGTCCGGCGCCCGCGTCACCAGCGTGCCGATATCCTCGCCGTTGATGATTCGCAACAGGTCGCCCCGGTTGTGCACGTTGAAAACGCGCAGCGGCAGATCGTTGTCGCGGCACATCACCACGGCAGTCGCATCCATTACGCCGAGGCGCGCGTCGAGCACGGCGTCGTAGGTGAGGCGGGTGTACCGCTCGGCGTCCGGGAAGCGCGTCGGGTCGGCCGAGTAGACGCCGTTGACCTTGGTCGCCTTGAGTAGCAGGTCGGCGTTGATCTCGATGGCGCGCAGGCTGGCCGCAGTGTCCGTGGTGAAAAAGGGGTTGCCGGTGCCGGCGGCGAGCAGCACGACGCGGCTCTTCTCGAGGTGGCGGATGGCGCGCCGGCGAATGTAGTCCTCGCAGATCTCGTTGATCTTGATGGCGGACATGACGCGCGAGTGCACGCCGAGTTTCTCCAGCGCATCCTGCATGGCCAGCGCATTGATCACGGTGCCGAGCATGCCCATCTGGTCGCCGGTGACCCGGTCCATGCCGCCCTCGGCCAGCCCGGCGCCGCGGAAGATGTTGCCCCCGCCGATGACCACGGCCACCTGGATACCCAGCTCGCGGACGTCGCGCAGCTCGCTCGCGATGCGGTTGATGACCTCCGGGTCGATGCCGTAGTCGACGCCGCCGAGGAGCGCCTCGCCGCTCAGCTTGAGGAGGATTCGTTTCGGAACTTTCCGGCTCATCTCGCCCCCTGCGATCGATTCTTCGGCAGTGCCTGCCGCAAAAAAGAACCCCGCTGTCCGCGGGGCCCTCAAGCTTACCTCATCTGCCGGCGCCGTGGCCCATGGCGGTGGAAATGTCGCTGTGCAACGTGCCGGGCCTCAGCCGCCGCGCACCTGCGCCATGACCTCTTCCACGAAATTGTCGGCCTTCTTCTCGATGCCCTCGCCCACCTCGAAGCGCACGAAGCCCTTCACGGCGGCGCCGTGAGACCCGAGCAGCTTGCCGACGGTGGTGTCCGGGTCCTTGACGAAGGGCTGGCCGACCAGCGTGATTTCGGCGAGCTGCTTGCGCAGCCGGCCCTCGACCATCTTCGCGACGATCTCGGCGGGCTTGCCCTCGCCCTTGGCCTGCTCGACCAGGATCTCCCGCTCCTTGGCGAGGAAGTCGCCCGGGATCCCGCTCTCGTCCACGTACTGCGGCCGCGAGGCCGCGATGTGCATCGCCAGGTCGCGCGCCAGCTCCTCGTCGCCGCCGTCGACCGCCACCAGCACGCCGATCCGGGTGCCGTGCAGGTAAGTGCCCACCAGGCCTGCGGATTCGAGGATCTCGAAGCGGCGCACGCCGATGTTCTCACCGATCTTGGCGACCAGGGCGCGGCGCTTCTCCTCGACGGTTGCGCCGTCGAGCGGCAGGCCCAGCAGCGCCTCCAGGTCGGCCGGACGCTTCTCCAGCACCAGCTCGCCCACCGCGTTGGCGAAATTGCGGAAATCGTCGCCGCCGGCCACGAAATCGGTCTCGCAGTTCACCTCGACGACCGCCGCGCTCTTGTGATCCGCGGCGGCGGTGATCACCACCAGGCCCTCGGCCGCGATCCGGCCGGCCTTCTTGTCGGCCTTGGCAAGCCCCTGCTTGCGCATGTGCTCCACGGCCGCCTCGATGTCGCCGCCGGTCTCTACCAGCGCCCTCTTGCACTCCATCATGCCGGCGCCGGTGCGCTCGCGGAGCTCCTTGACCAGGGATGCGGAAATATTCATCAATCTCTACCTCGAAACGGGGACACGCCTTATTTCCAAATAAGGAATGCCCCCTTTAAGTCGTGTTCGGCGGGATTACTCGGGCGCGGCTTCCTTGGCAGCATCCTCCGCAGGAGCGGCCGGCTCGGCAGCTGCCGGCGCAGCCTCGGGCGCTTCAGCCGCCTTGGGCGCCTCGGGCGCAGCAGCGGGCTTCGGCCTGGCGGCGCGCGTGCGGGCGCCGTCGCCCTTGCGCGGCGCCTTGCGGGGCCCGCCCTCGTCCACTTCCACGAAGTCGTCCTCGCCGGCGGGCACCTCCGGCACGGAGGCCTTGCCCTCGAGCACGGCGTCGGCGACCCCGCCGGTGTACAGCTGGATCGCCCGCATCGCGTCGTCGTTGCCAGGGATCACGTAGTCGATGCCCTCGGGCGAGCAGTTCGTGTCCACGATGGCGACGATCGGGATACCGAGCTTGTTGGCCTCGGCCACGGCGATGCGCTCATGCTCGATGTCGATGATGAACAGCGCGTCCGGCAGTGAGCCCATGTGCTTGATGCCGCCCAGGCTGCGCTCGAGCTTTTCCATTTCGCGCTTCAGCCCGAGCACCTCTTTCTTCGACAGGCTCTCGAAGGTGCCGTCCTCGGACATCTGCTCGAGCTCGAACAGGCGCTTGATCGACTGCTTCACGGTCTTGTAATTGGTCAGCATGCCGCCCAGCCAGCGATAGCTGACGAAGGGCATGCCGCAACGCTCCGCTTCCTTCTGGATGGAATCGCGCGCGGAGCGCTTGGTGCCGACGAACAGCACGCTGCCGCCGTCGGTGGCCATCTTGCGGATGAACTCCTGCGCCTTGATGTAAAGCGGCAGGGTCTTCTCGAGATTGATGATGTGAATCTTGTTGCGTTCGCCAAAGATGTAGGGTGACATCTTCGGGTTCCAGAAACGAGTCTGGTGGCCGAAATGAACGCCGGCCTCCAGCATCTGGCGCATGGAGATAGAAGCCATGTTGTACTCCTCGGGTTGAGCCTCCACGCACCCCACCCGGCAACCCGCTTTTCCGTGGAAAAGAAGGCACCCAGCCGGGCGTGACGGTGCGTGTGTGGGATTTAATTGCGATTAAGGCGCGCGCTTTATACCATAGGCCGCCTCGTTGGACAATCTCCCCGGCCACCCCGGGGGCCACACTAAGTGGTTGAACCGGGATGAAGTTTTGCGGCTCGGGAGGCCGAATCCGATATGCCCGTGACTCTCAAGAAAACCGCCGCCGAGCGTGACGGCATGCGCCTGGCAGGCCGGCTGGCCGCGCAGGTGCTCGACATGATCGGCGCGCACGTGCAGCCGGGCGTGTCCACGGACGAGCTCGACGCCATCTGCCACGAGTACATCACCGGGGAGCTGGACGCCATCCCGGCGCCGCTGAATTACCGCGGCTTTCCCAAGTCGATCTGCACCTCGGTGAACCACGTCGTGTGCCACGGCATCCCCGGCGAGCGCAAGCTCAAGAAGGGCGACATCGTCAACATCGACATCACCGTCATCAAGGACGGCTGGCACGGCGACACCAGCCGCATGTTCTATGTCGGCGAGCCGACCATCGGCGGCCGGCGCGTCAGCGAAGTCTCGCACGAGGCCATGCGCCGCGGCATCGAGATGGTCAGGCCCGGCGTGCGCCTCGGCGACATCGGCCATGTCATCCAGGACTACGTCGAAGCAGAGAACTGCTCCGTGGTGCGGGAGTACTGCGGCCACGGCATCGGCCGGGAGTTTCACGAGGACCCGCAGGTGCTGCACTACGGCAAGCCGGGCACCGGCATGGAACTGCAGCCCGGCATGACCTTCACCATCGAGCCGATGGTCAACGCCGGCAAGCGCCAGGTACGGCTGCTGCCGGACAACTGGACGGTGGTCACCAAGGATCACTCGCTGTCCGCCCAGTGGGAGCACACCCTCCTGGTCACGGAGGACGGCCACGAGGTGCTCACGTTGGGCGCCGTGGGACGCATCTGAGCACCCCCGGCGACAGCGCGGCGCGTCCGGCCGTCTCCGCGGAGGCGGGCGGGGCCCTGCCGGGATTGGAGGCGACGCCAGGCCCGGAGACCATCAGGCAGTTCCGCGATGCGCTCGAGGCCGGCGACCGCGAACTCAGGCAACGTTTCAAGGCCGACGAAGCAGTCGAACACCTGGTGCGCGATCGCGCCAGGCTCATCGACGTCGCACTGGTGCGCGCCTGGCGGATGCACCTCGGCGAGGCGGCACAGCAGCTCGCACTGGTCGCGGTCGGCGGTTACGGCCGCGGCGAGCTGCATCCCTGCTCCGACATCGACATCATGGTCGTCGTCCCGGACGGCGACGCCGCCGCCTGGCGCGACCCCGTCTCCGCGTTCCTCACCTTCCTGTGGGACATCGGGCTGGAGGTGGGCCATAGCGTCCGCTCGGTGGCGGACTGTGCCCGCGAGGCGGAGGCCGACGTCACCGTCGTGACCACGCTGATGGAGTCGCGCCTGCTGGACGGCCCCGCAGCGCTGTTCGACGCGGTGCAGGCCGTCACGAGCCCGGAGCGCATGTGGGCGCCGCCGGCCTTCTTCGAGGCCAAGCGCACCGAGCAGACAGCGCGCCACCACCGCTACCACGACACCGCCCACAACCTCGAGCCGAACATCAAGGGCAGCCCCGGCGGGCTGCGCGACATCCAGGTGGTCTGCTGGGTAGCCAAGCGCCACTTCGGCATCGGCAGCCTGCACCAGCTCGCGCAGCAGGGCTTCCTCACCGACTACGAGTACCGCCGTCTGCTGGCGGGGCAAAGTTTTTTCTGGCAGATCCGCTGGGCGCTGCACACCGTGACCGGGCGCCGCGAGGACCGGCTGCTGTTCGACCACCAGGTCAAGCTGGCGCAGCTGTTCGGCTACGAAGACGCCAGCTTCACGCTGGCGGTCGAGCAGTTCATGCAGAAGTACTACCGCACGGTACAGGAGCTGGCGCGCCTCAACGAGATGCTGCTGCAGCTGTTCGAAGAGGCGATCCTGCTCGACCCCGCCGCGCCGCCGCGGTCGCTGAACGCGCGTTTCCAGGTGCGCAACGATTTCGTCGAAGTGACCCATGACGAAGTGTTCGAGCGCACGCCCTCCGCGCTGCTCGAGATCTTCCTCGTGCTGCAGCAGGAGCCGCGGCTCAAGGGCGTCAGCGCCGGCACCATCCGCCTGATCCGGCGCGCGCTGCCGCTGATCGACGAAGAGTTCCGCCAGAACCCGCGCCATCACCGCCTGTTCATGGACATCATCCGCGCGCCGGAGGGCGTTACGCACGAGCTGCGGCGCATGAACCGCTACGGCGTGCTCGGCCGCTACATCCCGGCTTTCGGGCGGGTCACGGGCCGCATGCAGTTCGACCTGTTCCATGCCTACACCGTGGATGCGCATACCCTGTTCGTGGTGTCGAACCTGCGGCGCTTCGCGCTGTCGCGCTTCGACCACGAGATGCCGATGTGCAGCCGCATCATGCAGTCGCTGCCCAAGCAGGAACTGGCCTATCTCGCCGGGCTGTTCCATGACATCGCCAAGGGCCGCGGCGGCGACCACTCCGAGCTCGGCGCGGTAGACGCCGAGTCGTTCTGCCTCGAGCACGGCCTGTCGCCGTACGACGCCAGGCTGGTGGCCTGGCTGGTGCGCCACCACCTGGTGTGCTCGTTCACCGCCCAGAAGAAAGACATCCACGACCCCGCCGTGGTCGCCGAGTTCGCGCGCCGGGTCGGCGACGAGGCGCATCTCGACTATCTCTACGTGCTCACCGTGGCCGACGTGCGCGGCACCAGTCCGAAGCTGTGGAATGCGTGGAAGGCCTCGCTGTTCGAGGAGTTCTACGACAGCGTCAAGCGCGCGCTGCGCGCCGGCCTGGAGTCGCCCATCGACTCCGACCAGCTGATCGCTGAGACCCAGGAAGCCGCGTTGGCGCTGCTCGCCGCGCGCGGCATCCGCGCGGACCGGGCGCGCGAGGTGTGGAGCGGCTTTGCCGGCGAGTATTTCCTGCGCCACACGCCGGAGGAGATTGCCTGGCACATCCGCGTGCTGGCCGGGCTGGAGGACCGCGGCGAGCAGTCCGCGGTGTCGGTCGAGCAGCAGACCGGCCGCGGCGGCACTGCCATCATGGTCTGCACCTTGACCGGCCAGCACAGCTTCGCGCGCGCCACCGGGGCGCTCGACGAGCTCGGCCTGAACATTCTCGATGCGCGCATCGTGCCGGTCGGTGACGGCCGCAACGTGCACACCTACGTGGTGCTGGAGAGCGACGGCGCGCCAATCGACGACCACGAGCGGCTGGTGCAGATCGAGGCCGCGGTGCGCAAGGCGACGCTCGAGCACGGCGGCCGCATGCCGACCGTGTTGCGCCAGCCGCCGCGCCAGGTGCGACTGTTCTCCACGCCGACGCGCATCGCGTTCTCGGAAGACCGCGAGGGCCGCCGCACCGTCATGGAGCTGGTGGCCGCGGACCGCCCCGGCCTGCTCTGCGAGGTGGGCAAGGCCTTCGTCGAGATCAATGCCTCGCTACGCGCCGCGAAGATCATGACTGTCGGCGAGCGCGCCGAGGACGTCTTCTACATCACCACCCTGGAGGGCGAGACGCTGAGCGCCGAGCAGCGCGACCAGCTTGCCCGCCAGTTGAAAGCTCGACTCGACCAACCGGCCTCCGCCGCCTGAGCGCCGGACCGACAAGGCAGCCCTGCGCATGAACCCGTTGCTCGATCGGCTCTATCCCTACCCTTTCGAGCGGCTCGCGAAACTGAATGCCGGCGCGACGCCGCCCGCCGACCGACCGCACATCGCGTTGTCCATCGGCGAGCCGCGCCATGCGCCGCCGGCCTTCGTGGGCGCCGCACTGTCCGCGGCGCTGGATCGGCTGGCGGTCTATCCGAAGGCGGCCGGCCTGCCGGAGCTGCGGGCCGCCTGCGCCGGCTGGCTGGAGCGTCGCTTCGCGCTGGGCGCCGGCGCGGTTGATCCTGCCACCATGGTGATCCCCGTGAACGGCACGCGCGAAGGACTGTTCTCCTTCGTGCAGGCGGTGATCGACCCGGCCGCGGGCGGGCTGGTGCTGATGCCGAATCCCTTCTACCAGATCTACGAGGGCGCGGCGCTGCTCGGCGGGGCCGAGCCGCATTACCTCGACACCACTGCCGCGACCGGTTTCCTGCCGGACCTCGACGCGGTACCGGAGTCGACCTGGCAACAGTGCCGCCTCCTGTTCATCTGCAGTCCCGGCAATCCCACCGGCGCCGTCATGGACGAGGACTACCTGCTGCGGGTGCTCGAGCTGGCCGAGCGCCACGACTTCGTGGTGGCCTCGGACGAATGCTACGCGGACATCTACCTCGACGAGGACGCGCCCCCGCCCGGCTTGCTCGGCGCCTGCCTGCGCGCCGGCAACACCCGCTTCGAGCGCTGCGCGGTGTTCCACAGCCTGTCGAAACGCTCGAGCGTCCCCGGGCTGCGCTCGGGCTTCGTTGCCGGGGATCCGGACATCATGGACAGCTTCCGCCTCTACCGGACGTATCACGGCTGTGCCGTGCCGGAGATGGTGCAGCTCGCCAGCGTGCCGGCCTGGTCGGACGATGCGCACGCGGCGGCCAACCGGCGCCTCTACCAGCAGAAGTTCGACGCCGTGGTGCCGATCCTCGCCGAGGTCATGGCGGTGAACCGGCCCGAAGCGGCTTTCTACCTCTGGCTGGAGACACCCGGCGACGACGAGGCCTTCACCCGCGGCCTGTACGCCGCGGAGAACGTCACCGTGCTGCCGGGCCGTTACCTGTCACGCGACCATGCCGGCGGCAATCCGGGCATGGGCCGGGTGCGCGTCTCGCTGGTCGCCGAACTGGACGAATGCATCGCGGCGGCGCATCGTATGGCCCGGTTCATCCGCTCGCTTTGACGCCGCCATGTCATCCACGGGGCCACGCACATGAGCAACCTGCAGGAAATCATTGAGGCCGCCTTCGAAGAGCGCCAGCGCTTCTCGCCCGATGACACACCGGGCGAAATCCGCCAGGCGGTCGCGGAGGCCCTCGACGCCCTGGATGACGGCCGTGAGCGCGTCGCCGAGAAAGTCGACGGCGCCTGGGTGGTCAACGAGTGGCTGAAGAAAGCCGTGCTGCTGTCCTTCCGCATCGAGGCCAACCGGCTGGTCGAGATGGGCGCCTTGCGCGGCTGGGACAAGGTCCCGCTGAAATTCTCCGGCTACGACGAGGCCGCCTTCGGCTTCGCCGGGGCCCGCATCGTGCCGCCGGCCATCGTGCGCCGCGGCGCGTTCATCTCGCCGGACGCCGTGCTGATGCCAAGCTACGTCAACATCGGCGCCTGGATCGGGCCGGGCACCATGGTGGACACCTGGGCGACCGTCGGATCCTGCGCGCAGATCGGCGCCAATGTCCATCTCTCGGGCGGCGCCGGTATCGGCGGCGTACTCGAGCCATTGCAGGCCAACCCCACGATTATCGAGGACAACTGCTTCATCGGCGCGCGCTCGGAGATCGTCGAGGGCGTCATCGTCGAAACCGGCGCGGTGGTGTCGATGGGCGTATTCATCGGCCAGAGCACGCGCATCTACGACCG
>CBDDRR010000308.1:0-8351 GCA_965233095.1 uncultured bacterium
TGCCGCACCTCGTCACGCGAGGACTCGAGCATGGCCAGCCGGGTCCGTATTTCCTCGTGCCGCGCGGACAACTCCTCGACCTCGTAGGCGGCGCCGCCGATCGAGGCGCGCAGCTCGCGGATCTCCTGCTCGCGAGCGAGCACGCCTGAATGCGGGTCCTCCGCACGGTTCACTCGCAACCAGTTCGGCCCCAGCCAGATGCCGTCGCGCGTAATGACCGATTCGCGCGGCCCGAGCGTGCGACGGCGCGACAGCGCCGCCCCCAGGTCGTCGACTGCGTACACGCCGCCCAGCAGCGCCGTTGAGCCCTGCACGCCCTTGACGCGGCTGGCCAGCAGTGTCGCGTCGCTGGTGCCGTTGTCGCCCCCTGCAGTTTCTAGAAAGCTCGCCGCCCCCTGCGCCAGGCTGTCCAGTGCGGTCGCAACAGGGTCGATCTCCTCGACGCACACTGCCTCGAGGTACTGACCCAGCACCGTCTCAACGGCGCGCTCCCAGCCGGGTTCGACCGACAGCCGCTCTGCCAGTCGCGGCCGCTCGGCCAGGCCCTGTCCCGACAGCCACTCCACCACCTGGTCGCCGCGCCGGCCCAGGGCAGCCTGCTGCAGGGCTTCCAGTGACGCCAGGGTGCCGCGCAGCGTCTGCAGCGAGCTGCGCGCCTCGTCCAGCTGCGAGACGAGTTGCTGGTCCTGCTCGCGAAGCTGGACGATCTCGTCGCGCACCGCGATATCCTGCGCCTGCGTGCTTTGCTCCAGTTCGCGGGCACGATCGAGCTCCGATGCAAGCGCATCGAGATCCTCGTCGCCCGCCTCCGCCGCCAGTCGGCCGCGCTCCTCTTCGATACGTCGCCGGCGCTCGGCAAGCCGCGTCACCTGCCCGTCGAGCTGCTCGATCCTGGCGCGTTCCACCTCTACCGTTTCGCGCGCGTCGCTGGCTTCCCGGTTGAAGGACTCCCAGCCCGCCTGCCAGTCCTGCATCGCCTGCTCCGCCGAGCGCAGCGCCTCCGCGGACCGGGCCTCCGCCGCGCGCGCCGCCTCGAGCTCCGGCCCGAGCGCGCCCAGCACGCGGTTGAGCTCGGCCAGCAGGTCGGCGTCGCGCTCGATGTGCTGGCGAATCTCGAGCACGCCCTGCTCGGACTGCTCCAGTTCCTGCGCCTGGCGGTTGCGCAGCTCCTTGGCATGCTGGATGGCCTGCTCCAGGCGAGCGATCTCGGCGCCGATCCGGTAGTAATCCCCCTGCACCACGTTGAGCGCTTCGCCTTCCTCGCGGTGTCGCTCGCGCGCGGCTTCCAGCTCCGCCTCGACGCGCCGCAGCTCAGCCACTGCCGCCTGCAAGGCATTCTCGCGCTCGCCCAGCGCAGATCTCTGCTCGCCCGCCTCCGCCTCCAGTCCCGCCAGTCGCAGCACGAGGAGCTCGGCCTCCAGGCGGCGTTCCTCCGACTTCATTTCCCGGTAGCGTTCCGCGGTGCGCGCCTGGCGCTGCAGGTGCCGGATCTGCTTCTCGACCTCCTCGCGCAGGTCGTTGAGCCTGTCGAGGTTCTCGCGTGTGTGACGGATGCGCGTCTCGGTCTCGCGGCGCCGCTCCTTGTAGCGGGAAATCCCGGCGGCTTCCTCGAGGTACATGCGCAGCTCTTAAGGTTTAGCCTCGATGAGGCGCGAGATCATGCCCTGCTCGATGATGGCGTAGCTGCGCGGCCCGAGGCCTGTACCGAGGAACAGGCCGGTGATGTCCTTGCGGCGACACCGCGCGCCGTTGAGGAAATAATTCGAGGTGCCGTCGCGCGACAACACGCGCCGCGCCGAGATCTCGGCGAAGCTGGCGTACTGTCCGCCCGCCGCGCCGTCGGCGTTGTCGAACACCAGCTCGATGGACGCCGTGCCGACCGGCTTGCGGGCGCTCGAGCCGTTGAAGATCACGTCGGTCATCGAGTCGCCGCGCAGGTGCTTGGCCGAACTCTCGCCCATCACCCAGCGCACCGCGTCGATGACATTGGACTTGCCGCACCCGTTCGGCCCGACGACGCCGATCAGGTTGCTGGGAAATCGGATCGTGGTCGGATCGACAAATGACTTGAATCCGGCCAGCTTGATCTTGCTGAGTCGCATGCAGAAAACATTCCGGGGGAATTATCAGGCGGGTGAACAAGGGAACCGCGCTAGTGTAAAGTAAATCCCCTTCATTTCCAGCCGCCGACTTGCCTTGCCCCGCGGCCCGGCCCGGCGTCCCACAACAGGAGTCCTGCCTTGCCAGATTTGCGCGCGCTGGGCGCCGACGCCCAGCCCAACAGGGATCTCGAGACGTTTCCCAACCCGGCGCCCGAGAACGACTACGCGATCCAGATCCGGATCCCGGAGTTCACCTGCCTGTGTCCCAAGACGGGCCAGCCGGATTTCGCCGAGATCGTGGTCGAGTATGTGCCCGATCAACGCTGTATCGAGCTGAAATCCCTGAAGCTCTACATGTGGGGCTTTCGCGACGAGGGAGCCTTCCACGAGGCCGTCACCAACCAGATGCTCGCCGACCTTCGAGCCCGCCTGGCACCGCGCTTTCTCCGCGTGACCGCAGAGTTCAACGTGCGCGGCGGAATCTACACTACGGTGGTGGCCGAGCACCGCAAGCCGGGCTGGACCTCGGCACCGCGGGTGGAGCTGCCCTGAGGGCGGCCCGGGCCGGTTTCGGGCCGGTGCACAGGGCTGGACTCCAAGCGCGAAACGGGCTAAAAAGCGCAGTTTGTATCGTTGGCCCGCGCCGCCCTCAGGGGCGTCCGTCCTGCCATCGTCATCGACCAGATTTTCGCGATCCGCCGGGAGGCAAAGATGCCCGCGAGCAAGAGCAGCAAGAAGAAATCCGCCGCCAGGCCCAAGACAGCGGCACGCAAGAAAGCGCCGGCGAAGAAGGCGCCTGCTGCCAGGAAGAAGGCCGCGGCCACCAAGGCCCCCGCGCGGAAGACCTCAGTCAAGAAGACCTCAACCAAGACGACCGCCAAGAAGACCCCGGTGAAGAAATCCCCCGTGAAGAAGACCCCCTCGAAGAAGAAAGTGGCCTCGACCAAGAAGGCTGCGGTGAAGAAGACCGCCGCGAAGAAAGCCGCCCCGAAGAAGAGCCCGGCAAAGAAGGCCGCCGCCAGGAAGCCCGCGACGGCCAAGGCCGCAGCCGGCAAAAAGGTCGTGGCCAGGAAGGCGCCGGCCAAGAAGGCGCCGGCACGAAAGGCTGCCGCCAGGAAGTCCACGGCCCGGAAGCCGGCGGCCAAGAAAGTCCTTGGCAAGAAGCCGCTGGCGGTCAACCCGGACCAGCCGGAGCCGAGCTTCGGCTTCTCCGGGCCGCTGAAGAGCTTCAAGCCCTATCAGCCGGCCCCCGGCGAGGAGTACATGAGCGACGCGATGCTGGAGCATTTCCGCAACATCCTGCAGACCTGGCGACAGGAGCTCATGGAGGAAGTGGACCGCACCGTTCACCACATGAAGGACGAGGCCGCCAACTTCCCCGACCCCAACGACCGTGCCACCCAGGAGTCCGAGTTCGGCCTCGAGCTGCGCACCCGGGACCGCGAGCGCAAGCTGCTGAAGAAGATCGACCAGGCACTGGGGCGCATCGATGACAACAGCTACGGCTACTGCTCCGAAACGGGCGAGGAAATCGGCCTGCGGCGTCTCGAGGCCCGTCCGGTCGCGACCCTGACCGTCGAGGCCCAGGAGCGCCGCGAGCTTGCCGAGAAGCAGTACCGGGATCGCGACGACCGCTGAGGCGCCGCAGCCCACCACCGGGCTGCAGGGTTCCTCCGGGACACGCTACCGCGGGCGCTTCGCTCCCTCACCCACCGGTCCGCTCCATTTCGGCTCACTGCTGGCGGCCACCGGCAGCTGGCTGGATGCCCGCGCCGCCGGCGGCGAGTGGCTGCTGCGCATCGAGGACCTCGACCCGCCCCGCGAGCCGCCGGGCGCGGCCGGGCAGATCCTGCGGGCGCTGGAGAAGTTTGGGCTCTGCTGGGACGGCGAAGTCTGCTACCAGAGTCGCCGCGGAGCAGCCTACGACGAGGCGCTGGAGAGGCTCTCGGCCGCTGGGTGGGCCTATCCCTGCATCTGCAGCCGCAAGGACGTGGCGGAGGCCAACGCGCGCCGCGGTCAGCCGGGGTCACGCCGCTACCCGGGCACCTGCCGCGCGCGGCGCCCCGCGCAGGCGCGCACCACGCGCGTCGTACGGGTGCGCACCGATACCACGCTGCAGACCCTGACGGATCGCCTGCAGGGTGAGTTCACCCAGGTGCTCGAGCGCGACGTCGGGGATTTCGTGCTGCGGCGGCGGGAGGGTTATATCGCCTACCAGCTGGCCGTCGTCGTGGATGACCACGCGCAGGGCGTCACCGACGTCGTGCGCGGCATCGACCTGCTGGATTCCACCCCCCGGCAATTGTGGCTGCAGCGCCTGCTCGGATGCGCGACGCCGCGCTACATGCACCTGCCGGTGGTAGTGGCCGCCGCGGGCGCGAAGCTGAGCAAGCAGACCGGCGCCGCACCCGTCGATACGGACCGGGCCCCCGAGCTCGCCTGGCAGGCGCTCCGCGCGCTCGGCCAGGACCCGCCGCCGGCCCTCAAGGGCGAGGCGGTGGATGGCCTCTGGGACTGGGCCATCCGGCACTGGCGGCCGCAGCAACTCGAGGGCGTCCGCAGCATCCCCGCCCCGTGAGCACTTTTGCTGCGATGCCAAATGATTTATCTTAGGGGTCCGGGAGCGGTGTCTTTCCGCCCCCGCGGGCAACCCACAGCGACCACGAATGGAAGCAGGTTATGAGCGAGCCACGCGTCATCAAGAAGTATCCCAACCGTCGCCTCTACGACACGGAGGAAAGCCGGTACATCACGCTGGCCGACATCAAGCGGCTGGTGGTGGAGAAGGTTGATTTCGTCGTGCTGGAGAAGAAGACCGGGAAGGACATCACCCGAAGCATCATGCTCCAGGTCATCAGCGAGCAGGAGCAGACCGGTGAGCCCATCATGAGCCGGGATTTCCTGTCGCAGATCATCCGTTCCTACGGCAGCGCGATGCAGGGCATGGTCGGCGGCTATCTCGACCAGAGCTTGCGGCTGTTCACCAGCCAGCAGCAGCAGCTGCGCGAACGCGTCAAGGAAGTCGTCGGCGTGGATCCCGTGGGCATGGTGGCGGGAATCGCGCAGAAGAACTACCAGCGCTGGAAGGCACTGCAGGAAGAGATTTTCCGCAATTTTGCCTCCGCCCGGCACGATGACGACGAGCCCCCGAGCCGCGGCACCCGGGGCAGCCGGCGCTGAGATCGGCCCACTGCGGCGACTTTCGGTCCGCGGCGTCGAGAATCATTCCAGATCCCGTTGACACCGGTCTGGCACGCTGATATTGTGCGTCGCGTCAAATTGATGCGATGCATCATCCCTTGACGACTCCTCCTTATGGTCGCTTCATGCGTCCTCTTGAGCCCCCTCCATTGGCGGGGGCTTTTTTTATCCCCATGAAAAGGCAACGAAAAAGGGCGGACGCCGCAACGCCCGCCCCTTGATTTCGGCCAGTCGGCGCCGCTCAGCGCGGGTCGACGTCCCTCATGCTGAGGCGGATGCGGCCCTGGCGGTCGACCTCGAGCACCTTGACCCGCACGCTGTCGCCCTCCTTGAGCTGGTCGCTGACTCGCTCCACCCGCTCGTCGGAGATCTGCGAGATGTGCACCAGCCCGTCCTTGCCCGGCAGGATGGTCACGAAGGCGCCGAAGTCCATCAGGCGGGCGACCTTGCCGTCATACACCTGCCCGACTTCGACGTCGGCGGTGATCAGGTCAATGCGACGGCGTGCCTCGCGGCCCGAATCGCCGTCCACCGACGCGATCCGGATGGTGCCGTCGTTGTCGATGTCGATGGTCGCGCCGGTCTCTTCGGTGATCTGGCGGATCACGGAACCGCCCTTGCCGATGACCTCGCGGATCTTCTCCGGGTCGATCTTGAACGCCATGATGGTCGGCGCCCAGTCGGACATCTTCTCGCGCGGCTTGGCCAGCTCCTTGCCCATTTCGCCAAGGATATGCAGCCGGGCGTCCCGGGCCTGCGCCAGCGCATCGGACATGATCTCCCGGGTGATGCCGTTGATCTTGATGTCCATCTGCAGGGCGGTGATGCCGCTGTCAGTGCCGGCGACCTTGTAGTCCATGTCGCCGAGGTGATCCTCGTCGCCCAGGATGTCGGTGAGCACCGCGCAGCGATCGCTTTCCTTGACCAGCCCCATGGCCACGCCTGCCACCGGCGCCTTGACCGGAACGCCGGCGTCCATCAGCGCAAGGCTGGCTCCGCATACGGAAGCCATGGAGCTTGAGCCGTTGGACTCGGTCACCTCGGACACGACGCGCAACACGTAGGGGAACTCGGTCATCTCGGGCAGCACGGCCTGTACGGCACGGCGCGCGAGCTTGCCGTGGCCGATCTCGCGCCGCTTCGGGCCGAGCTGGAAGCTCGTTTCGCCCACGCAGTACGGCGGGAAATTGTAATGCAGCATGAACGGCTCGCGGAACTCGCCGGAGAGCGCATCAATGATCTGGGCATCACGACCCGTGCCCAGCGTGGTGACCACCAGCGCCTGGGTCTCGCCGCGCGTGAACAGCGCCGAACCATGGGTACGCGGCAGCAAGCCGGTGCGCACCTGGATCGGCCGCACGGTACGCGTGTCGCGCCCGTCGATGCGGGGCTTGCCGCTGGTGACCCGCCCACGCACGACGCGGCTTTCGAGCGCCTTGAGCGCCGCCTTGACCTGGTCCGGGGTCCACTGCGGATCATCACCGCTCAACAGCTTCTCGGAGACTGCGGTCTTTATCTCGTCGACCTTGGCGTAGCGCTCCTGCTTCTCGGTGATCTGGTAAGCATCGTTGAAGGCATCTTCGGCGACCGCCGCAACTGCAGCGTTGAGATCGTCGTCCGATGGCGGCGGCGTCCAGTCCCAGGCTGGCTTGCCGGCCTCGGCCTGCAGTTCGTTGATGGCCTTGATCACCGTCTGCATCTGCTCGTGGCCGAACATGACGGCGCCGAGCATGATGTCCTCGGGCAGGATCTTCGCCTCCGACTCGACCATCAGCACCGCTTCCGAGGTGCCCGCCACGACCAGGTCGAGCTTCGACTCGCCGAGCTGGGTGCTGGTCGGGTTGAGCACGAACTCACCGTCCAGGTAGCCAACGCGCGCAGCGCCAATCGGCCCGTTGAACGGAATGCCGGACAGCGCCAGCGCAGCGGACGCGCCGATCAGCGAGGGAATGTCGGGATCGATGTCCGGGTTCGCCGACATCACCGTGGCGATCACCTGGACCTCGTTGAGGAAACCCTTCGGGAACAGCGGCCGGATGGGCCGGTCGATCAGCCGGGAGGTCAGCGTCTCTTTCTCGGAGGGTCGGCCCTCGCGCTTGAAGAAGCCGCCGGGGATGCGACCCGCTGCGTAGGTCTTTTCCTGGTAGTTGACCGTCAGGGGCAGGAAGTTCTGGCCCTCGGCGGCATACTTGCGGCCTACTGCGGTGACCAGCACCACGGTATCGGCCATGGTGACGACCACTGCTGCGTCGGCCTGGCGAGCGATCTCGCCGGTCTCGAGCGTGACGGTATGGGCGCCGTACTGGAAGGTTTTCTTGATGGGAGTCAGATTCACTTTCTTCGCCTGTTTTCTGCCGGTCCCCATGACCGGACTTTGAAGATACTCAGCGACGCAGGCCGAGACGGGTAATGAGGTCCTGGTAGCGGTCGACGTCCTTCCGCTTCAGGTAATCCAGGAGCTGGCGACGCTGGTTGACCAGCTTCAGCAGGCCACGCCTGGAATGGTGGTCCTTCTTGTGCGTACCGAAATGCTCAGTGAGCTCACTGATGCGGGCGGACAACAACGCCACCTGCACTTCCGGGGAGCCCGTGTCGGCATTGCCGCGGCCGTACTCCTTGATGATGTCCTGTTTCTGTTCGACCGACAGAGGCATGAGATATCTCCTGAAACCTTCTCTTTGCTGTCCCGTTGACAAGCCCGCAATTGTATCGTGTTGCATTGCGATTGAACAAGCCTGCCGCCACTAAAACACCTTTAACTTCGACGCCTTAGCTAACCGTTTCCGGTCGCCATGAGGCGCTTTGCATGCACCCGGCCCTCCGGGCCGTACTCGCCCACGCCGAGGAAATCCTCGCCGCCGTAGAGCCTTACGAGGCCTGCGCCGCCATCGGCGGGCAGTTCGACCACCTGCCCCAGCCTGATGCGCGCGGCGCCGTCCGGGCTCAGCGCCAGCGCGGGCAGCGCCGCAAGCGCTGCGTCGCAGGGCAAGACCGCCGCGGCCAGCCGGCCCTCGCCGGCCAGCGACTCGAGCGCCTCGAGCGTGCGCA
>CBDDRR010000309.1:0-14621 GCA_965233095.1 uncultured bacterium
GATGATCTGCTCGAACTCCTCCGGCGTCGTGAGCTGACCGCGCGTGGTCACCGCAAAGGTGAAGTCCTGGCCCTCGGGCGCCGGCTCCGCGCCGAGGCTGCCCGCGGCGAACTGCGCGTTCTGCTCGCGGATCGCCGCGGCGACGTCCGCCGGCGTAAGGGCATACTGCGCCAGCAGGTCGGGACGCAGCCAGATGCGCATCGAGTAGTCCTGTGCGCCGAACAACGAGGCATCGCCGACGCCGGGGATCCTGACCAGCTCGTCGAGCACGTTGAGCAGCGCATAGTTGCTGATGGTCAGGGTGTCCAGGCGGCCGTCCGGCGAGATCATCACCGCGACCAGCAGGATGTTGGTCGAGCGCGCCTCGACCCGCACGCCCTGGTCGCGCACCCGCTGCGGCAAGCGAGACAAGGCCGCCTGCACGCGGTTATTGACGTTGATCTGTGCCTGGTCGGGATCGGTGCCGATCTCGAAACTCACGGTGATCTGGACGGCGCCCGAGTCGGTGCTCGAAGACTGCATGTAGATCATGCCCGGCACGCCGTTGATCTCCTGCTCCAGCGGCGCAGCGACGGAATCGGCCAGCACCTGCGCGCTGGCGCCGGGATAGAACGCGCTCACCACCACCTGCGGCGGCACGACGTTCGGATACTGCTCTACCGGCAGGGCGCGCAGGGCCGCGGCGCCGCCGATGACGATCAGGATCGAAATGACCGACGAAAAAATCGGCCGGTCGATGAAGAAACGAAACATCAGTCGGCCTGCTCGTCCCGCGCTTGCGGCTGGACCTTCGCGCCGTCGCGCAGGGCGACCTGGCCGTTGACCACGACACGATCACCGTCTGCCAGGCCGGACAGCACCACTTGCCTGCCCTCGATCGTCGGGCCCAGCTTGATCGGGCGGGCCCTGGCAGTGTTCTCGCCTTCCACGACGAACACCATCGGCCCGGCCGGACCCTGAGACACGGCCGTGGACTCCACCAGGTGCACGGACTCCAAGCGTTCCACCGGGACGCGCACGCGCGCCAGCGCGCCCGGCGCGAGTCGCCCGTCGGGATTCGGAAACTCGGCCCGGACATTGAAACTGCCGGTGCGCGCATCAACCGTGCTGGCGGTGAAATCGATGTGGCCGGGCGCCTCGTAAAGGCTGCCATCCGGCAACAAGAGGCGAACGTCGGCCTGCGCTGCCGCGTCGCTCGCCGCGAGCTTGCGCCGCGCTTCCGCGTCCGCCGCCGGGAGTGCGAAGCGCAGCTGGATCGGATCGAGCTGCGTCACCGTCGTGAGCAGTGCGCCCTGCGCGAGCAGGTTGCCGGGCGTAACCGTCTCGGGCCCGGTGAAGCCGTCGACCGGTGCAAGCACCGTGGTGTAGTCCAGGTCGAGCTGCGCCTGGGCGACGCCGGCCTGCGCCGCCGCCAGGCGGGCTTCCGCCAGCTCACGTGTGGACAAGACCTGGTCGCGCTCGCGCTCGCTGACGGCGCCCTTGTCGAACAACCCGGCGATGCGACGCCATTCGCGTTGCGCCTGGCTGAGCGCAGCGCGCGTGTTGGCCAGCTCCGCCTCGGCGCGTTGCAGCGCGATGCGGTATGGCGCCTGCTCGATGCGGAACAGCGGCGCGTCCTGCTCGACCAGCTCGCCCTCCTCGTAAAGTCGCGCCTCGAGGATGCCGCCGACCCGCGCCCGCACTTCCGCCTCACGCGCGCCGTGCAGGCGGCCCGCGTAATCCCGCACGACCTCCACCGTTTCGCTCTCGACGGAGGACACGGTCACTGGCGTGGGCGGCATTCCGTCGCCCTGCGCCGGTCCCTCGCCGCCTTCCTGAGGCTGGCCGCATCCCTGCAGCGTCATGATCACTCCGAACAACACCGCAGACACGGCGATCACGGAACTACGAAGGGACTGGTACGCAGACATGGGGAATCGCTCCGATATGGACTTAGTCCGGCGGACGCCGGAACGCTGCGAGCCTGGCGCCGTCGCATGCACAGCCGGGACAGGCTAGCCACTATACATACACGTATGTATGTATGTAAACAAGGTGCGGGGGAGCCGCTCTCAATCTTTCCGCACTCACGCCGCGCACCCTGTACCTCTCCTGTTCGCCCGCCGGCCGGCAGGCGATTCACTGCGGGTGCGAACCCGAGGTCCAGCGCGCCAGCCACGCCTCCACCGCACGGTGCCATTGCACCGAGTTGGCGGGCTTGAGGATCCAGTGATTTTCGTCCGGGAAGTACAGGAACTGGCTGGGGATGCCCTTCATCTGCAGCGCGACGAGCAAAGCGAGCACCGCGAGATTATTTATAATTCGGATTAAATAGATGTCTGAACATTATGTTTTATTTGGCATTAGCTTCCGGAGTCGGCGCCCCACAACTCCTCCAGCCGACGATCGCGCCCGCAGTTGTAGCGATAGTAGCGATAGCGCAGCGGGTTCTTGAGGTAGTAGTCCTGGTGGTACGCCTCGGCGGCGTGGAAGGTATCGCCCACCGCCTCGATGCGCGTTGCGACGGCCGCGCCGAGGCGCGCCTCGTGCGCCGACAGGGAGGCTTCCGCGGCCGCGCGCTGGGCTTCGTCATGATGGAATATCGCGCTGCGGTACTGTGGTCCCGCGTCGCAGAACTGGCGATCCACCGCAAAGGGATCGATGTTGCGCCAGAAGATCTCGAGAAGTTCAGCGTAGCTGATGCGGCCCGGGTCGAAGGCCACCTGCACCACCTCGGCGTGGCCCGTCTGCCCGCTGGCAACCTGCCGGTAAGTGGGATCACGCTCCGGGCCACCGGCGTAGCCGGCCGTGGTGGACACGACCCCGTCAAGCTTGTCGAAGGGCGGCTCCATGCACCAGAAACACCCGCCCGCGAATGTTGCCAGCGCCAGCTCCGCATCGCCTGCGGCGGTGCCCTCGCCCGCCGGATCCGCCGCGGCCCCAGGCGCCGCCAGGCCCAGCGCGACCGCCAGGACCGCCCAACGCAGGGCACGGCCCGTCGCGGTTCCGCCGCTCACGACGGATCCCGCAGCGGCGGCAGGGCCTCGCCACGCGGCACGAACTCCAGCGCCAGGCCGTTGTTGCACCAGCGCTGGCCGGTGGGCGGCGGGCCGTCGTTGAACACGTGGCCCTGGTGCCCACCGCAACGGCTGCAGTGGTACTCGGTGCGCGGCCATATCAGCCGGAAATCGCGCTTGGTGCCCATGGCGCCCTCCAGCGGGCGGATGAAGCTCGGCCAGCCGGTGCCGCTGTCGAACTTGTCGGCACTGTCGAACAGCGGCTGGTAGCACGCCGCACAGATGTAGGTGCCATCGCCGTATTGCTTGTCGAGCGGGCTGCTGCGTGCCGGCTCGGTGGCCTCGTCGAACAGCACGCGGTAACGGTCCTCGGGCAGCAGCTCGCGCCAGCGCTCGTGGCTCACGTTCCTGAGATCGCCGGCAACCGGCTCGGCGGCGAAGCTCCTGTGCACGGCGAGGGGAAAGAAGGCCGGCAGGATCGCGGCGGCGGCCATATGGCTGATCACGGTGCGTCGTCTCATGTCCGTTCCTCGGTGGCTGTACTCCTTTGATGGAGTAATTCGCCAGGAGTTCGCCAATGGAGTCGAAGGGCCGCAAAAAACGGGCCCCGGCTGCTCGCGCAGCCGGGGCCCGCGCACTTCAGCCTAGTAAACGTCGTGCATCGTATTGTAGATATTGAACTTGCCCGTCGGCGTGACGATCCGCTCGTCGTCGATGACATGTTTCAGCTTGCGCGTCTTGTCGTCCACGACGACGATCGCCGAGCGCGCGTCCATGGTGTTCCAAACCGAGAACCAGACCTCGTCGCCGGCCTTGTTGTACTCGGGCTGCACCACGCGCTTCGGCCCTGGGCCAAGCTTGGCCCATTCGGCGATCGGCAACACCTCGAAGCCCGCCTCGAAGTCGTCGATGTTGAACACCGCGATGCTCTGGCTGACCTTTTCTTCAGGATGCAACGGCGTATCCACCCACAGGTTCCGGGACTTCGGGTGCGTCTTGACGAACAGCGAGCCGCCGCCCTGGCCCTGCAGCACGCGCACAACCTTCCACGCATGCTCGGCATGCTTCTCCGGATCGGTGGCGATGAACGATATATCGGCGTTGCCGAGCGCCGACGTGATCCAGACCGGCCCGAACTTCGGATCGTTGACGTTGGCGCCACGACCCGGATGCGGGATGCGCTCGACGTCGATGAGCGCCTCGAGCGCCTGGTCGCGCGCATCAACCACGGCAATCTTGTCCGACTGGTTGGCGGCCGTAAGGAAGTAGCGCTTGGTCGAGTCCCAGCCCCCGTCGTGCAGGAAGCGCGCGGCGCCGATGGTGGTGGTCTTCAGCGCATTCACGTCGCTGTAGTCCACCAGCAGGATCTGGCCGGTCTCCTTGACGTTGACGATGAACTCCGGGTGCTCGTGCGAGGACACGATGGCGGCCACGCGCGGCTCCGGATGATATTCCTGCGTGTCCACCGTCATCCCGCGGGTCGAGACGATCTTCAGGGGCTCGAGGGTGTCGCCGTCCATGACCACGTATTGCGGCGGCCAATAGGCGCCGGCGATCGCATAGCGATCCTCGAAGCCCTTGTACTTGGAGGTCTCGACCGAGCGTGCCTCGAGGCCGATCTTGATCTCGGCGACGCGCACCGGCGGATCCGCCCACAGGTCGATCATGTCGATCTTTGCGTCGCGGCCGATGGTAATGGCATAGCGCCCGGAAGCCGAGGGTCGCGTGATGTGCACCGCGTAGCCGGTGTCGACGATCGAGACGATTTCCTTGGTGTCGCCGTCGATGATGGCGATCTGCCCGGCATCGCGCAGCGTCACCGCGAAGAAATTATCGATGTTGCGGTCATGCTGCGGCTTGTCGGGACGCGCCTCGGGGGGCACGAGAACCTTCCAGGTGGCACGCATTTCCTCCATGCCGAATTCCGGCGGCGCCGGCGGCTCGTGCTGCAGGAAGTGGGCCATGGCCTGGATCTCGGCCTCGGTCAGGTCGCCGGAGGTGCCCCAGTTCGGCATGCCGGCAGGCGAGCCGTAGGTGATCAGCGCCTTGAGGTACTCCGTGCCCTTTTCGCGCGTCACGTCGGGCGTCAGCGGTTTGCCGGTGGCGCCGTGGCGCAGCACGCCGTGGCAGCCGGCGCAGCGCTCGAAGTAGATCTCAGTGGAGCGGGCCCATTCCGCGTGCGTGATGGGCGGGCCTTCGGAGTCCACCATGCGGCGCGCGGTGTCCGGATCCATGCCGAGCGGAGCGCCCTCGTACTTGAGCGAGGGTGTTCCCGGTACCGGGTGTTCGGCCGGGCCGGTCGCGGCGGCGGCCGGCGCATCACCGCCGCGCACCTGCGCCACCTGGGCGGGCTGAATCTCGCCGCCCGGGTTGTCCCAGGAGTTCAATACGAAGGTCAGCACATTGGCCACGTCCTCGTCGCCCAGGTATGCCATCGGCGGCATCACGGCGTTGAAGTTCTGGCCGTTCACCACGATAGGCCCGGACAGGCCGTTGAGGATCGCACCGACGAGCTTGTCGGGGTTCTGCTCGATCCAGTCGGAATCCGCGACCGGCGGAAATGCGCCCGGCAGGCCCTTGCCCTCCGGTCCGTGACAGGCCTGGCAGACATTCTGGTACACCTTGCGGCCGGCGGCCATGCGCTCATCGAGGCCCTGCCCGGCCGACGCCACCTCGGCGGCGTGCACTGCTGTCGCAGCATCCCGCGCGGCGGGCTTGGTCGCCGCGTCCTGCTGGCCGTTGGCCTCGCAACCCGCGACCGCCAGGCCGGCCAGCAACGTCATCGTCAACATTCGGCTAAACATTTCCATTCCTCCCCAGTCGGTCCCGCGACGGGACCGGAATTCAAGTTCGCCCCGGACCCATTCCGAGGTTGAAAGAAACACTGATGCTGCGTCCGGGCGCGGACAGCGACGGGATCAGCGGGTCGTCGGCCGGCAGGCGGCGAGCATCGCCCCAGCGCCACGATGTCTTGTCAGTCAGGTTGAACAGCCCGGCCCGCAACGTCAGCCGCTCGCTCGCGCGCCACGACGCGACCAGGTCGAGGATTCCGTGTCCGGGGACGCGGAAATAGGCCTGCTCATCCACGTCGCCGCGCTGCTTGCCACGCGCAAAGGTCCCACTGAGCCTGATCTCCCAGGCGGCGGACCGGCTGGCCCAATCGACGAACAACACGGCGGACGGCGGACCGACGTCGTCGAGGTCCACGCCGCTGCGTCGAGCCTCGCCCTCGGCCCAGTAGGCGGAGATCCCGGCCGCGAACGCCTCCAGTGCTGGCGTCACCTGGCCGAGCGGCATGCCGGCCTCCATCTCGAGGCCCCGGATGCGGGCGCGGTCGAGGTTCTGCGACTGGAACAGCAAGGTGCCCGTTTCCGGATCGGGCCCCAGCGGCACCAACGAGACAATGAAATCCTCGTAGTCGGTCCAGAAGGCAGCCAGGCTGAGCCAGGCGCCGCCGGCGTTCGTTCGCACACCAACTTCCCACCCGAGCGACGTCTCGGATTCCAGGTCGGGGTTCGGCAGGGCGCGCGTCCTGAACAGCGGAATGTCGAGCCCGATGTTGAGGTCCTCGGCTGGCGGCGCGCGGAATCCGCCGGCAACCTGGCCCCAGGCCTGCAGGCCTCGCGACGGCCGCCACAGCACGCCGAGCCGCGGCGAGAGATCACTGACCGTCAGCTCGGCTGCCTCGGCCAGCGGGTTCGCCTCGTTCCAGGCGTCGTCTTCCCGGATGCGAATCCGCGTGCGGTCGAAGCGCAGTGCCGGGATCATTGTCCAGCGTCCGGATACCCAGTCGATCTCATCCTGCAGAAACACGCCGGTCTCGTAGCTTTCCGTGACCGGGAAATCCCGCAACGGGAAGGTCTCTCCGAGCACCACCTTGGTCGCCTCGCCGTCGACAAGGCCGGTCAGCGATGCATCGCGCTTTTCATCCAGCAGGCTGCGGGAAAACTCCGCGCCGAGCATCACCCGGTGACGCAGCCCGCCATGCTCGAACTGCCGTGAAACCCGGCCGCGCACTCCGCTGATGGTCGTGTCGTAGCGGAAACTCCGGTCGATCCGCACCGGCCGCACGAGGTTTTCCCGCAAGTCGACAGTGTCCTGGCGCGTTTGCGTCTCGCGATAAAACAGGATCCCTTCCAGCAAGTAGGCATCGCGTGTCATGTGGCCGTCGAGCACAGCGCCGGTGCGCGTCACCCGATCATCGCCACGCAGGCCGGTGGTGTTGGCGAACCGCCCCTGGCCGATGACGCTGTTGATCGCAGCGTCCGTGGCGCTTTGATCTCCGTCGAGTGTCAGCCGCAGTCGATTATCCGCATCGTCACGCAGGGTCAGCTTGGCCAGCACGGCCTGCCGGTCGCGGTCGAGTCTGTCCGGCACGGGAGGATCCGCGGAGCGATCCGGCTCGTTACCCTGGCGATGGCTGGCGCCGAGCAGAAAGCCGACCGATTCGTGCTGCCAACCGCCGACTGCGCTCGCTCCGAAGGCGTCCCAGTCGCTTGAGAAGCTGCCGCGCACCAGGGCGCCGGGCGCGCCCGGGCCCAGGGCCAGGTCGTCGGGATCGAGGGTGGAAACGGACACCACCCCGCCTATCGCCCTGGAGCCGTAGAGGCTGGACGCCGGCCCGCGAAGGACCTCGATGCGCCGGATGAAATCCATCTCCGACCCCGAGCGGCCGGCGTCGGCGAAACTGCCGACCGAAAAGCGCTCCTGGATCGGGATACCGTCCAGTTCCATGAGCACCCGGTTGCCGCCGATGCCGCGGATGCTGAGGCTGTGTGCCGGGAAGCGCGAACCGGACGATTCCACCTGGATGCCCGGCGTGTAACGCCAGAGCCCGTTCTCGTTGGTGGCCATGATCGCCGCGATGTCGCTGTCGTCCAGCACCGTCACCATGCCCACGACCTCGCTGACTGGCCGCGGGCTGCGCGTGCTGACCACCACGACGCGCTCCAGCTCGATCGCCTCCTCAGTCGTTTCCTGCGTGGCGGCGGTGCCGGGCAGCAGGATGGAGAGCAGCATGATGGGGGTGAAAAGCGCCAGGAAATCCCGGATCCGGTGATCCTCGACAGGCGAGCCTGGCCGGCGGGTATTCATGCATCAGATATATACCATTTGTGATGTCGCGGTGCAAACCATTCCGCCGCCGGCCTGCCGCCCGTCGGCCTTGAAATCCTTCCCAATCAATCCGTTCGGGGCTACCCTGAAACTATTCCCGGCAACCCCCAGGTCCCTGCCGCCATGTACCCGCGCGCATTCATTGCCGGTTTCGTTGCCACCCTCGTCTTTCACCAGGGCGTATTCTGGCTGCTATATCAGGCAGGCGCCGTGAGTCGCGCGCCCTGGAACATCGCGCCCGTGCCGCCTTTCGGCGTGCCCGCGGTGATCTCGCTGGCCTTCTGGGGCGGACTCTGGGGCATCGTCCTCTGGCTGCTGGTGCGCCGCTTCACCGGATTCACGCGCTGGGTCGCGGCGATCGGCCTCGGCGCGCTGCTGCCGAGCCTGGTGGCGCTGGCTATCGTGTTTCCCCTCAAGGGCGGCGCCTTCTTCGCCGGCGGCGACCCGAAAATCCTGGTCGGCGCCCTGCTGCTCAACGGCGCCTGGGGCCTCGGCGTGGCCCTGCTCATGAAGCTTATGCCGATGCGGTGACGCGCTCCCGCGGGTCAGGTCCATGGAAGAACCACACACTGCCGCCGGCCCTCGCGACTGGCATGCTCTCGATGCCGGGCACGCGCTGGAGCTCCTGCACTCCCGCGCGGATGGGCTGTCTGCTGCCGATGCGGCAGAGCGCCTCGCCAAGCACGGGCCGAATCTCCTGCCGGCGCCACCGCGACGCGGCCCCCTGCGCCGGTTCGCCGCGCAGTTCAACAACGTCCTGATTTATGTGCTGCTGTTGGCTGCGGCGATCACCGCGCTGCTCGGCGAGTGGGCCGACACCAGCGTGATCCTCGGCGTGGTCGTGATCAATGCCCTGATCGGCTTTATCCAGGAGGGCAAGGCCGAACGGGCGTTGGAAGCGATCAGCGGGATGCTCTCGCCGCGCGCCACGGTCATTCGCGACGGCCGCAAGCTTGACATTGCCGCCGAGCAGCTCGTGCCCGGTGATATCGTGGTACTGCAGGCGGGAGACCTGGTGCCGGCGGACCTGCGCCTGATGAAGTCCAGGAACCTGCACATCGAGGAGGCCATCCTGACCGGCGAGTCCGTGCCGGTGGAAAAATCGACCGCCCCCGTAGCGCATGACGCCGCGCTCGGAGACCGCGCTTCGATGGCGTGGTCCGGCACGCTGGTGACTGCCGGGATCGGCTCGGGAGTCGTGGTGGCCACTGGCGGGCGTACCGAAATCGGCAGGATCAGCGCGCTGCTGTCGCGCGTACAAACGCTGGCGACGCCCTTGACGCGCCAGCTGGAGCGCTTCGGCAAAGTGCTCAGCCTGGCCATCGGCGCCATCTCGCTGCTCACCATGGCGGTCGGCATGGTGCTGCACGGTTACGCCGCGGACGAGATGTTTCTCGCCGCCGTGGCGCTGGCGGTCGCGGCGATTCCCGAAGGGCTGCCCGCCATCATCACCATCACACTCGCTATCGGCGTGCAGCGCATGGCCGCGCGCAACGCCATCATCCGGCGCCTGCCGGCGGTCGAGACGCTGGGCTCGGTATCGGTAATCTGCAGCGACAAGACCGGGACACTGACGCGCAACGAGATGACAGTGAGCGCCGTCGCGCTGCAGGAACACGACTACACCGTTACCGGCGTCGGTTACGACCCGCACGGCGCGCTGCGGATCGGCACGGACGAGATCGAGTTCGCGGACGACCCCGTGCTGGCGGAACTCTGCCGGGCCGCAGCGCTGTGCAACGAAGCGGAGTTTGTCGAGGCGGCCGGCGAAACCGTTCTGCAGGGCGATCCGACCGAGGGCGCGCTGGTCGTGCTGGCAATGAAGTCCGGGCTGGAACCCACGCGACTGCGGCCCAATCATCCCCGCGACGACACGATCCCGTTCGAGTCGGAACGGCGCTTCATGGCGACATTGCACCACGACCATGAGGGCCGGCGCATCATTTTCGCCAAGGGCGCCCCGGAGCGGATCGTATCCATGTGCAGCCATGTGGCGACCCGTTCCGGACCCGTCCCGCTGGACCGGGCGCGCTGGCTGGGGCGAGCGGAGGCGCTCGCCCGCGAAGGTTTGCGCGTGCTGGCCATAGCCACCGGCACGCCCGCGCCTGGCCGCAGCGGCGAGCTGACGCTGGCGGAGATCGACGGTACGCTGACTCTGCTCGGCCTGGTCGGCCTGATCGACCCGCCGCGCGACGAGGCCATCCGCGCGGTAGACATGTGCCGCAAGGCTGGCATCGAAGTGAAGATGATCACCGGCGACCACCTCGCCACGGCACGCGCCGTGGGCGCCGCGATGGGCATCGGCGACGGCCATCGCGCGGTGCTCGGCGAGGACCTGCAGGACCTCAGCGCCGACGAGCTGCACCAGCTCGTGCTGCAAACCGACGTGTTCGCTCGCTCCAGCCCCGAGCACAAGTTGCGCATCGTCGAAGCGTTGCAGGCCCACGGCCGCGTCGTGGCCATGACCGGCGACGGTGTCAACGACGCGCCCGCCCTGAAGCGCGCAGACGTCGGCGTGGCGATGGGTCGGGGCGGCACCGAGGTGGCCAGGCAGGCAGCCGAGATGGTGCTGTCGGACGATAACTTCGCCTCGATCGAAAGCGCCGTGGAAGAAGGGCGCACCGTCTACGACAACATCCGCAAGGCGATCCTGTACGTGCTGCCTACCAGCGTCGCCGAGGCCATGATGATCCTGCTGGCAGTGGCCCTCGGCCGCGCCCTGCCGATCACGCCGCTACAGATCCTGTGGGTCAACATGATCACCGCGGTGACGTTGTCGCTCGCCCTCGCCTTCGAGCCGGCCGAGCGCGACATTATGCAGCGTCCGCCGCGGCGCCCGGACGAGCCGCTGATGGACCGCTTTGTCACCTGGCGCATCAGCTTCGTTTCACTGATCGTGGTCGCCGGCACCTTCGGACTGTTCCTGCATGCGCGCGGCGCAGGGTACCCGCTGGACGAGGCGCGCACTATGGCCGTGAACGCCCTGGTCATGTTCGAGGTGTTCTACCTGATTAACGTCCGCCACATCCTGGCGCCGACCCTCAACCTCAAGGGCCTGTTCGGCAACCGGATGGCCGTGCTTGGGATCGTCACGGTGACCTGCTTCCAGCTGCTGTTCACACATTGGCCCGGCATGAACGCGCTGTTCGGAACGGCGCCGCTGGGCCCCGGCGACTGGCTGAAGGTAGTGTCGGTGGCGGCCATGGTGCTGCCGATCATCGAGGCGGAGAAGTTTCTGCTGCGCATGCGGCGGGACCGCAACCTGGGCCTGCTGCGCCGCTGAAACTCCCCCGACCTCAAAGCGTCTTCAGGTACTCGATGACGGCGCGGCGCTGGTGGTCGTCCAGCACGTCGCCGAACATGTGGCCGCCGTTGTCGTAGCCGTGCCGCGTGGTGTCATAGATGCTGCGCGCCTCCGCGGCATCCGCGGCGCCTTCCTTGCCGTGCTCCAGCACCTCATGGCGCCAGCCGAGCGTCTCCGGATCGTACTCGCGCGGCTCGGTGCGGTGGCGCCAGAAGGTCGGCCGCAGCCGGCTGTCCAGCAGCGCAGCGATGCTCGGTACCGAGTCGTTGTGCAGGTACGGCGCCGTGGCCCATACCGCGTCCAGCGGCGGCGCCACGTAGCCGCGCGCCGGGCGTGCCTGTGCGCCGCGGCCGTAGAAAGACAGGTTGAACCAGCGGATGAAGCGCTCCGCCTCGACGGCCTGCAGCGCGTAGGCGGGATCGGTGCCGACCTGCTCGAGGGGAATGACCAGGTTGGGATACGTCCATTCGGCGCCATAAGTGCCGTGACAGGCGGCGCAGTGCTGCTCGAACACCCGCCGGCCAGTTTCCGCCAACGGCTCGTCCACAGTGAACGGCCATTGCGGCGCCTCGAGGGTGGAGATAAAGGCGCGCACATGCGTGAACCAGTCGTCGATCTTGCGGGCTTCTTCCAGCTCGTCGGTGCACACCAGCGACTTGAGCATCATGTAGGGCACGTGATCGCCCTGCCCCCCGCCGTGATAGAACATGGCGTGCTTTTTCTGCATGCGCCACCAGGGTGGCACCGCGGTGGGCAACGGCTCGCGGGGCGGCGGCTCCAGTTGCGGTTCGTCGTGCCAGCGCAGGCTGCCAGGCTCACGATGGGCCATCAGCGCCATGGTCAGGTTGGGCGCGGGGTTCACGCCGATGGTGTCAGCCACCATGTAGGGGGCGATGGCGGCGATGCGATCAGCCCAGCGTTGCCATGCCTCCGCCGGCGCGCCGTCCTCGACCAGCAGGCCGATGCCTTCGATTGCGCGCACCGGGTCGCGGCTGAAATCCGCGAACGCGTTACCGAGGCCGATCACCAGCTCGCCGTTGAAACGACCGCCGTGACAAGCCAGGCAATTGCTGACGACCAGTTCGACCCCGTTGGCGTCGACCGTGGCATTCAGGTCGTAGGGCAGCTCGGCATTGCGGCCTAGCCGTCCCGGCAGCGCCGGATACGGGCTGCGATCCGGCGCCGAAGCGAGGTAGGCGTCGAAGGGCACGCCGCAGCTGACATAGCCGCGATTGACGAGGATCTCGTAGCCCAGCGACGGATCGCCGCTGCGCTGCTGCGCAGCAGGCAACGGGCCCGGCTGGCCCAGCGCCACCGGGGCCTCTGCGCCGCGACCGCAGCCCGCCAGCAGCCCACCCGCCAGCACCAGTGCCGCGACAAAATTGCGAACGTTCATGGGTCCATCACTCTACTGTCGATCCAGCGCCGTCAGGGCGCGGCGAAATTGCTCAGTTGCAGCAGGCCCCAGCCTGCCCCGTCCCCGGACAAGATCACGATGCCGCTCCATGCGCCGTCGAGCGACACGGCGCCGGCGGCGGATAGCGGCCTCAGCACCAGCGGTGCGGCATCCCTGCCCTGCCGCACCCGCCAGCGCAACGGGTACCGGACCCCGCCAAGGGTCTGCCAGCCAGCGTCATCGGGCGCCAGCGTGAATGCGTCCGCTGACGCCGGCGGATCCGCGCTGCACTCGGTCAGCGGCGAGCCGCCGCCGGCCCGGCGCCTCAGCTGCTCACAGCGAAAAAACACCCCGTCGCCGGTATCCAGCCACAGGCTCGCCAGCGCGAGCTGGCCGCGGCCGACCGGCAGACCGCGGCCCCAGAGACGCTCCAGCATCGCTCGGCCCGAGACCTGCAGTTCGCGACCTTCCCATACCAGTGTTCCGCGCGCCTCGAGGCCCGGCCACCAGTAGCCACGGTATGGCGTGCGCTCGATCGTCACCGGCGCCCCGGCTGGCGCGGCCAGGCTGAGGTTCAGCCCGGCCCCACCGGCCGCGCCCTCCAGGTGAAACCGGTCGCCCGACTCAGCCACATCGAAGCGCCAGTCCTCGATCCATGCGGTGGCGGGGTGCGACGTGGCGCCGGCGAGCCCGAGGGCCGCCCGGCTGAGTCGCTCGTCGGCAACGGCAAGCGCCCCCGCTGGCTCGACGGTGAGCCGCGCACGCCAGATATCGCGCGCGGCCCAGGCCGAGTCCCGTGACACCGGTTCGGCCTGCACGGCGACTCGCTGCAACACCAGCTGGAATCCCCAGGGCCCGCCGGCGTCGTCCCGCAGCAAGCCGGCGAACAGCCAAGACTCGGCGAACTGCCCGGGCTTCGATGCATGATCCGCGGGCAACGCAAGCGGCGCATCACCGGGCGCCGGGAATTGCGCCGCCAGCCGCTCGATTCCGGCGAGCGCGTCCTCCAGCGATGCCGGGGTGGTGCGCTCGGCACCGTCGTCGATGAAATGCACGGTCGCCGTCACCGCCGCGATGCCGAGCGCGGCAAGCACGAAAAGCGACAGCTTGCGATTCTTCATCGGGGCGCCGTCCTTGGGCGTGAGATATGCCTGATTCTATATCGTCCCGGTTGCGCCGCCCGATTCAGCGCTGCGGCTTGCGGCGCACGTACAGCGTCTTGCAGACACGTGCGATCAGCTCCCCTGCCGCATCGCGCACCTCCACCGGCCAGGTCGGCTGGTGCTTCTCGCCCGCAGCGGTGGCTTCGAGCACCGACGCGATCATTTCCGGCGTCAGCTCGAACACCGCATTGACCCGACCGCGGCCGGGGCGCAGGAAATCGATGTGTGCGGAGCGATCCCAGACGAAATAGCCGGGCCCGATGTTGCGCGACAGCATGATGGCGTAGAAGGGATCCGTCATGCCGTACAGGCTCGCGCCAAAGTGCGTGCCGAAGTAGTTGCGGTTGTACCAGTGCAGGCCCATGCTGACTTCGACCCGTCGCCAGTCGGGCGCGATGCTGTGCACCGTGATGCCGGTCATCAGGTAAGGCGGATACACGTTGAACAGCAGTTTCTGTGCCGAGGGCGATTGCATGGCGCGGATGAAGCGGTTCATCGGACCCGTCCGCAGCGCAGCTACCAACCGCCCTCGGGCAAGCGGCGCGCGATATCCGGGTGCCTGGAAATTTCGAACACCGGCTCGACATGCACCGCAAGCTGCGCGTTGTAGTCACGCATCACCTTGATGACCAGCCCGGAAAGCAGCA
>CBDDRR010000310.1:0-12322 GCA_965233095.1 uncultured bacterium
CTATCTGCGGGGTTAGGGAAAACCGGGGTCTGGAAAACCGGGGTCAGAGACAGGTTTCCTCAGAAACCTGTCTCTGACCCCGGTTTTTTTCTAGACTCGGACCTCCCGCAGAGGAGGGCGAGCTATCTCGACGTCACCCGCCGCTGAAATGACACTGCGTCACCGCGTGCTGCACTGGGTCGCGGAGCACGACGACAGCTGGATGTTCATCGTGTTGTACGTCGGCCTCGGTCTCGTGCTCAGCATGACCATCTCGCTGTTCTGGCTGGCGGCGGTCGTGGCGGCGCACGGCGTGCTCGAATGGGTTGCCATGGGGCGGCAGGGGATCCGCGACAACCGGCTTGGCCGCGTCCTGTGGCACCTGAAGCTGGACATCGGCTTGACCCTCGTCGCGCTTTGGCTCGGGCTCTATCTCGAGGTGCTGTTCGGCCTGGCGGGGCTCGGCGCCGCGGCGCGCGCCGGCGTCCAGACCGCGGCGCGCACCATTGCCTGGCAGCGGGCCATTCGTGGATTCTTGATGACGGTCGACGAGGCGGCGCATGTGGTCAAGGCGGTGGCGACCCGCAACAGGCCGAAGCCTGCTGCCGAGCCGACCACGGAACCGGCCGATGCACGCCCGCCGTGGCGCCAGCCCTGGAGCCGGGGTGACAAATTCGCCGTGGTTTTTACTACCACCTGGGCGGTGCTGATCCTGCTCGCACCGGTGCTCACGGACCACACAATCAGTTCTGCGCTCGCGACTCTCGCGGCTGACCTGCACCCCTGGCCGGGGCGCTGAACCGGCGGTCCAGGCGCCCGTCCCGCGGCCGCTGAATCCGTCGCAACTGCCTGGCCGAAATGCGCCGTGTGACCGGCGTCACGATCAGCAGAACTACTTAAAACAATCGTCTACGAACTTGACCTGGATCATGTTCCGGCTATGGCCCCGTAGATATTATGCTGACCGGTTAAGCTTTATTCAGAGCCACGGAGACTGTCATGGAAACCCGCAAGAGCGCTGCAAGGACAAGAACGTCCCCCAGCGATATGGACGCCCGGCTCGGTCGCCGGTCCCGTCGGAGGCGCCGCCAGGCGCACGCGCGTCGCGCCTGAAGGCCGCGAATCGCGCGTGACCGGATCAGGCTGCTGACCTGGGCAATAACGAGGGCGTAGCGCACGCAGTGACCGAGTTCACCGCGCTGCCTTCGCCCTGAATCGTTCAGCCCCCCTTGCCCGCGAACACTGCCCCCGCCTGGCGGGCCTGTCAGGCCGCCGTGCTCCTTTGGACTTCAGTCGATTCCCGGCGGCCGATGCGCCGCGTGAGGACGGCGTGAGCGCGCCGTCCGAGCGGGTAGCGCCACGCCAGCGCCACCATCGGCAGAAGTAGCAGGCAGGGCCAGGCGACGAATGCCAGTTTCAGCCCCAGCACGGCCTCCGGCGCCAGCGGCGCACCCGTGGAGAAGCCGAACGCGGCCGGGATGGAAAGTGCGACGGCCCCGCCGATGCCCTGGTTGAGCTTGGTAACCAGCGCCTGGAATGAAAAAAAGATCGCCGCCCGGTCCCGCCGGTTGCGCCAGATGTCGTAGTCGACGATGTCGGCGAGCAGCGAGGGCAGCGCGATCGAGGACAAGCCGAGGAAGAAGCCGAAGCTGGTCATGACTCCGATCATCGGCCTCAGCGCGCCGGGCCCGGGCTCGATCCACGGCACCATCAGCAGGGTCAGGATCATGCCGACCGCAGCCGCCGCCCAGGCGCGGTGCTTGTCCACGTGTCTCATCACGCGCAGCCAGAGCGGCATGCCGAGCGCCATTGCCAGCGTCATCGGCACCGCGATGTGGGACACCTTGTCGGGCAGGCCGAGATACCAGCGCGTGTAGATCACGAACAGGCTCGCCACCGCCCCGGTCGCCAGTCCGAACAGCACCTGCGTCAGCAGGAAGTACTGCAGCGGCCGCGTGTCGCGCAGCGCGCGCCACAGGTCACCGGGCTGCACCGGGCGGGCGCGCACCCGGCGCGCCGGCTCGGGGACTCTCAGGCACATCAGCCCGACGAACAGCGGCAGGGCGAGCAGGATGAACAGCGCCAGCTTGCGCATCACCGCGGGGCTGAACTCCGTGTTGCTGCCGATGAGCAGCATCGGCGAGGCCATGAAGAGAATGCCGCCGACAAAGCCGAGCAGCTGGCGCCACAGGGCAATGCGCGAGCGCTCGTGATAGCCGGTGGAGAGCTCGGCTGCCATCGCCGTGTGCGGGATCTCGACCAGCGTCCAGCCGAGTGTCACCAGCAGGTACCACGCCAGCAGGTGCCCGATTCCGTCGTCGCTGGACGGGTTGAACAGGAACCAGGTGCCGGCAGCCACCACGCCGGCGCCGAGAATCATCCAGGGCTTGCGCGTGCCGGATCGATCCGACAGGTAGCCGATCAGCGGATCGGTCACCGCATCGAACAGCCGTGCAACGAAGGTCGCGGTCGCAAGCCCGGCGAGCGTGACCGCGCTGTACTCGAGATAGAAGTTGGGAAGTATCGCCGCGGTCGGCGACATGAGCATGGACAACGGCAGGTTGACCAGTCCGAACAGGACCAGCATGAGCGTTGGAATGCGGGCGTGGGTGATGTTCATCGCGCCTCGTCGCCGACGCCCCCGGGCGCCGTTCAGGCATCACTCGCCCGTTGCCTAGGAGCAATGAAAACCTAAGCAAAACAGCGGGTTGCGATCCGCTTTCAAGGGCCTACACTGGTGGGCTGAGGCGGCCATCTTAACAACGCTTGCGGCGCTGCCACAAACTGCGCGAGCGGCGAATTCGAAAGGATCAGGAATGAATATGAGACACGGAACGACTTGCATCACTGCGCTCGCCGCCCTGCTGCTCGCCACGCCGGCGGCGGTAGAGGCCGAGGACGAAGGCATCAGCTACGGCGGCGCGGTGCGGCTGAACTACGCCTGGCGCGACTACGACGACCAGAACAAGGATCGGCTCGGCGACTTCGAGCTCGAGCTGTTCCGTATCAACGCGCGCGGCACAGTTGGCGAGGTGATCCTCGACGCCGAGTGGCGGCGCTACAACGATTTCCAGGCGATCCATCACGCCTGGGTGGGTTACCGCTTTGACGATGACCGACACGTCGAGCTCGGTATCACCCAGGTGCCCTTCGGCATCCTGCCCTATGCCTCGCACAGCTTCTGGTTCGGCGGCACCTACTACATGGGCTTCGAGGACGACTACGACACGGGTGTCAAGTTCGTGCAGAAGAGCGGTGACTGGACCTTCCACTACGCCTTCTTCAAGAACCCGGAGTACACCGACGACAGCCGTTACGGCCGTTACTCCTTCGACCTTGTGACTGGCGGCGACCAGCAGAACAGCGAGACCAACCAGCTCAACTTCCGCGCCGCGCGGCTGCTCCAGCACGCGGACGATCGCAGCACGGAGGTGGGCCTCAGCCTGCAGGCCGGCCAGATCTACAACCGCGCGACCGAGCGAGACGGCGATCGCTGGGCAGTCGCCGCCCACTTGAACGGCAACTACGGGCCGTGGAACCTGCAGCTGCAGGGCATCCGCTATGAGTTCAAGCCCGAGAACCAGGCCGGCGTGTCGGATGACTTCGTGCAGTTCGGCGCCTTTGACTTTCCCTTCCTGATGGCCGCCAAGGGCAACGTGCTGTCGGCCAATGTGGCGCGGTCCTTCGAGGTCGACTGGGGCCCGATCACCGGGCTGAACTGCTACAACAACTTCACCTACATCGACCCGGACGTCGACAATTCCGCCGAGTCCATCCAGAACGTCACCGGCTGCTCGGTCTCGGCGGGCGGCGTGTTCGCCTACTTCGACTGGATCGCCGGCCGCAACATGTGGTTCGCTGGCGGCGACGGCATCGGCCTCGACGGAGGTTCCGAGGGCAAATGGCGCTCACGGCTGAACATCAATATCGGCTACTACTTCTGATGCACGGCGCTCCGCGCCAGCGGATTCAATTCAATGCGCCGCCGCAGCTCGAGCCCTGGCCGGCGGTGCAACCGTAGCAGTGCCCGCCGACGGCGATGTCGCGGGGCGGGCCATCGGCTGACAGCAGGTCGCGCAGGTGCGGCCGCGACTCCGTGCCGCCCAGCGGCAGGCCGAGCATCTGGTTGAAGTCGCAGTCGTACAGGAAGCCCAGGTAGTCCACGCTGACCAGGCTGCGGCACATGACGTTCTTGAGGTTGGCCGCCCGGTAGGCGTTGCGCAGCGTCTCCATGTAACCCTCGTACTGGCCCTTGGCGAGCAGCACTGCACCGAAGCGCTTGATGGGCATGTTGGTGATGGTGAACAAGGCGTTGAAGGTGATGCCGAACTCGTCGCCGAGCAGGCGCTTGTAGTCGGCCTCCAGCGCCTGCTGCGGCGGTGGCAGCGACGGTCCGAGCGGGTTATAGACGAGGTTCAACACCAGTCCGGAATCCGGCCGGCCGTAGCCGCGGGCATTCAGTTCCTGCAGCGCGCTGATCGAGGCCTCGAACACCCCGTCGCCGCGCTGCGCGTCCACGTTCTCCTTCGAGTAGCAGGGCAGCGAAGCGATGATCTCCACCTCGTTCGCCGCCAGGAACCCACCCACCCACTCGTAACCGGGCTCGCGCATGATGGTGGGATTGAGCCGGTCCATGACGTGGAGGCCGCGTGCCCGAGCCCCGCCCACCAGCCAGCGAAACTCCGGGTTCATTTCCGGCGAGCCGCCGGTGAGGTCGAGCGTGTCGACGCCATGGCGTTCGGCCGCAGCCAGCGCCAGTTCCATTGTCGCGCGGCCCATCAACTCCTTGCGCGTCGGCCCGGCCGCTACGTGGCAGTGCACGCAGGCGAGGTTGCACAGGTACCCCAGGTTGAGCTGCAGGGTCTCGAGCCGGTCGCGCCGGATTCGCGGGAAATCGGTGTCGACCAGCAGGGGCAGGGTGTCACGCATGTGGCTCGCTCGGCTCCGAATCGGCGCCGGGCCGGCTATTGCGTGGGCCGGGCGCGCGGAAAGGGTTCAGGAGCAGTGAGACCAGTCGCTGGTCGCGCGGTTCCCGCCAATCCTCAAGCCCGATGGGCATGCGCCGCTCGTCCTCGGCCGGCTCGGCGGTGTAGCTGCGGAACAGCCGGTCCCAGACGGACAGGTGAAACCCGTAGTTGCTGTCCGTCTCGACGCGCCGCGTCGAGTGATGGATGCGGTGCATTGAAGGCGTGACGAACAGCACGCGCAGGCGCCGGTCCAGCGTCTTGGGCAGGGCGATGTCGGTGTGTGTGAACAGCGACCCCAGGCTGAGCAGCACCTCGAAGATGAGCACCGCCGCGGGGTGTGGCCCGAGCAGCCAGATCAGCGCGAGCTTGATAGCCATCGACAGCGCGATCTCGAGAGGATGGAAGCGCACCCCGGTGGTCACATCGAAACTGGTGTCGCAGTGATGGACCCGGTGCAGCCGCCACAGCAGTGGCCACATGTGCATCAGCCGGTGCTGCCAGTAGATTGCCACATCCAGCAGCAGCACTGCCGCCGGGATCGCCAGCCAGGCGGGCCAGCCCAGCAGGCCGAACAGGCCGCCGCCGTGGACCTGCACGGCCCAGGCCACGGCGAGTACGGGGAAGCCGACTCGCAGCAGGCCGGTGCTGATGGCCACCATGCCGAGATTCACCAGTTGTCGGGGCGCGGGCCGACCGTCGCCGCGCGCCGGCCAGCGCCACTGGGCAAACAGCAACAGCCCGAGCAACCCGACAAAAGCGCCGAGCCGGATGGAGGCTTCGCTGAGCTCGAGATTCATTCGTGAATTGTATAACTGTGGCCGTTCTGTGGAGCGTGGCATTCTTGGCGCGTGATCACCCTTAAGTCCGCAACGGGTCCCCTGCGGGACCCCTGGTTCCTGGCCGCCGTTGCCGCCGGTCCGGCCGCGTGGGCGCTGCTGGCTCTTTGGGCGCCATTCGGTGAGCCCGGCTGGCTGGTCGAGCGGCCGTGGCGCTTCCTCGCGCTGGTCGTCATGTACCCGGTGCTCGAGGAACTCGTGTTCCGCGGCCTGCTGCAGGGCGCGCTGCTGCGCAACGGATGGGGCCGGCGCATTGCCGGTCCGGTTAGCGCGGCCAACCTCGCGGCGGCGCTGGCGTTCGCCGCGGCTCACCTGCTGCGAGCCACGCCCGCCTGGGCCGCAGCCGTGATCCTGCCGGGGCTCGTGTTCGGCTATTTCCGCGAGCGCCACGGCGTCGGCGCCGCCATCGCGCTGCACGTGTTCTACAACGCAGGCTTTTTCTGGCTGTTCGGCGCCTGAGTTCATGCGCCGCCGGCAGGCGGAAGGCCTGGCCGCAAAAAGAAGAGGGCGCCCTTGCGGGCGCCCCCTCCTGCCTTGGCTGAACTTACAGGGGGAAGCTCAGCAGACAGGCATCCTGCGCCGCCGTGCGATGTACAGCAGGCTGAGAGATGCCAGCAGCAACAGGGTCGGATCGACCTTGTCGCCATTGCCGATCGTGCAGCCGCCGGAGCTGCTGCTCGGTGTCGGCGTTGGGGGAGGCGGGGTGTACACGGCTGGCGCCGCGGGATCCACGATCACGGCATTGACCAGCAGGTCATCGTCTCCATTCTCGCCATCGGTCAGCGTGTAAGTGATCGTGCTGCCCTCGATGACTGCAGGGACCTCGTACCAGTGGGCCGCCGGTTCTTCATGGGTCGGGCCGAACTTCCAGTAGCTGGTGCCCTCGGGCAGCGGTTCGGGGAAGCTCAGCGTGACTTCGATCGACCCGCCAAGAGAAACGCGGGTCACGGTGAAGTCCAGCACGCCGTACGGGAAGTCGTAGTCGGCCGGCGGCGCCGGGTAGTCCGCCAGGGACTTCCAGCTCGTCTCGGTCAACACGGCGTCGGACTGCGGGTCCGGCACCACGGTCAGTCGCGACTGAGTGCCGCCGCTGGTGACCAGCTCGCGGGTGTCGCCGCGAACCAGGCCGCTGCGGAACATGGCGTGCTTGGCCTCGCCATCATTGCCGGACCAGACCGTGAAGCTCGCCCGGCCATCGGGCCGCAGCTTGATCTGGGTCTCGAAGTCCTCGAAGTCGTCGGTCTCACCATACAGCGCGTCGCCGGCGGTGATCGCCTTGGGTGCCGAGAAGCTGGTCCCGGCGTCGAAGCTCGCCATCATGTAGATGTCGAAGTCGCCGGCTTCCTGGTACTCGAGAACGTTGTCCTGCATGCCATAGGCGAGGTAGATGACGTTCGGATCCTGGCAGTCGCTGGGATCGGTCGCGCATCTTGGCCCGCTGCCGGGTGTCGGCACGATGCGCGGCTCTTTCACGGTGTAGCCGGAGTCGGCCGTCACCAGCGGGGTGAGATTGAGCGCATTCGTCCATGTCGCTCCGCCGTCAGTCGAGCGACGCACCATGAAGTTGTACGGCGCCTCGGTGTCGAGGATCTGGAACCGTGCCAGGTCGGGCACGTAGCTGAACCCGATCAGCACCAGGTCACCGCGCATCATGCCGCGATGTGCCAGCGCGTTCTCCAGCATGTTCGCCCCGGTGTCGATGGACTCGCCCATCACGCCGGTGCCCGGCACGCCGCCGATATCGCGGGATCCGCTGAAGTTCATCGCCGGTCCGTGCTCCTCCAGCCGGATGGAGTACATGGGGTCGATGTCATCCATGATGCTGACGCGGCAGTTCTCGACGTCCACCGCAGGCTGCAGGTTCTCGGGCATGAAGCCGCCGACAGCGCGGCGCAGCATGATGTCGGATTCGCCGCCTTGCGTGAAATTGCCCTGCTTGTAGATGAACAGCAAGGGCACCTCGTTCGTTGCCGCGGACTGCACCAGGAAACGGACCCGGCGGGCATTCTCCCAGGGGTCGCTGATGACGCAGCCATGTTCGCCGCCGACCGGCGGCGCGTCGAAGCGGAAGGCGTGGTAGCGGACGTACTTGCCCTCGTCCCAGCCCTCGGTGCCCTTCGTTTCCTCGTAGGCGATGATCACCGTGTCATCGATCTGGCCGATATTGGGCCGGGAGGCGCCGACGCGGCCGCGGTCATAGTCGCCCGGCGGATGCGTCTCGACGTCCCGCCCCTCGAGCGGCTGGGTGGCGAAGATGTTTTGAGTGATGCGCGTCGGCTCGCTCCAGGAGCCGCTGACGAACTTCGCCGGATCGACGCCGGTGCCGGCCGCGTTCAACAAGGGGATGTGGCTGTACCAGACATCCGTGCCGTTGTTGACGTTGGCGCCGGAGGCGCCGCTGCCCGGACCCTCGGCTTCGCCGAGCTTCAGGCCGAGCGGGTCTTCCTGCCAGTTGAGGACATAGGCGTACATGTTGCCGCGGTTGGCGTCCTGCTTGGCGTCGCGCAGGCCGCTGGTGAGCTGCTCGGTCTTGTAGGGTAGCCCGCCCCACGCCTCGTAGGTGTTGAAGCTCTTGGTCGTGCTGTTCCATACGAGTCGCGCGGCGTACTGGCAGCTGAACGGCACCGTCACGCCGTAGAGCTCGGTATACGTGACGAAGCGCTGTTCGCCACCCGGGCAGTACTTGCCGTTCCAGGTCACGATAAGGTTGTTGCCGACGTTGAACACGTTCGGCTTGTCGGAGTCGCCGGGGTAATCTACGGCGCGTGGGTCGTTGACGAGGTCCGGGGTCCCTGTCACCGGGTCCATCATCGGCGGGCCTTCTTGCACCAGGATGCCCCTCGCCGAGGACAGGGCGGCCGTGTTGTCGATGTTCAGCGCCTCGCTCCAGGTGATACCGCCGTCAATCGAGTGCTTGATGACGATGTCATTGGGCTGTTGCGGTTCGCCGCCCTTCGCGTTCCAGGCCATGAGGCCGACGTCCTGCGCGTCCCCGTAGACGGCAAACAGCGTGCCGTCGGGGGTGCGCAGGATCTTGACCTTGTTGGTGGAGGCGCCGTCGGATACCACGCTGGGTCCGTCGGCAGGTTCGAATTCCAGGACATCGCCGTCGACCGTTTGCGCCATGGCGGCCTGGATGCTGAACAAAGCGGAGACCGCCGTCAGCAGCGTCAGTGTAGAGCGTTTCATGGTATTGCCCCTGTTGGCGTCCCGCCGCCGGCAACCACGCCGGCTGTTCCGGGACTCGCAACCAAAGGCTAGGAAGGAGCCGGCGCGGCCGGCGCCAGGAAACTGACGGCCGTCAGTCGGGAGGCCCCGGCGCGGCAGAAAATGTGACGTCCGTCACGGTTTTTGCGGAAAAGGGGACACTTCCCGTTTACGAACGGGGAAGGTCCCAGTCGCGGGGCTACAGGTGCTCGGGGTCGAACACCAGCCGGTCGGGCTTTTCCTCGAGCAGCCCGGCCTTCTTCAGGTCGGCGACCACCCGGGCAGCGGTTTCGCTGGAAATATCCAGCATCGCCGCCATGTCGAGGCGCCGGATGCGCGGGCATGGGCCGGGGGCGGCAAGCTCGGCCAGGTGGCGCAGCAGCTTGATGACGCGTTCCCGGGAAGGGCCGGTGGCGATATTCATCAGCAGCTCATCGGTCCGCGCCTGCTGGGCTTGCCAGCGACGGTCGAGCTCAGCGTGCAACTCGGATGCTTCGCGCCGCAACTGTCCGAGTATGTCCACCGGGATGCGGCACAGCTTGACGTCGCTCAGCGCCGCTGCCGACAACGCGTAGCGCGGCTGGCCCAGCGCCTCGAGGCCCAACACGTCGCCGGGCCGCAGCAGCCGCAGGATGCGGCAATGGCCGTCATCCGCCCGCAGCCACAGCTTGACGAAGCCCTCGCGAAGGGTGAACACGGCCTCGGCCGTGTCGCCCGCCGTGTAAATGGGCGTGCCCGCCGGCGCCCGGTAGTTCTCGACCTGCACCAGGGGGCGGGCGAAACGGTGTTTGTCCAGCACGCCGAAAGGCGCCCGCGCATTGCACTGTTCGCAATCAACCCGTCCTACCCAGAAGTCGCCAAGGCAGGGCGTTCCCGTCCGATGGGGCACATCAGCTCCCTGATAGCTGGAAGGAACCAAGAATAACAATATGCGGTCGGACTGCAGGTAAAATCCGTGCCTTGCGTCACGCCGCCGGCGACTGCGCTGCATCCGGCGGCGAGATTCTCTCGATTACACCCAGGGTCGGCCCGCGGAATTCGGGCCCCCGATGCGGCAGGCCCCAATGATAAGCAAGCCTCTCAAGTGGATTCTTCCCGTGGTCGTGCTGCTCGCGGCGCTCGCCGGTGGGCGTTACATTGTCTCGCAGCGTCCCGAAGCGCCACAGTTCCAGCCGCCGCAGGTACCGGTGTCCGTCGACGCCATACGTATCGCGCCGGAGGACTACCGTGTGGTCATCCGCAGCGAGGGCACGGTCGAGCCGCGCACCGAGAGCACACTGATTCCACAGGTGTCCGGCCAGATCGTCGCCATCTCGCCGTCCTTTCGCGAAGGCGGTTTCTTCGAGCAGGGCGATGTGCTGGTGACCCTGGACCCGCGCGACTACCAGCTCGCCATCGCCAGTGCCGAGGCGCAGGTGGCGCAGGCCGAATCAGCACTCGAGCAGGAGCTGGCCCAGGCCAAGGTGGTGGAGGATGACTGGCGCATGCTGGGCCGCGAGGCGCCCAAGCTGGGTTTGCGCCAGCCGCAGATCGCGGCGGCCCGCGCCACCCTGTTATCCGCCAAGGCGCAGCTGGAGCGGGCCAATTTCGACCTGGAGCGCACGCGGATTCGCGCGCCCTACGACGGCCAGGTGCTGGAGAAGAACGTCGACGTCGGCCAGTTCGTTTCGACAGGCACGTTGCTGGCGCGCGTCTATGCCACCGACTACGTCGAGATCCGCCTGCCGCTGTCGAACCGGCAGCTCGAGTTCGTCGACCTCCCGGAGCGTTTCCGCGGCGAGACGGCTCAGCGCGGCACGGCGGGTCCGGAGGCGATCATCAAGGCCACTATCGGGCGCCAGGAGTGGCGCTGGAGCGGCCGCATCGTGCGCGCCGAGGGTGCGATCGACACGAGTACGCGCCAGCTGTTCGTGGTCGCCCAGGTGGACGATCCCTACGAGCGCGACAGCGACGGCCAGCAGCCGCTGCGCATTGGCCAGTTCGTGGAGGCGGAAATCGAGGGGCAATTGCTCGAGAACGCCTTTGTCCTGCCGCGCAGTGCGCTGCGTGAGGCCGCCGAGGTGCTGGTCGTCGACGAGGAAAGCCGTCTGCAGCGCCGGCCGGTCACCGTCGCCTGGACGGACAGCGAGAATGCGGTGGTGACCGCCGGGCTGGAGGCCGGCGACGTGGTCAACATCACGCCGCTGGCCGTCGCCACCAACGGCACGCTGGTCGCCGCAACCATTGACGGCGTGCCGCCGGCGCCACGCCGCGGACCGCCCGGTGACAAGGTCGCCGCCGAGGGCCGACCGCAGTGAAGGGCATGATCGCTTGGTTCGCGCGCAACGACGTCGCCGCAAACCTGCTGATGCTGACCCTGCTGGCGCTCGGCGCCTGGGCGCTCAGCGCCAAGATCCCGCTGGAAGTTTTCCCGGCCTTCGAGTTGCGCACTGTGGTCGTGCGGGTGCCGTTCCCCGGCGCCACGCCTGCCGAGGTCGAGGAGGGCATTACCGTCAAGATCGAGGAGGCCATCCAGGACCTGGACGGCATCAAGCAGCTGCGCTCCACCGCCGTGGAGAGCCTCGGCACGGTGGTGGTGGAGGTGGACACGCGCTTCGATCCACGCGAGCTGATGAACGACGTCAAGGCGCGGGTGGACGCCATCTCGACCTTCCCGGCCGACGCCGAGCGACCGGTGGTCTACGTCCCCGAGATCCGGCGGGACGTCATCACGGTGGTGATCTCGGGCGATCTGCCGGAGCAGGAGCTGCGCATCGTCGCCGAGCGCGTACGCGACGAACTGGTAGATCTCGAGGAGATCACCCAGGTCGAGCTCGACGGCGTGCGTCCCTACGAGATTTCGATCGAGATCTCCGAGCAGACGCTGCGCCAGTACGGCCTCACGCTGGAGCAGGTGGCGTCCGCAGTGCGCCGCACCTCGCTCGATCTCGCCGCAGGCTCGGTGCGCACCACCGGCGGTGAGGTGCTGATCCGGACACAAGGCCAGGCTCGCGTCGGCAGCGAGTTCGAGGATATCGTGGTGCGCGGAGAGTCGGGCGCGCGGCTCACCATCAAGGATCTTGGCGTGGTGCGCGACGGCTTCAGCGAAGACCCGCTGGAGTTCCGCTACAACGGCCGCTCCGCGGCGTTCATCGACGTCTACCGGGTCGGCGAGCAGAGCGCCATCGAGGTCGCCCGGGTGGTGCGCGACTACATCGCCTCGCCGCCCGGCTGGCTGCCGCCTGGCATCCAGCTGGACTACTGGCGCGACCAGTCGCGCGTTGTGCAGGCGCGCCTCAACACCCTGCTGAAGAGCGCCCTGCAGGGCGGCATCCTGATCCTCGTGCTGCTGAC
>CBDDRR010000311.1:0-3729 GCA_965233095.1 uncultured bacterium
AAGCCATGGGAAGTGCTCAGTTCCACCCGCTCCAGCGCGGCCAGCTGCGCCGCCGCCAGCGGCACAAACCAGGCGAACTGGCGCTCGCTGGGATTCCTGGCATGCGGCACGGCTTCGCCCGCAAAGGACAACTCGAACAGCAGGCTGCCGTCCGCGGCCAAGCCGCGCAGGATGTTCGGGCCGTCGGCGTCCGGCAGCACCGGGCGCGCATCGAGCTGGAAGGCAGGGTTCAGCTCGACGCCCTCGTCGTTGATCCGCCCCCAAAGCAGCAGGCCGGAATGCTCTGCCGAAATTTCTGCCGCCGCCGGGTCCAGGTCGCCACCGACCGCCAGCGTATCATTGCGGCGCCACTCGAGGATGTTGCGGTAGGTGTAGTCGCTGGTCCAGCGCGGCCGGCAATAGCCCATGTAGTCCGACAAGCCGGCCGGTCCGCGCAGCACGCCGTCGGTGATGTCGTAGCCGGTCTCGCCGATACCGCCATCGCCATAGGGGAAGGACGGGTCGGGCTCGCCCACGTCCCCGCAGGGGCTGTGCTCGCGGCCGAGGTTGTGGCCGAGCTCGTGTGCGACGGTCTCTGCGGCCCTCGGCATGCGATCGTAGGAGAGGGCGCTGCGGAAAGAGCTGGACGGCGATGTCGGCACGAAAGCGATACCGGCAATGGGCAGGCCTGAAATGGCCGGCATGATGCCATGGTAGTACCGGTCACCCGCCGACTCCATTGCACGCGCGGCCTGCAGGTCGCTCAGCAGGCTGCTGATTTCGTCCTCGTCAGTCAGGTCCCGATCAGTCACGAACGGCGTGCCTCGAAGCTCATGCTCGATCGAGCCAACGGGAAGCCACAGCCGCGTCGAGGTCAGGAAGCTCTCCACGGTCGAGGGGAAAATCTCGGCGGTCGCGCTGTGGCGCGTGGCCTCGATGGGGATGAACAGCACGCGCAGCGGCGGCAGGTCGCGGACCGTGATCGGCGCCTCGCCGTCGCCGCGCGGGAAGCGCGTGCTTTCGCGCGACGACAGCGTAATCTGCTCCTGCGGGTCCACCACGGCCTCCACCGCCAGCCCCGGCTGCACTTCCGCGGCCGTCAAGGCGATGTTCCAGGTCTGGCTGAGGAACGCCAGGTCCGGGTTCAGCGGCACGCTGGACGTGGGCGGCGAAAGCGTCCGTTCCCAGAGCTGGACGCCGTCGTGGAACAGCCGCAGCCTGACGTCCGGCGTGGCGGTGTTGGCGCGCGAGGCCTTGACGACGACGCGCAGCAGGCCGGGCCGGCCGGCGACGGCGGCGATGTCGCCGTCGTCCGTTTGGGTCGCCTGGTTTAGGTGTACCGCCTCGATGGAAAGCTCGAGCGGTGCCAGCGCCTCGGCCGCGAAGCTCAGGCTGCCGACGCCGGTCACAGTGGCCTGGACCTCGTTGAGGCCGAGTTCGCTGCCGAGCGTCCAGGATTCCAGCCGGGCAATGCCGTTGGCGTCGCTCACCGCCGATGCGCCGGTGATCGAGCCACCGCCCTGCTGCACGGAATAACTCACGCTGGTGCCCGCCACCGGGTTGTCATACGAGTCGGCGACCCGCACCGCCGGCGGAAAATCCACCGGCAGGCCGGCGTCGCCGGTCTGCTCTACCCGGCTGGCATGGCGAATAGTGCTGGCCGGGCCGGCGTTGGCGGTAGCCGTGAAGCTCACCTGCCGGCTGACGCCGGCGGTGCTGGCAATCAGGGTGTTCGGGCCGGCAACCGTGCCGAGCACCCAGCTGCTGGGCCGCGCCCGGCCGTCGGCGTTGGTCGTCACTGTCACCGGGGACACCGATGCGCCGACTTGCTCAACGCGAAAAGTGACGGTTGCGCCGGACACCGGCGCGCCGCTGCTGTCCACTACGCGCACGCCCGGCACCTCGGCGACTGCCTGGCCGACGACGCCGCTGGCACTGCCCGCTCCGTCGGCGAGCAGCTGGCGAGTCGAACTGCTGCTGCCGCTGCCGCCACCGCCGCACGCCGCCAGGAGCGAAACAGCAAGAACGATTGCGGGGATGCGCGCCATCAGCCGTGAGCCCGGGCGCACGTCGTTCGTATCGGTCATCGAGAGATCCCTCGCAGCGCCGCGCGCGGGCAGCTGCGGCCCGATCGGCATACGAAAATGGTGTTCGGCCTGCCGGTTACCAGGGATTCACCCCGCCACCCGCTGCCCGAACTGCTATGCGGATTATATCGGCCGGCAGCCCCCGGAACTGCAATGCGGCCTGCGCGTCGTGGCGGGAAGCGCAACTAGCTGATTTTATTGAGCCTGTTCTTCAGGTCGCGTACAGCCCGCAGGCCCAGCCGCGCCGGCACCGGCAAGCGCTCCTCGTCGAGGCCGTCGAGAAAGTTCTTCACCCCCAGGCCAAGCTCGGTGTCGCCCTCGATGACCAGGCGGCGCTGGAAAAACAGCGTGTCCGGGTCCTCGAGCTTGCCCGCCATGGCGAGGAACGCTGGCGACTCGCCACGGATGGTGACGTCCGCGGGATGGGCGCGGTCCAGCACCCGCAGCCGGCCCTGCCGCAGGCCGACGGGCCAGCGCCAGCCCACGTCCTCGATCTCGACAGCCAGGCAACGGTCCTCGAGGAATTCCAGCTGCCCCTCCGCCGCACTGGCGCGAAACAGCTGTTCCAGCGCGAACTGCAACGGCGCACGCTGCAGAGGAAAGGGCACCAGCCGCAGCGGCCGCGCCAGCACCGGCAACACCTGGTCGATATTCGGCAATCTCGGCATGGGGATCTCCGCGCAACGGCCGGACGATAACGCATTGCTACACGGTCGGCTTGATCTTGGTCAACACCCTGCCGGGGCCGGCTGGCTATTCTCGCCGTTCATTGTTCCGCACCGGGAGACCGCATGGAGCTGCTTTGCCCTGCCGGCAACCTGCCGTCGCTGCGCGCCGCGGTGGACGCCGGCGCCGACTCGATCTACCTCGGCTTTCGCGATGCGACCAACGCGCGGCACTTCGCCGGCCTTAATTTCAGCGATGCGGACATCGTCCGTGGCATCCGCTATGCGCATGATCGCCGCCGCAAGGTCCTGATCGCCCTCAACACCTACCCGCAGCCCGCCGGCTGGCCGCAGTGGACGCGAGCCGTGGACCGCGCCGCGGAGTTGGGCGCCGATGCGCTGATCCTCGCCGACACCGGGCTGCTGGACTATGCGGCAGAGCGCTGGCCGGAGGTCGACCGGCACCTCTCGGTGCAGGCCTCCGCCACCAACCCGGAGGCGCTGAATCTCTATCACCGGCTGTTTGGCATCACGCGCGCCGTGCTGCCGCGCGTGCTCTCCGTCAAGCAGGTCGCCCAGGTGGCCGCGCAGTCGCCAGTGCCCGTCGAGGTGTTCGGCTTCGGCAGCCTGTGCGTGATGGTCGAGGGGCGCTGCCTGCTGTCGAGCTACCTGACGGGTCGCTCGCCCAATACATACGGGGCCTGTTCGCCGGGTTCCCATGTGCGCTGGCAGGAGACGCCGGCGGGGCTCGAATCGCGCCTCAACGGCGTGCTGATCGACCGCTACGGTCATGGTGAGAAGGCCGCCTATCCGACGCTGTGCAAGGGCCGTTTCCAGGTCGGCGAGCACACCTACTACGCGTTGGAGGAGCCCAGCAGCCTCAACTCGATCGAGCTGCTGCCGGAGCTCTACAGGGCCGGCGTCGCCGCCATCAAGGTGGAGGGCCGCCAGCGCAGCCCGACCTATGTGGCACAGGTCACCGCCGTGATGCGCGCCGC
>CBDDRR010000312.1:0-2750 GCA_965233095.1 uncultured bacterium
GAGCGGCTCATCGCGCAGTCAGCCCAGCGGTGCGCCGACCCTGGCACCGAGCGCGCCCACAGGCCCGACCGGCCAGCGGCGCAGGTCGCCGCCCGCGAGCTCCGCCAGCAGCGCCCATGGCGACCCGGAAAGCGGCCGGGCGCGGCCGCGCCCCAGCAATCGCTCCAGCGAGGGCAGGCGCGGCAAGGCGCCGACCGGGGCCGACTCGATACCGGGTACGAACAGGGTAAACACGTGATTGGCTCAGCGACTTGTCGCGCGAAAGAATTCCATTATCGTACTTCCATGCGATTCACGCTCGAGCAGCCGCCTGGCGCGAACCTGGTCACCGGCATCGGCCCCGGAGGCGTCCGGGTCGGCGAGCAGTGGTTCGCCCGCAGCCTCGTCATCAGCGCAGCCGAACTGGTGCCGGACTGGCCGGCGGCGAGCGCGGCGAACCTGGACCTCGAGGTGCTTGCGCCGGCATTGCAGCTGGCGCCGGAAATTCTCCTGCTGGGCACGGGCAACCGCATCCACTTCCCTGACGGGGCGCTGTTCGCGGCCCTCGCGGCGCGCGGCATCGGCTTGGAGGTGATGGACACGGCGGCCGCTTGCCGCACTTACAACGTGCTGGTGAACGAGGACCGCCCGGTGGTGGCCGCGCTGATCCTGCCCTGAGTCGGCGTTCCCGCGACGCCTGCCGATTACCGCAGGGTCAGTCCAGCAGCGAGTCCTGGGACAGCCCGTGGCTCTCCATGATGCTGCGCAACCGCGCCAGCGCGTCCATCTGGATCTGGCGAACGCGCTCGCGCGTGACGCCGATCTGCTCGCCGACCTGCTCGAGCGTCGCGCGCTCGTGGCCATGCAGGCCGAAGCGCCGCTCTACCACCGCCCGTTGCTTGTCGGTGAGGCGTTCGAGCCAATGGTCGAGGACCTCGTGAATATCGTCGGCCTGCGCCTGGTAGGAGGGATCGGCCTCGTCGCCATCTGGAATCATATCGAGCAGGTTGCGCTCGCCGTCGCGGCCGACGATGTGGCCGCTGGTGACATGCCGCTCGTTGAGGCCCAGCATCCGGTTGACGTCGAGGGGTTCGCGGTCCAGCAGCTCGGCAATCTCCTCGGCGGAGGGCTCGCGATCGAGCTCCTGCGTCAGGCGCCGCGCCGCGCGCAGGTAGACGTTGATCTCCTTGACCACGTGAATGGGCAGCCGGATGGTGCGCGTCTGGTTCATGATCGCCCGCTCGATGGTCTGGCGGATCCACCACGTGGCGTAGGTGGAGAAACGGAAGCCCTTCTCCGGGTCAAACTTCTTCACTGCGTGGATCAGGCCGAGATTGCCTTCCTCGATGAGATCCAGCAACGGCAGCCCGCGGTTGAGATAGCGGCGCGCAATCTTCACCACGAGGCGCAGGTTGCTCTCGATCATGCGCTTGCGCGCAGCTTCGTCGCCACGCCGCGCGCGACGCGCGAAGTAGACTTCCTCTTCGGCAGTCAGCAGCGGGGAGAAACCGATCTCGGCGAGGTACAGCCGCGTGGCGTCGGGTGCGCCGCCTTCACCGGTCCTGGGCACGGCGTCCGGCGCAGCCGCCGGGGTTTCGTCGTCACCGTCGGAATCGGACTCAGCGGCCAGCGTGTCCTGGTCGAGATCCTCCGCGAGGTCCCCGGCGTCCTCGTCGGGGGAGTCCGTCGCATCGTTTCCGTACAGGCGGCCGGTTCCCTTGTCGCGCCTCGTTCCCATATCGCCCCTGTTGATGCCGGCGGAGCGCCGACCGCGGAGTCGTCGCCTCAGCGGGTCGGCAGGAACCCGGCGGGATCAGCCGGTTTGCCGTCCACCCTGATCTCAAAATGCAGCAGGGGACGGTCGGCGGGCCCCCTGCCCATCAGGGCAATGACCTGGCCCGACTTCACTCTCTCCCCTTCAGCGACTCTGAGCGCGCGGTTGTAACCGTAAGCGCTCAGGTACGAATCGTTGTGCTTCAGGATAATAAGCTGCCCGTAACCGATGAGTCCACTTCCGCTGTATACGACGGTGCCGTCTGCTGCGGCGCGGATTTCCGCACCCTCGGCGCCGCCGATGCCGATCCCGGTGGGGTTTCTCCGGCTCTCCCCGAACTGCCATACCAGCGGGCCATTGACCGGCCAGCGCCACTGGGGGGGAGGCCCGGAAACCGCCCGGGGCGGCGGCCGTGGCGGCGGCTGGCGAGCGGTCTGACCGGGTTTTGGCGCGGGCTGTGCGGCAGGCTTCGCGCCGCCGGGAGGCGTCAGCCGGATATGCTGCCCGGGATAGATGCGATGGCCATCGCCGAGACGGTTCCAGGCGGCGATGTCGCGCCAGTCCAGCCGGTGCCGGAAGGCGATCTGGAACAGGGTGTCACCCGGCTGCACCACATGCACGCCTGCAACCGACCGCGTCGGTCCGGCGCGCTCCGGGTCCCAGCGGGTCAGCTCGGCACACCCGAACAGCGCCAGCGCCGCGAGCGCAAGGACCGCCGGACGGCTCAGGCCTGCACCACGAACCAGGCGATCAGCAGCAATCCGACGAACAGCCAACCGAGAAACTCCACGTTCTGGCGCAGCCGCGCCTCCATTGGCGCCCCGCCCCAGCGGACCAGCCCGGCGACGAGGAAAAAACGCCCGCCGCGCCCGCAACTACCGCCGGACGGATCAGGCCTGCACCACGAACCAGGCGACCAGCAGCAGCCCGACGAACAGCCACCCGAGAAACTCCACGTTGCGGCGCAGCCGCGCCTCCATCGGCGCCCCGCCCCAAC
>CBDDRR010000313.1:0-6221 GCA_965233095.1 uncultured bacterium
AAAGCGCTGGCTGAGTCACCCGCCACCGCGGACGCGGCACTGCTGCGCAGTGTTCGGCAGCGGCTTGGCTTGACGCAAAAAGCAGCCGAAGCCCTTACCGGCGGCGGTCACAACGCCTTTAGCCGCTACGAACGCGGCGAAGCGCGCCCGATGCCGGCCGTGGTGAACCTGTTCCGCCTGCTGGACAAGCACCCGGAGTTGTTGCGCGAATTGCGGCAAGGCTGACGCTGATGGCTACGGCACCCACAGCGAATGCGTGCGATGGTCTGTTCCTCAAGGATCAGGACCGCCTGAAACTGCGCAACCTGCTGCTGGCCGGGGCAGCATCCGCGCATGCCGCACCCGCTGATGCGGACTACTTCCAGGGGCTGCGTGAACGGCTCCGCCCGGCGACGACTGACGCGAATTTTTCTGTGCGTGAACTGTAACGAACTGCGAGCAAACAAGGCCTGTCGCACTCACACCCAGGACCCCGTTTGCAGCGCACAAAACCGGGGCCAAATCCGGGGGTAACTTGTCATTTTCCGAAACAGAATCCCTTGTAAATCAACAGGTTGGAATTCCAGCGGGGAGAGGGCCTAGCCACCACGCAAAAAGACGCTGCAATGCGTTGATTTAAAAGACAAAAGCGGCTCCGGCCGCTTTTTGTTTTTCTGGGCAAATGACGGGCGGTTTTCAGCGAAATTCGCCCTTCAAGCGGGATGGATTTCAGCACTCGTAGTGACGCTGCCCGCTGTCGTTTCGCGCCCGGTCACCTGTGTGTCGACTGCACGGCAACGCCGCGCAGCAGGCGCGACTGCAGGTCGGTCAGCATCGATTCCAGCAGCGCGCGGTCCAGTTCCGGTTCGCGCGCGCGCCGCACTTCCAGGCCGTCGGCCACGCACTGCAGCAGCAACGCCACCTCCGGCGCCCGCGCCGGCGCCAGGCCGAAGCCGCCCTCGGCCTTGTCGCGCGCCAGCCAGGTGCGGAATTCGGTGCGCAGAATGCCGTCGGAAGCGCGGATTGCCGCCGCCACCTGCACATCGCGCATCGCCTCGGACGAAGTCTCGAGGAACAGCGCCGGGTTCATCCGCCGCTCGCGGTCGCTACCCGGCTCGATGAACAACTGCAGCAACCGGGCAGCAATGTCGTGGCTGGCATCGAGTGCGGCAATGCCGGCGCGCTCGCGCTCCAGCTGGCGATCGATGATGGCGAGGACGATGTCGCGCTTGCCGGCGAAATAGCGGTAGATCAAGCCGGCGCTGACCTCCGCGCGCGCGGCGATGTCGGCCATCGTGGCGGCGTGGAAACCGTCGGCGATGAACGCCGCCTGCGCGGCGTCGAGGATGCGCGTGCGCTGCGACTCGGCGTACAGGCCCGCGCGCTCGCTGGCGGAAGGACGCTCAGACGCGGTCATGGTTTTCACCCTCCCTTGCTGCAGCCACGCGACTGCCGCCGCCGAAGCGCCGCACCAGCCGCTGCACCACCACGAAGAACAGCGGGATGAAGAACAGGCCGAGCAGCGCGCCGACGATCATGCCGCCGAGCACGCCGGAACCGATGGCCCGCTGCGCGCCGGAACCGGCGCCGGAAGCTACCGCCAGCGGCAGCACGCCCATGCCGAACGCCAGCGAGGTCATCACGATCGGCCGCAGCCGGTCGCGCACCGCCGCCATGGTCGCGTCCACCAGTTCCATGCCGCCGCGCATGTAATCCTTCGCGAAGGCGATGATCATGATCGCGTTCTTGCTGGTGAGGCCCACCGTGGTAAGCATCGCCACCTGGAAGTAGACGTCGCGCGACTGGCCGGCGATGAAAGCGCCCAGCGCCACGCCAAGGATGCCCAGCGGCGCCACCATCAGCACCGAGGTGGGAATCGACCAGCTCTCGTAGAGCGCCGCAAGGCAAAGGAACACCACCAGCAAGGACAGCGTGTACAGCAGCGTCGTCTGGGCGCCGGCGCGACGCTCCTGGTACGACAGGCCACTCCACTCCATGCCGATACCGGCCGGCAGTTGGGCCACCAGTTTTTCCACTTCCGCCATCGCCTGCCCGGAGCTGGTGCCCGCCGCCGCCTCGCCCTGGATCTCCATCGCCGGCATGCCGTTGTAGCGCTCCAGCCGCGGCGAGCCGTAATCCCAGCGCGTCGACGCGAAAGCGGCGAACGGCACCATCTGGCCCTGCGCGTTGCGCACCGACCAGCGATTGAAATCCTCGGGCACCATGCGGTACGCCGCTTCCGACTGCAGGTACACGCGCTTGACGCGACCGCGGTCGATGAAGTCGTCGATGTACTGGCTGCCCCAGGCCGCCGACAACGTGGCGTTGATCTCGTTGATCGACAGCCCCAGCGCGCCGGCCTTGGCGTGGTCGATGTCGATGCGCAACTGCGGCGTGTCGTCCTGGCCGTTGGGCCGCACGTTGGACAGCCGTGGACTTTGCGCGGCGGCGCCGAGGAACTGGTTGCGCGCGGCGACCAGCGCCTCGTGGCCGAGGCCGGCGTTGTCCTTGAGGTAGAACACGAAGCCGGTGGCGGTACCCAGCTCCGGCATCGGCGGCGGCGCGAACACGAAGGCGAAGGCGTCCTTGATCTGCATCAACGCGCCCATGCCGCGGCCGGCGACGGCATCGGCCGCGAGTTCCGGTGATTCGCGCTCGCTCCAGTCGCGCATGTTGATGAACGCCATGCCGTTGTTCTGGCCGGTGCCGGCGAAGCTGAAACCCTGCACGGTGAAGATCGACTTCGCCGCGTCTTTCTCGTTCTCGAGGAAGTGCTGCTCGACTTTCTGCATGGCCTGCATGGTGCGTTCCTGGGTGGCGCCCACCGGCGCCTTCACCATCGAGAACAGCACGCCCTGGTCTTCCGGCGGCAGGAACGAACCCGGCAGCCGCAGGAACAGCACCGCCATCGCCACCACCAGCACGCCGAACACTGCCATCCAGCGGCCGCTGCGCGACAACATGCCGGTGACGCCGCCGCGGTAACGGCTGCTGCTGCGGTCGAAGACGCGATTGAACCAGCCGAAGAACCCGTGCGCGCCGTGGCTCTCGCCCACGTGCAAGGGCTTGAGCATGGTGGCGCACAGCGCCGGCGTCAGCACCAGCGCCACCAGCACCGACAGCGCCATCGCCGAGACGATCGTCGCCGAGAACTGGCGATAGATGACGCCGGTGGAGCCGCTCATGAACGCCATCGGCACGAACACCGCCGACAGCACCAGGCCGATGGCCACCAGCGCGCCGGAAATCTGCCGCATCGACTTGCGGGTCGCTTCCTTCGGCGACAGCCCTTCCTCGCGCATCACCCGCTCGACGTTTTCCACCACCACGATGGCGTCGTCCACCAGCAGGCCGATCGCCAGCACCATGGCGAACATGGTCAGCATGTTGATCGAGTAACCCAGCGCCGCCAGCACGCCGAGGGTGCCCAGCAGCACGATCGGCACGGCGATGGTGGGAATCAGCGTGGCGCGGACGTTCTGCAGGAACAGCAGCATCACCAGGAACACCAGCACGATCGCCTCGGCCAGCGTCGTGATCACGCCCCTGATCGAGGTCTTGACGAACGGCGTGGTGTCGAAGGGAATGACCGACTTCAGGCCGGCGGGGAAATACGGCGCCATCTGCGCCAGCGCGGCGTTGACGCCGGCGGCGGTTTCCAGCGCGTTGGCACCGGTGGCCAGCGACACCGCGAGGCCGGCCGCCGGCTTGCCGTTGTAGCGGCTGATGAAGTCGTAGTTCTCGGCGCCGATCTCGACGCGGGCGATGTCGCCCAGGCGCAGCGTGCTGCCGTCGCTGCCGGCGCGCACGATGATGTTGCGGAACTGCTCCGGCGTCTGCAGGCGATCCTGCGCGGTGATGGTCGCGTTGATCTGCTGGCCGGGAATCGCCGGCGTGCCCCCGAGCTGGCCGACGGCCACCTGCTGGTTCTGCGCGCGGATCGCCGCCGTCACGTCGGTGGGCGTGAGCTTGTAGGTTTCCAGCTTGTTCGGGTCCAGCCAGATGCGCATCGCGTACTTGGCACCGAACACCTGGATGTTGCCGACGCCGGGCACGCGGCTGAGCGGGTCCACCACGTTGGCGGCGACGTAGTCGGAAATGTCGGCGCGGTCCATGGAACCGTCTTCCGACACGAAGCCGACCACCATCAGGAAGCCGCTGCGCGACTTCGACACGTTGACGCCCTGCTGCTGCACGCTCTGCGGCAGCAACGGCATCGCCAGTTGCAGCTTGTTCTGCACCTGCACCTGCGCGGTGTCGGGATTGGTGCCGTTGTCGAAGGTGAGCGTGATCGTGGCGCGGCCGCTGGCCTCGCTGGTGGCCGACATGTACAGCAGGCCGTCGAGGCCCTTCATGTTCTGCTCGATGATCTGCGTCACCGAGTCCTCGACCACTTTCGCCGACGCGCCCGGATAGTTGGCGCTGACGGTGACCGCCGGCGGCGCGATGGTCGGGTACATCGATACCGGCAACTGCGTCAGCGACAGCGCGCCGGCCAGCATGATGATGATGGCAATGACCCAGGCGAAGATCGGGCGATCGATGAAGAACTGCGACATGGTATGTGCTCCCGCCGCGTTCAGTGCGCTGCCGGTTTGCCGGCAGCCGGAGCCGACGCGGGAACCACAGCGTCGCTGCCTTTTTCCGCTGCCGACACAGGTGCGCCCGGGCGGATCTTCTGCAGGCCCTCGACGATCACCCGGTCGCCGGCGACGAGGCCGCCCTCGACCAGCCATTGATCGCCCAGCGTGCGGCTGACCTGCACTGCGCGCACTTCGACGACGTTGTCGGCGTTGACCACCATCGCCTGCGCGTTGCCTTTCGGGTCGCGGCTGATGCCTTGTTGCGGCACCAGCAAGCCGTCGCTGCGCTCGCCGCTACTCACCAGCGCACGCAGGTACACGCCCGGCAGCAGCGTGTTTTCCGGGTTGGGCACCTGCACCCGCAGCAGGAAACTGCCGGTGCCGGGATCGACGGTGACATCGGCGAATTCCAGCTGGCCCTTGTGGCGATACTCGCTGCCGTCCTCCAGCAGGATGGTCACCGGGACGCGGTCGGTGCGCTTGAGCGTGCCGGCGTCCAGCGCCTTGCGCAGCGCCAGCAACTCGCTGCTCGACTGGGTGAGATCAACGTGGATCGGATCGAGTTGCTGGATGGTGGCCAGCGGCGCCGGCTGGTTGGCGGTCACCAGCGCGCCCTGGGTCACTGACGACTTGCCGATGCGACCGCTGATCGGCGCCGTGAGGCGCGCGTAGTCGACCTGGATGCGCGCCGCCTGCACGCCGGCCTTCGCCGCCTGCACGTCCGCCTGCGCATGTTGCAGCGCGGCGGTGCTGTTGTCCTGGTCGGCGCGGCTGACCAGTCCCTGCGGCGCCAGCTCGTTGATGCGGTTCGACTGCAGGTGCGCGGTGTTCAGCGTGGCGTTGGCGCGCGCCAGCGCCGCCTCGGCGCTGGCGAGGCTGGCGCGCAGCATGGCGTCGTCGAGCTGGTACAGTGGCTGGCCGGCCTTCACCAGCGAACCTTCCTCGAACAGGCGCTTCAGGACGATGCCGTCGACGCGCGGCCGCACTTCCGCCACCAGCCTCGGGCTGCTGCGGCCGGGCAGCTCGCGCTGCAGCGTCACCTGCTGCGGTTGCAGGGTGACCACCGTCACCGGCACCGGGCCGGCGGCGTGCTGCTCTTCCTGCGGGCCGCAGCCGGCCAGCAACAGGGCAAGAATGAAGGCGGGGGCGATGGCCTTGCGGCCGGGGACGGAAAGGGATGGGCGCGTCATGGGTGCCTCGGGAGGAATTCAGCGGCGGCCCGGCACAATGGCGGGCCGGTGATTGCCAGAATGAACGATCATTCACTTGCTGGGCAGCGCGGATTCTACTTACCGCCGCCCGGCGTGATGCGCCGCCCCTCGGGCCCTGCCATCGGTGCCTGGCAGAGTTAGATTTCTACCGGGCGTTGCCAATTTTTGCCAAGCGCAGCGGGCTCATCCCTCATGAGCACCATGAACATCTCCCTCCCCGACACCTTGAAGTCCTTCGTGGACGACCAGGTCAAGTCCGGCGGCTACGGCACCAGCAGCGAGTACGTGCGCGAACTGATCAGCAAGGATCAGGACCGCCTGAAGTTGCGCAACCTGTTGCTGGCCGGGGCGGCATCCGCGTCGGCCGCACCCGCTGACGCGGACTACTTCCAGGGGCTGCGTGACCGCCTGCGCCCGGCCGCGAAAAAGAGTCGGTGACCCACACGCC
>CBDDRR010000314.1:0-3797 GCA_965233095.1 uncultured bacterium
ATTCAGCCGCGTGCCGGGGGCCTCGTACCCGGAAACGCGGCGCGCTATACCAACTGTGGATTAAGTCAAACTGTGAATTCGCTCACGATTTCGTGAGCAACTTTCTGGATTGCATCACAGTTTTGTTATGCGGACGCCCGCCAGGGGGTATGTGGTTTTCCGCAGTCGGGCCGTCTGCTGCGGCGCAACATCAAAATGTGCGCATGCGGTTCAGAGCTCGCCCGGAGCGTATGCCTGGATGGTCAAGGCGTGGATGTCGGTGTCCATCAAGGTGCCGAGCGCCTCGTAGACGAGCCTGTGTCGGCGGATCGGAGGCAAGCCTGAAAAAGCCCCGGCAACCAGCATGACGCGGAAGTGGCCGCGCCCGTCCCGGGCACCCGCATGACCGGCATGCAAGTGGCTTTCATCCTCGATTTCCATCATTTCGGGCTCGAGCGCATCCAGCAGCCGGCTCCTGATTCCTTCAATGCGTTGTTCATTCATTGCTCTGACCCCGGTTTTTACTCTCGGCTAGAATGCCGGCCCATGGCCGAATTGATCGAAATCCACCCGAAGAACCCCCAGCCGAGGCTGGTGAGGGAAGTCGCCGAGCTCATCGAGGGCGGCGGCATTGTCGCGTACCCGACCGATTCTTCCTATGCCTTTGGCTGGGCCATGGGCAACAAGGCCGCCCAGGAGCGGATCCGCCGCCTGAAGGACCTGGACAAGCATCATCATTTCACGCTGGTGTGCGAGAACCTCTCCGAGTTGTCCACCTACGCCCGGGTAGATAACCAGGCGTATCGGCTGCTCAAGGCATTCACGCCCGGACCGTACACGTTCATCCTGCCTGCCACGCGCCAGGTGCCGAACCGGCTGCAACATCCCAAGCGCAAGAGCATCGGGATACGGGTGCCGGACCACGCCATCGCCCTGGCGATGCTGGCGGAGCTGCCTGAGCCCCTCATGAGCACAACGCTGCAGCTGCCGGACCAGGAGCACCCGATGAACGATCCGTGGGAGATCCATGAGCGGCTCGATCACGAGCTCGCTGCGATCGTCGATGGCGGGCCGTGCGCGCTGGAGCCGACCTCGGTGATCGACCTGACCGGTCCGGTGCCCGTGGTTGTGCGGGCCGGCCTAGGCGACGTCAGCCATCTATACGCAGCCTGACTCAGCGGGCGTCCGCTTCCCTATAATAGGCCGATGCAACAGCTCTCCATGCTCCAGCTTCTGGCCGTGGCCGTGATTCCAGTGTTGTTCGCCATCACGCTCCACGAGGTCGCGCATGGGTGGACTGCAAGGCGATTCGGGGATCGCACCGCCGAAATGCTGGGACGATTGACCCTCAACCCGCTCAAGCACATCGACCCGATCGGCACGGTGCTCGTGCCTGCGCTCGCGCTGGTGACGACCGGCTTCCTGTTCGGCTGGGCCAAGCCCGTGCCGGTGGCGACGCGCAACCTCCGCAATCCCCGTCGCGACATGATGTTCGTCGCGGCCGCCGGACCCGGCGCGAACATCGTGATGGCGATCTTCTGGGCGTTTTTCACCAAGCTCGCGACTCTCAGCGGCCTGGAAGGCATGTCCCTGCAGTTCTTTCTCACCATGGGGCAGATCGGGGTATTCATCAACGTCATCCTCGCGGTGTTCAACATGCTGCCGATTCCGCCGCTGGACGGCGGCCGGGTGCTGAGCGGACTGCTGCCGCCGCGGGCCTCGACGCGGCTCGACCGCATCGAGCCGTATGGCCTCATAATCGTCCTGGCCTTCATCTTCCTCGGGTGGAAGTATTTTCAGCCGGTGATCATGGCGCTGCGCAACTTCATTCTTTCCATGGCGGGCTTGTGATCACCCGATCTCTGCACGGAGCGAGCATTGAGCAGCACTACCGGTCCCAATAGGCGCGTCTTGTCGGGCATGCGTCCCACTGGCGCATTGCATCTCGGTCACCTGCACGGCGCTCTGAAAAACTGGCTGCGGCTGCAGTATGAATATGACTGCTTTTTCTTCGTGGCCGACTGGCATGCCTTGACGACGCACTACGAGGACCCGTCAGGCATCGCGCCGAGCGTCCGCGAGATGCTGGTGGAGTGGCTGGCCGTGGGGATCAATCCGGCCGCGGCCACCGTGTTCGTGCAGTCCGACGTGCCCGAGCACGCGGAGCTGCACCTGCTGCTCTCGATGATCACGCCGCTTGGCTGGCTGGAGCGGGTGCCCACCTACAAGGACCAGCAGGAAAAGCTCAAGGAGCGCGACCTCGGGACCTACGGCTTCCTCGGCTATCCGCTGCTGCAGAGCGCGGACATCCTGATCTACCGCGCCGGTCACGTTCCGGTTGGCGAGGACCAGGTGGCGCACGTCGAGATCACTCGCGAGATCGCCCGGCGTTTCAACCATCTCTATGGGCGCGAGGCCGACTTCGAGCTGCGTGCAGAGCGGGCCGTCCGGCATCTCGGCGGCAAGCAGAGCAAGCTGTACCTCGAGTATCGCAAGAGCTACCAGGAGCGCGGCGAGGAAACGGCGCTGGAGGCGGGCAGGGCGCTGGTGGAAAGCCATCCTCGCCTGACGCTTGCCGATCGCGAGCGGTTGCTGGGCTACCTGGAGGGCATCGGCCGCACCATCCTGGTAGAGCCGGATGCGTTGCTCACGCCGACGCCGCGGGTGCCGGGCCTCGACGGGCAGAAGATGTCCAAGTCCTACGGCAATACCATCGGCCTGGCCGAGGCACCTGAGGCGGTCGAGAAAAAGCTGCGCACCATGCAGACCGACCCGGCGCGGGTGCGCCGCACGGATCCGGGCGAGCCGGAGAAATGCCCGGTCTGGCAGTTTCATCGTATCTATTCCGACGAGAACACAAAGTCGTGGGTGCAGCAGGGTTGCCGCAGCGCCGGCATCGGTTGCATCGAGTGCAAGCAGCCGGTCATCGACGCGGTGCTGGCGGAACTGCAGCCGATCCGGGAGAAGATCGCGGAATACAAGGCGAGCCCGGCGACCGTTGATATCATTCTTTCCGAGGGACGCGAGCGAGCCCGGGACGCGGCACGCGAGACCATGGACGATGTGCGCGAGGCGATGGGGCTGGAGTACCGATGAGTGAGGAGTCGACGGTAATGCTGGAAGCCGGCGAGGAAACGGAGGCCGGCGGCGTCGCCGAGTCGCCGATGGGCGCCGGCCAGGCGGAGATGCCGTTCGCCATCGTGGACGGCGAGCCGCTCACCCAGGTGCCGATGGACCTCTATATTCCGCCGCACGCGCTGGAGGTCATTCTCGACGCCTTCGAGGGCCCGCTCGACCTGCTGCTTTATCTCATCAAGCGGCAGAACATCGACATCCTCAACATTCCGATCGCGAAGATCACCCACCAGTACATGCAGTACATCGAGGTGATGCAGGAGCTGCAGCTCGAGCTTGCCGCGGAGTACCTGGTGATGGCCGCCATGCTGGCGGAAATCAAGTCGCGCATGCTGCTGCCGCGGCCGGCCTCGCAGGAGGAAGAGGGCGAGGACCCGCGCGCCGAGCTGGTGCGTCGGCTGCAGGAGTACGAGCGTTTCAAGAAGGCTGCTGAAGACGTCGATGCGTTGCCCAGGCTCGAACGGGACGTGTTCCAGGCCGACGCAGAGATGTGCGAGCGCAAGGTCGTGGAGATCCTGCCGGAGGTGACGCTGAGGGAGCTGCTGCTGAGCTTCCAGGAAGTGCTGTCGCGCGCCGACATGTTCGCCCACCATCACGTGCAGCGCGAGACTCTCTCCGTGCGCCAGCGCATGTCAGATGTCCTCGAGCGGATCCAGGGCGGTCACTTCGTCGAGTTCACTGCG
>CBDDRR010000315.1:0-5704 GCA_965233095.1 uncultured bacterium
GCAACGCAATGCGAGCCTGCCGGTGGCCTTTCACGGGCGCCTTGCGCAGCTGCTCGGTCACCCACAGCGCCACTTCCTCGTGCACCGTCAGACGCGCCTCGCCGGACTCCGGGGGGCGGCCCCGGATCTCGCGCTGCTGCAGCCCCTGCGCCTCCGGCACGCCGAGGCCGTCGGTGTAGAAGACCTGCTCCTTGACGTCGAGCACGAGCGAGGCCGTGAAGCATGTCATCTGCTGCTCCAGCTCGCTGCCCGCGTAGTCCGCGCTGCGCCGGACGGAATAGGGCACCAGGCCCTGCACGTCGTCGAACTCGCCGGACAGCGCGCGATCGATGCGCACGCGAATCTCGGCCCGGCATTCCGGGGAAGGGTAGTAGTCGAGGTAGCGGTAGTCGTCTTCCTCCTCGAGCTCCTCCACCGGCTGGCCGGCCTGCGCGCGCATCACCTGCTGCTGCACGGCCATGGCGCGCGCCATCATCTGCTCGGCGTAGCCGGGGTCCTTCACGTTGACGTTGTTCAGCTCGCCGCTCGAGGCGGCCGTCACGACGAAGCGATAGGTGTCGTTGAAACTCCCTTCGGCGTGATCACGGCCCTGGCCGACCGGACGGACCTGCTCCGTGCCCTTCACCTTGAGCTCGACCGTCAGCCGCGCCAGCTCGTCGGCCAGGGCGGGGGCGGCAAGGCTCACACTCACCAGGCCGAGGACGGCCGCGCCAAGAAAGACACGTTGCATGACGGGACGGGCGTTCATGGCGAAATCCTACTTCCTGCGGCCGGGAAACGGAACTGCTAACATGCAACGTTGACCTGCACACACGGCCACGGACTCATCCCTGATACGCGGAACATTGCCCCCGGCGCATCCACATCGGCGCACGCCGATGAAAAGCTGGTCGTAAAGGACCTCTACAAGATCTTCGGTCCGGCGCCCGACGAGGCGATCCGCCTCCTCCACGAGGGCCTCTCCAAGGACGAGATCTTCGCGCGCACGCGCACCACCGTCGGCGTCCAGGCCGCCAACTTCAGCATCCACGAGGGCGAGGTGTTCGTCGTGATGGGCCTGTCCGGCTCCGGCAAGTCCACGCTCGTCCGCATGCTGAACCGGCTGATCGAGCCGACGCGCGGCCAGGTCTTCCTCGACGGCCGGGACATCACGCGGATGTCCAGGAAAGAGCTCATCGAGATGCGCCGCAGCCAGATGAGCATGGTGTTCCAGTCCTTTGCGCTCATGCCCCACAAGACCGTTGTGCAGAACGCGGCCTTCGGCCTGGAAGTGTCCGGCCGCCCGCAGGAAGAACAGCTCGAGCGTGCGCTCACAGCGCTCGACACCGTCGGGCTGAAGGCGCTGGCGGAAAGCTACCCGGACGAGTTGTCCGGCGGCATGCAGCAGCGCGTCGGCCTGGCGCGGGCGCTGGCCACGGAGGCGCCGATCCTGCTGATGGACGAGGCATTCTCGGCGCTGGACCCGCTCATCCGCACCGAGATGCAGGACGAGCTGGTGCGCCTGCAGGAGCAGGCGGCGCGCACCATCGTGTTCATCTCCCACGATCTCGACGAGGCCATTCGCATCGGCGATCGCATCGCCATCATGGAGGGCGGCGCGGTGGTGCAGATCGGCACGCCCGAGGAGATCGTCACCAGCCCGGCCAACGAGTATGTGCGCTCCTTCTTCTATGGCGTGGACGTCAGCAAGGTGTTCAGCGCCGGCGACATCGCCGAGGACAAGGCGCTGGCGGTGTTCGAGCGCGCCGGCGTCAACGTGCGCGCGGCGCTCGCCCAGCTGCGCGACCGCAACCGCAATCTCGGCGTGGTGCTGGGCCGCAACCGGCAGTTCCGCGGCATGGTCAGCGTCAACACGCTGACGCGCGCCGAGGGCGCCACCGGGGAGACGCGGTGGAACGACGCCCTGATCGCCGACGTCACGCCCGCACCGAGCGACATGGGGCTCTCGGAAGTCCTGTCGATGGTCGCCGCCAGCGAATTTCCGGTGCCGGTGGTGGACGGCGACGGGCGCTATGTCGGCATCATCGACCGCAAGATCCTCTTGCAGACACTCGACAAGGCGGGCTGAGGGAGGATGAGCGTCATGGACGATTTCAGGATTCCGATCGGCGAGTGGGTGGAGCGCGGCGTCGAGTGGATCCAGGACAACCTGACCGGGGTGCTGGACGGCATCGCCGACGTGCTGACCTTTGTCATCGACGCTTTCGAGGACGCCCTGCAGGCCGTGCCGCCGCCCTTGCTGGCGGCCGTCATCGTCGCAGTGGCGCTGTGGCGCGTCGGCTGGCGCTTCGCGCTGTTCGCCGCGCTGTCCATGGTGCTGCTGTTCGGCATGCAGATCTGGGAGGAGACCATCTCCACGCTCGCGCTGGTGATCGGCTCGAGCATACTGGCGCTGGCGCTCGGCATTCCCATCGGCATCGCCATGGCGCGCAGCGACAAGGTGGAGATGGTCGTGCGGCCGGTGCTGGACCTCATGCAGACCATGCCGCCGTTCGTCTACCTCATCCCGGCGGCGATCTTCTTCGGCCTCGGCAAGGTGCCCGGCGCGATCGCCACCCTGATCTTCGCCATGCCGCCGGCGGTGCGGCTCACCAACCTCGGCATCCGCCAGGTGAGCGAAGAGAACATCGAGGCCGGCCAGGCGTTTGGCTGCACCTCGCGGCAACTGCTGTTCAAGGTGCAGCTGCCGCTGGCCATGCCGTCCATTATGGCCGGCGTCAACCAGACCATCATGCTGGCCCTGTCCATGGTCGTCATCGCCTCGATGATCGGCGCCGGCGGGCTCGGCAACACCGTACTCACGGGCATTCAGCGGCTCGACGTCGGCCTCGGATTCGAAGGCGGACTCGGCGTCGTGCTGCTGGCCATCCTGCTCGACCGGATCACGCAGAGTTTCGGGCAATCCGCCCGGCGATCCGCGCGGGCAGGTCCATTCGCGATGCTGGGGCGGCTGCGGCAAGCCCTGCTCGCCAGAAAAGGAGAATTCACATGAGATTATTCACCAGGCTGCTCGCAGTGAGCCTGCTCACCGCGGGCTTCGGCAGCGCCGCACTCGCCCAGGACGCCGTCAAGATCGGCTGGACCGCCTGGTCCGACGCGGAGTTCGTCACCAAGCTGGCCAAGCGCATCATCGAGGACCGCCTCGACCATCCCGTCGAGCTCATCCAGACCGACATCGCGCCGCAGTACCAGGGCCTGTCCACCGGCAGCATCGACGTCATGCTGATGTCGTGGCAGCCGGACACCCACGCCGACTACATCAAGCGCGTCGGCGCGGAAACGGTCAACCTCGGGCTGCTGTACACGCATGCGCGGCTCGGCTGGGCCGTGCCGGCCTACATCCCCGAGAGCGAGCTCGCCAGCATCCCCGACCTGGCCAAGGACTCGGTGCGAGAGAAGCTGGGCGGCACCATCACCGGGATCGACCCGGGCGCCGGGCTGACCCGCCTGTCGAACCAGGCCATCGAGGAATACGGCCTCGACGGCTACGAGCTGCAGATCTCCTCGGGCGCCGGCATGACCGCGGCCCTGCAGCGCGCCGTGCGCCGCGACGAGTGGATCGTCGTCACCGGCTGGAGCCCGCACTGGAAGTTCGGCGCCTACGAGCTGCGCTACCTCGAGGATCCCAAGGGCGTGCTCGGCAGCTTCGAGCGCGTGCATGCCGTCGCGCGCATGGGCTTCTACCAGGACAACGTCGAAGTCGCGAGCTTCCTGTCCCGCATGCAGATCCCGATCGACGACCTGCAGGCCGCGATGAACGTCGCGCAGGAAACTTCCTATGACGGCGCTGTCGCCGAGTACATCGCCAACAACGAAGCGCGCATCAACTACTGGGTGACCGGCAAGCTGTGATCCCGGCGGCGGCCCGGCAGGCCCGCAAGGGCCGGTCGGGCCAGTCCGCTTGGCGATTCGGCGCAACAGTGGTATCCATGGCCGCCAGTCATTGCCCGCAACCAGGTGCCCGGTCGCATGTACAGAAGACACTCAGCGTTCAGCCTGGCGCCTGGCAGCCACCAGCGCTTCGGCGTTCGCTCGCGGGTCGTGGCGCTGTTCGCCGACATGCGCGGCTTTTCCAACTGGAGCGAGACGCAGCCGCTCGACCGCGTGGCCGAGCTCGTCAAGCTGCAGTTCGGCCAGGTCATGCAGATCTGCGACGATCATGATCACCCCTTCCAGAAGTTTCTCGGCGACGGCTTCGTGCTGCTGTGGGAACTGGAGGGCGAGAATGACCTGGCGCGGTGCCTCGGCAACGCGCTCGACGCCACCTTCGCCCTGCACAAGGCGTACGGGACACTCACCCGATCGCTGCCTCATTCCGCGCCGGCCGGTTACGGTGTCGGGATCTCCATCGGCGAGGCGATCCGCATCCAGCTCGAGCCACATCTGAGCGAAGCGAGCGAGGTGGATTTCGTCGGCTACCCGCTCAACTGCGCGGCGCGAATGCAGACTCTCGCTGCGGGGTTCGGCACCGCCGTATGCTTCAGCACCGCCCAGGTGCTGCAACGCCAGCCGAATCGTTACCTGCAAACCCTGGTGCCGGGGTCCGGCCGCCGGCTGCTCGAGCCGCAACCAGAGATGGTGGAGCGCGCCGCAGTCATCAAGGGCCTCAAGCCAGCCGACCGAACCGGGTTCCGGTACCTTTCCTTCGTGGACGGCCAGGAGTGGCTCTGGCAGACCCCGGACGTGCTGCAATAGGCACGGCGTCCGCGCCAGCCCCGGGTCGGGCTGGGACGATCCCCGCGAGTCTCAGGTCCTGGCCGGCGCCTGCAGCGCCTGCACATTGCGCTCCAGCCACTGGCTGAAGCTCATCAGGCCCGGGTGCAGCGCGCGGGCCTGCTCCACCGGGCGCGCCGCGCGGAAGGCCTCGTTGAAGTCGTGCTTGTAGTGGAACATGTTCGCCAGGTCGTCCGCGCCCGGAAAGCCGAGCGCCGCGTAGTCCTCGAACGACATGGCGACATGCTGCACCGGCTCGCCGAGTGCATCGGCCAGCGCCGCGGCCATCTCGGCGCCGCTCAGGTGCTCCCCGGCGATGCCCACCCGCCGGCCGATCGCCGACTTGCCCTGGCGGAACACGCCCAGCGCACAGGCGCCGATGTCGGCCGCCGCAATGCCCGGCAGCTTGCGATCGCCCATCGGCAGCACGAAGCGCAGGACGCCGTCCTCGCCGCGCTGCGGCCCCATGCCGAAATGGACCAGGTTGTCCCAGTAGAAGGAGGTCAGCAGGAAAGTGACCGGCAGGCCTTCGAACAGCGCGTCCGCCTCACCCTTGGCATCGAAATGAGGCACCTTGTAACGGCCCATCAGCGTGGGCATGCGTGCATCGTCCAGCGGCACGTCGCGGCGCGTATCCTCGAGCGTCGACCAGATGACGTGCCCGACGCCGGCCTCGCGGGCAGCGGCGGCGATGTGTCCCGCCTGGCTGAGCTCCCGCTCGGGCGAGAAGTGCTCCCAGAAGTTGGTCACCGCGAACACGCCCTGCGCGCCCGCGAAGGCTCGGGCCAGCGTGGCGAGATCGTCGAGGTCGCCTTGCACGACCTCGGCGCCTGCCGCGGCGAGCGCCGCGGCGGCCGGCGAGCCGGGCTTGCGGGTGATGGCGCGCAGCCCGAACTGGCGGGCCGGGTCGGCGAGGATCGCTTGCGCAAGGCCGCCGCCCTGGGCTCCGGTGGCGCCGATGACTGCGATGACGGGCTTGGCTGGCATGGCT
>CBDDRR010000316.1:0-5210 GCA_965233095.1 uncultured bacterium
CCCGGCTACACCCACCTGCAGCCGGCCATGCCGAGCTCGGTGCGCCTGTGGGCGGAGGGCTTCGCCGCCGAGCTGCGCGACGACGCCGAGGGCCTGCTTGCGGCCAGCCGCCGCGCCGACCGCAACCCGCTCGGCTCAGCAGCCGGCTATGGCGCGCCGGGCCTGCCGCTGGACCGCGAACACACTCGCGAGAGCCTCGGCTTCGCCGCCATCCACGAGCCGGTGACCGCCGTGCAGCTGTCGCGCGGCAAGGCCGAATCGCAGCTGGTGTTCGAGATCCACCTGCTGATGCAGGACCTCGGCCGGCTGGCCGCCGACCTGATCCTGTTCTGCAGCCAGGAGTTCAGCTACGTGGCCCTGCCGAACTCGATGACCACCGGTTCGTCGATCATGCCGCAGAAGCGTAACCCCGACGTGTTCGAGCTGGTGCGCGGTCGCGCCCCCCCCACGCTCGCCTGCCTGTCGGAGACGCTGGCGGTGCCGGCCAAGCTGACCTCGGGCTATCATCGCGACCTGCAGCTGCTGAAGGGGCCGCTGTTCCGCGCGATCGACCTCGCCGAAGCCACTCTCGGAATCATGGCGCACGCCCTGCCCGAGGTGAATTTCATTCGCGAGAACATCCGCATGGAGCAGCAGCTCTACGCCACCGAGGACGCCTACCGCCTCGTCACCGAGGAAGGGCTGTCGTTCCGGGACGCCTACCGGCGCATCGGCGAGAAGCTGCGGGAACTGCGCGACAAGGCGGGCGGAAAGGACAAGGCATGAGCATCTGGCGCCGGCGGCCCACGGTCGAGGGCCTGAACAAGCTGTCGAAGAACACGCTGCTGGAGCAGCTCGAAATCGTGTTCACCGAGGTCGGCGACGACTACCTCGTGGCGACCATGCCGGTCGACAAGCGCACCCACCAGCCTTTTGGCCTGCTGCACGGCGGCGCCTCGGCCGCGCTGGCCGAGACGCTCGGCAGCTCGGCAGCCAATTGCTGCCTCGACATGGACGCCGAGTTCGCGGTGGGGCTCGAGATCAATGCCAACCACCTCCGGTCGGTGCGCAGCGGCATGGTCAGCGGCACTACCCGCCCGCTGCACATCGGCCGCCGCACCCAGGTCTGGGAAACGCGCATCGAGGACGAGGCGGGCAGGCTGGCCTGCGTGTCACGCCTGACCATGGCCGTGATGCCGCGGGATTCATCGTGAGCCGGCTGGCGCGCGCCTCCTGTTCAATCGTCCTGCTGTTGCTTGCCGGCTGTGGCATGTACGGCGAGCTCTATCTCGAGGAAGAGGCGCCTCGCGGGCCGGAGATCACCGAGGCGCCGCCCATCGCCGTCGATGAGCCGGCGACCGGCGGCGCGGCGAACGGGGCGGTGGACAGTACTACGCCGACCCGCGAGGACGAAGAGCGCGACGACGGAAAGCGCGAGGACGACACGGCAGGCGCGTCATGAATCCCGCCTTTGCGTTTCGCGGCGGGCGGTTGTACGCGGAGGGCGTGCCGCTCGACGAGATTGCCGCGAAGTTCGACACGCCCTGCTACGTCTACTCGCGGGCCGCGCTCGAGGCCCGCTTCGATGCTTACCTGGACGCCTTCGCCGGTTATCCCGCGAGGGTCTGCTATGCCGTCAAGGCGAACAGCAACCTCGCGGTGCTGGGCGTGCTGGCGGCACGCGGCGCGGGCTTCGACATCGTTTCGGGCGGCGAGCTCGCGCGCGTGCTGAAGGCCGGCGGCGCGGTCCGCCACGTGGTGTTCTCCGGCGCCTGCAAGCTCGACGGTGAACTGCGCTATGCGCTGGCACAGGAAATCGCCTGCTTCAACGTCGAATCCGCGCCCGAGCTGGAGCGGCTGTCGGCGCTCGCTGCCGAGGCAGGCCGCGAGGCGCGGGTATCCATTCGCGTCAACCCGGACGTAGAAGCCGGCGGGCATCGCCACATCTCCACCGGCAAGCGGGAACACAAGTTCGGCGTCGCCATGGAGGACGCCGGTGCGCTGGTCGAGCGGGCACGCGCCCTGCCGGGCATCCGGCTGGTGGGCATCGCCTGTCACATCGGCTCGCAGATGATGAGCCTGGCGCCGCTGGCCGCGGCGCTGGACCAGCTCGCCGGCTTCGTGCGCGGCCTGCAGGCCGACGGCGTCGTGCTGCAGCACGTGGACGCTGGTGGCGGGCTGGGCATCGACCACGACGGCCGCAGCGCGCCCACGCCGGCGGAGTACGCCGCTGTGGTCATCGCGGCGCTCAGCGAGCTGGGCCTGGAGATCGTGCTCGAGCCGGGGCGTTCCATCGCCGGTCCGGCGGGCCTGCTGCTGACCCGCGTCGCCTATCTCAAGCAGGGCCATGGGCGTAAGTTCGCGCTCGTTGATGCGGCCATGAACGACCTGATCCGGCCGGCGCTTTACGACGCCTGGCACGACATCGTGCCGGTGGCCGCCAGCGGCGAACCCGATCCGGAACCCGTCGATGTGGTCGGCCCGGTGTGCGAGACGGGGGATTTTCTCGGTCGCGACCGCCGGCTGGCAGTACGCGCCGGCGATTTGCTGGCGGTGATGGACGGCGGCGCCTATGGTTTCGCCATGAGCTCCAACTACAACGCCAGGCCGCGGGCCTGCGAGGTCATGGTGTCCGGCACGGATGCACATATCGTCCGGCGGCGCGAGACGGTCGAGGATCTCTGGCGCGGCGAGTCATTGTTCGAGTTCGCGGCGCGATGAGCGACAAGCCGCTGGTCCTGGTCGACGGCTCGTCTTACCTGTACCGCGCCTTCCACGCGATGCCGCCGCTGACCAACAGCAAGGGCGAGCCGGTCGGCGCAGTGCTCGGCGTGGTCAACATGCTGCTCAAGCTGGCGGACGAAACCCAGGCGGAGCATTTCGCCGTGGTGTTCGACGCCCGCGGCAAGACTTTTCGCGACGAGCTGTTCGCCGAGTACAAGGCGACCCGTCCACCGATGCCGGACGAGCTTTCCGCCCAGGTCGCGCCGCTGCTCGAGGTGGTCGAGGCACTCGGCCTGCCGATGCTGCAGGTGCCGGGCGTCGAGGCGGACGACGTCATCGGCACGCTCGCCGAACAGGCCTGCGCGGCGGGCATGAAAACGCTGATCTCGACCAGCGACAAGGACATGGCGCAGCTGGTCAACGGCGACGTCACGCTGGTCAACACCATGTCCGGCACGACGCTCGACCGGCAGGGCGTGACCGACAAGTTCGGCGTGCCGCCGGAGCGCATCGTCGACTGGCTGGCGCTGGTGGGCGATACCTCCGACAACATTCCCGGCGTGCCGAAGTGCGGGCCGAAGACGGCCACCAAGTGGCTTGCCGAGTTCGGCGACCTCGACAGCCTGAAAGCGCGCGCCGACGAAGTCGGCGGCAAGATCGGCGAGAGCCTGCGCGAAAATCTCGACCGGCTCGAGTTGTCGCGCGAGCTGGCCACCATCCGGCGGGACGTGGAGCTGGCCCTCGGACCAACGGACCTGGCGCGGCGCGCGCCCGACAAGGCACGGCTGCGCGAGCTGTACCGCCAGCTCGAGTTCAACACGCTGCTGCGCAAGCTCGGCGACGGGGAGGACTCGCCCGACGAGGCGGCAGACTCCGCCGACCCGCCGACCAGCGACACCACCGAATACGAGACCGTGCTGACCGACAAGCAGCTCGACGCCTGGCTGAAGCGGCTCGACAAGGCGGACGAGTTCGCCTTCGACACCGAGACCGACAGCCTCGACTACATGCGCGCGCGCATCGTCGGCGTGTCATTCGCGGTCGAGCCGGGATGCGCGGCCTACGTGCCGCTGGCGCATCGCGATCCCGACGCGCCGGAGCAGCTGGACCTCGACGCCGTGCTTGCAAAGCTGCGGCCGCTGCTGGAGGACGCCGGCAAGGCCAAGATCGGCCATCACCTCAAGTACGACCGTCACGTGCTGGCCAACCACGGCATCGCGCTCCGGGGCATCCGCTTCGACACCATGCTCGAGTCCTATGTGCTCGACTCCACGGCGACGCGCCACGACATGGACTCGGTGGCGCTGAAGTATCTTGGTGTCGAGACCATTCACTATGAGGACGTGGCCGGCAAGGGCGCCAAGCAGATCAGCTTCGACCAGGTGCCGGTGGCGACCGCGGCGCCGTATGCCGCCGAGGACGCCGACGTCACCCTGCGGCTGCACCGCGAGCTGTGGCCGCGGCTGGTGGAAACGCCTGGCCTGCAACGCATCTACGAGGAACTGGAACGTCCGCTGGTGCCGATCCTTGGCGATATGGAGCGCCACGGCGTGCTGCTCGACACGATGCTGCTGCGCCGCCAGAGCCGCGAGCTCGAGAAAGGCATGGCGGCCGCCGAGGCTGCGGCCTTCGAGGCGGCCGGCGGCAAGTTCAACATAGGCTCCGCCAAGCAGCTGCAGGAAATCCTGTTCGAGCGGCTCGGCCTCACACCGCTGCGCAAGACCCCCGGAGGCCAGCCGTCCACTGCCGAGGACGTACTCGAGGAGCTGAGCGCAGAGCACGAGTTGCCGCGGCGGGTGCTCGAGTACCGCGGCCTCGCCAAGCTCAAGTCGACCTATACCGACAAGCTGCCCGAGCTGGCGGATGCGAATCACCGCGTGCACACCTCCTACCACCAGGCCGTGGCCGCGACAGGCCGGCTGTCCTCGTCCGATCCCAACCTGCAGAACATTCCGATCCGCACCGCCGAGGGGCGGCGCATCCGCCAGGCCTTCATCGCGCCTGAGGGTTGCCGACTGGTGGCCGCGGACTATTCGCAGATCGAGCTCAGGATCATGGCGCACCTGTCCGGCGACGAAGGGCTGCAGAGCGCCTTCCGCGAGGACCTGGACGTTCACCAGGCCACTGCAGCCGAAGTGTTCGAGACACCGCTGGACGAGGTGACGCCGGAGCAGCGCCGCTCGGCGAAGGCAATCAACTTCGGCTTGATCTTTGGCATGTCGGCCTTCGGGCTGGCGCGGCAGCTCGGCATCGAGCGCGCCGCCGCGCAGGAGTACGTGCAGACCTACTTCGAGCGCTACCCCGGCGTGAAGCGCTACATGGACGAGACCCGCAAGCAGGCGCGCGAGGACGGCTTCGTCACCACCGTGCTGGGCCGGCGTCTCTACTTGCCGGAGATCCGCTCGCGCAACAGCCAGCGGCGCCAGTACGCCGAGCGCAGCGCCATCAACGCGCCCATGCAGGGCACGGCCGCCGACATCATCAAGCTGGCGATGATCCGCGTGGCC
>CBDDRR010000317.1:0-7463 GCA_965233095.1 uncultured bacterium
GCCAGCGCCAGCTGGGAGCCGGTCTGCAGGCCAACACTCACGCTCTGCAGGTCGAAGGAGAACGTCGTGCCGTCAACGGTGACGGTCCACAACGGCGCGATCGGGCCGGCAAACGGGTCGAAGGTGAAGTTCGTGTAGGTCGCATTGGTCCCTGCAGCGCCGGTGAAATCGCCGATCGCCTGGGAGACGAAAACGTTGCCCACGAACTCGATGTGCGCGGCGTTAGCCACGTTGGTATTGGTGACGCCGTCGGCCGCCTTGGGCTGCCACACGCCGAAGAACGTGATGTCACCCTGGATCGGCGCGGCATTGGCGGCGCCGGCCACCAGCAGCATCGAAACAGCGGCGAATGTGCCCAGATATCCCTTCATAGTCTTCATGATTCAAGTCCTTCAGGTCCGAAAAAAAAAGTCTTCCCTGCCCAAAAGGGTCCAAAAAGCGTGCCAGAAAGTAAAAAATCCAAGTAAATCAATGGTAATGACGAAAATGACCCCTGCGACGATGTGGTGCGGCCGAGCGTTCTGTAAGGTTTTTCGACGTGGTCTCCAGGGATCGCCCCGTTTTCCGAGGGCGTTCGCGGATTATCCCAGCGACGCCGGTCTCCGCTGACAAGAAAGCCACCCCGGCTCGGGGTGGCTTTCTCGGGCAACGCGTTAGTCAACGCGTTGTTTTAGAGGAAGAAAGCGCGCGTCAGGCAGAGTGTGTCGCCCGGCGACGACGCACGCCGACTGCGCCCAGCGCGATCAGGCCGAGCCCGAGCAGGGCCAACACGGACGGCTCGGGAACATCGTACGATGCCGCGGAGAAGGACAGGAGGGCGCCGGTGTGGTCGCCCGAGAAGCTCCACGCAAACTCGGTGTCATCGTATCCCGCAGCACTCAGGGTGCCGTAACCCTGCAGGGCCAGCTGATGCATGGTCTGCAAGCCCACGGTGACGCTTTCCAGGCTGAAGGAGAATGTCGTCTCGCCGATGGTGATCGTCCACAGGGGCGCGATCGGCCCAACAAACGGGTCAAACGTGAAGTCCGTGTAGTGCGCATAGAGGCCCGCGGCACCGTCGAAGTCGCCGATGGCCTGCGACACCAGTACGTCGCCCACGAACGCGATGTGAGCAGCTGTGCCGATGCAGCAGCTTCCAACCACGGTCACCCCGTCTGCGGCCTTCGCTTGCCACACGCCGTAGAACGTGATGTCGCCCGAAATCGGCGCGGCACTGACAGCGCCTGCGGCGAGCAACAAGGACACGGCGGCCAAAGTTCGCAGATATCCAGTTATGGTCTTCATGATGCGTTTCCTTACGTCACAACGAAAAAGTCCTCATCTGCACCTTATAAAATGCAAGAAACGCGCCACAGCACCGGAATCGCTTGTATTCCAATTGGATAGCGCAGCTTGGAATAGTGGGGCAGGACCGCAGTGCAGCACTTCTGTAAGACTTTCCGACTCGGTTTGCGAGCGACCTGGCACCCTGGGAGAGTGCATCGTCGGTCGGCACGAACCGACGGGCCTGGAAATCCCCCTCGAGGCCCCGGCGAAACGCAAGTTCCCGAACCGGAATACGACCGGATGCGACCCGCCGGAGTCATGGCGCCGGCCTGTTCTCGATTGAGGGGTGTAAAGGATTTCGACATTGGCGTTGCAGGTGGTGAACCGGTGAGTTTCGAAGACCGGATCGGCGCACCCGCAGTGCGAACTGCCGCCGTTGAAACCATGTAGGTGGTAACCGCATTTCGGGCGACCTATGCTAGTGTCATCCGCGGGTGAAGGCGCCCTGAGGGGCGAGGCCCAATACTTTTTTGCTTACCGAAAGGGAAGTCGCTGTGAATACTGGATTCCAACTGCGCGCATTCATGGTCAGCGCCGCGGCGCTGTTGCTGCTCTCGGCCTGCGGTGGCGGTGGCGGCGGCGGCAGCAGCGGCACGGAGAACAGGCCGCCGGTCGCAAATGCGGGTCCGGCCCAAACCGTGGCAATCGGTGCGACGGTGACGCTCAACGGGAGCGCCAGCTCCGACCCCGACGGCAACACGCTGACTTACTCCTGGACTCTGCCGAACCGGCCTGCCGGAAGCACGGCGACCCTTAGCGGCGCGACCACCGCCAACCCGACGTTCGTTGCCGATGTCGCCGGGACCTACACCGCGTCACTGGTGGTCAACGACGGCACGGTAAACAGCGCGCCTTCGACGGTGACGATTACGGCATCGTCCGTGAGCGCCGGTCCAGTCGCGAATGCCGGACCCGCGCAGAGTGTGCTCGTGCCCACGACCGTCGTGTTGGACGGCAGCGGCAGCACTGCCGCGGCAGGCGCGACACTGACTTACGCATGGACCCTGACCTCAAGGCCAACCGGGAGCGCGGCCGTGCTTTCCGGCGCCACCACGGTGCAGCCGACCTTCACCGCTGATCTCGCGGGCACCTACGTGGCATCGCTGGTTGTCAACGACGGATCGGCCAGCAGCACGCCATCGACTGTCACAATTACCGGCAGCACCGGCAATGCGCCGCCGGTGGCAGAGGCCGGTCCCGCGCAGAATGTCACCATTCCGGCGACGGTCACGCTCGACGGTTCGGGCAGTTTCGATCCGAACGGCAGCGCGCTTGGGTACACATGGACGTTTGCCTCCCGCCCGACGGGGAGCACCGCCACACTTAACGCGCCGACTACGGTCAACCCGACGTTTTCCCCGGATTTGCCCGGGCAGTACCTGGTTAGACTGGTGGTCAATGACGGCAGTCTCGATAGCTCGCCGGATACGGTCCTGATTACGGCCTCGAGCGACAATTCAGCGCCGATCGCCAATGCGGGACCCGCGCAGGACGTCGAGGTCGGCGAAACGGCGACGCTCGACGGCAGCGCCAGCACCGATGATGACGGAGACACGCTCACCTACCAGTGGACGCTCAGCACGAGGCCTGCCGGCAGTACCGCGGTGTTGTCCAATCCAACCACCGTCGCGCCGACGTTTGTTCCTGACGTGGAAGGCATTTACGTTGCTTCCCTGGTCGTGAATGACGGCACGCAGGACAGCACGGCGGCGAATGCCAGCATTTACGCCTACGAGGTGCGGCTGATCGGTGTGCCGTACATCGCGCGGAACGGTTTGACGGTGACGTTGGACAACTTGGAGATCCAGGATCTGGGCGGTGGTATCAGGGGATATGAGGTGACCTACACCCAGGAAAACACCACCAGCGACCCGATTGTCGAGGGGAGCTGGCGGCTGTATTTCACCAACGCCGTGCCCCGGAACCAGTTCGGGTTCTTCGACAACGTAGCGCCGGGCACCGAAGAGACCATCACGTACCAGTTCCAGGTGGAGGATACCGCCGAGCCGAGGCTGCTCCAGTACGACGCGGAACACAGTGGCGCCTCTGACCCGATCGTCGGGGCCCTGCAGTGGTGGTTCCCGATCAACTAGGGAGTATCACCGGATACGGGGTTCACCGTGGCCTTGCTGGCCGGCCCGCGCGATGCGGCCGGCCGGCACGGCCGGGCGATGCCGCGCCGCACGATTGAAAACTTGCTTGTACAGGTCTATTAGACAGCTTTTCTGACCACCGTAAGCAGTTTTCAGTCATGGGAGCGTTGCAGTGAAAGTCACTCGCTGGATTTCTTTGTGCCTTCTCGCCCCCGCCGCCGTCTTGCTGCAGGCCTGCAATGAGGAATCGGCCACTGCGCCGGTGGTGGAGCTGGCTCCGGTGGGCGCCACCAGGCTCGAGGGGCTGGGGGATTACAGCAAGCCAGTGTCCAGCAGCAACCCGGAAGTGCAGCAATGGTTCGACCAGGGCCTGATGCTCACCTACGGGTTCAATCACGACGCCGCTGAACGCTCGTTCCTGAGGGCGACGGAGCTCGATCCCGAGTGCGCGATGTGCTGGTGGGGCGCCGCGCTCGTCCTCGGACCGCACGTCAACGCCGGCATGGATCCCGCGGCCACCGTGGCGGCGTGGGATAGGCTGCGACGAGCCCAGGCGGCCGCGGCCAACGCCCCGGAGCAGGAACAGGCTTACATTCGAGCCCTGGCGGCCCGCTACGGTGAGCAACCCGCGGCCGACCGCCGGCCATTCGACGAGGCCTACGCGGCCGCGATGGGCGACCTTGTGCGCCAGTACCCGGACGACCTCGATGCTGCGACTCTGCATGCCGAGGCGCTGATGAACCTGCAACCCTGGGACTACTGGGACGACCAGGGGCAGGCCAAGGGCAACACGGCGCAGTTCGTCGCGCAACTGGAATCGGTGATCGACCGGAACCCGAATCACCCGGGCGCGCTCCACCTGTACATTCATGCGGTCGAAGCGTCCCCCGACCCGGCGCGCGGGGTGGCGGCGGCGGATACGCTGCGCACGCTGATCCCCGCAGCCGGGCATCTCGTCCACATGCCGGCGCACATCTACGCGCGGGTCGGCCGTTACCACGATGCCGTGCTGGCCAACCAGAAGGCGATTGCGGCGGACGACGCCTACCTGGCGGTCTGTCGTCCGGCGCCCGGTGTCTACCCGCTGGGCTACGTGCCCCACAATCATCACTTCCTGTGGTTTGCCGCGACCATGGAGGGGGCCAGCGCAACCGCGCTCGACGCGGCTCGCGCCACCGGCGAGCGCACCAGTGACCCGGAACTCATGCGCACGCCCGGCTTCGAGGCGATGCAGTATTTCGCCCTGACGCCGCTGTTCGCGAAGGTCCGCTTCGGGCAATGGGACGACATCGTGGCAACGCCGCAGCCGGATGCCGACCTGCCTTACATGGTCGCCATGTGGCACTACGCCCAGGGTATGGCCGCCGTGCGGCAGGCGCGGATTGCCGATGCTGCGAGCCACCATGCCGCGCTCGCGGCGGCCGCCAACGACCCTGCGATCGAACAGATGCTTTCCTGGGAACGGTATTCGCTCATTCACGGTGTGCGGATCGCGGAGCGCGCACTGGCCGCCGAGCTGGCACGGGCGGCGGGTGACGCCGGCGCAGCAATCGCGGCGCTCAGGGAGGCGGTGGTCATCGAGGATGCTTTGCCCTACGACGAGCCGCCGGGGTGGCACATGCCGGCGCGGCACTCGCTTGGCGCGGTGCTGCTCGAGGCGGGGAGGGCGGCCGAAGCCGAAGCGGTCTACCGGGAGGAGCTCAGGCGAAATCCCGAGAACGGCTGGTCGTTGTTCGGCCTTGCCGAGGCGCTGTTGGCCCAGGACGAGGCGGCGGCGGCCGAGGAGGCTGGACGACGCTTCGAGCGCGCCTGGGCGAATGCCGACGTCGAGCTGAGCGCATCGCGGTTCTGAGGGGAGATCATCGCGGGGCGCGGTTCAGCGTGGTGCGCCGGCCAGGGCGGCGAGATCGGCGGCGATGGGTTCCGCCGCCAGCGGCGGCTTGAAGTACGCTGCAACGCGTGCGTCGGGGTCGATCAGCACCAGCGCTGCCGAGTGGTCGATGGTGTAGCCGTCGCCGCCGGTCGGCACACGAATGTAGGCCAGGCCGAGGCCGGCCATCAGCCGGTCGATTTCTGCACGCGCGCCGGTTATCCCGAGAAACTGCGGATTGAAGTGCGCCAGGTAGGGTGCAAGCGTATCCGGCCGGTCGCGCTCCGGGTCGAGGCTGAGAAACACGGTGTCAACTTCAGCGCCGCTGGCCGTCAGCCGCGCGTGAACGTCAGCAAGGGTGACCAGCGTCGTCGGGCAGATGTCGGGGCAGTGCGTGAAGCCCGCAAACAGCAGGGTCCACCTGCCGGCCAGGGATGCGCGGTCAAACGGCTGCGCATGCTGGTCGACAAGCTGGAATTCCGGCAGGGTTCGGGGCTGCGGCAAAGCGATGCCGCTGGCCAGCTCGAGGTCCGCCTGGTCCTGCGCGGATAGCGCGTAGATCGCGGCGGCCACCGCCAGCCCGAACGCGGCGAGTGCGAGCAGCGTCCGGGCTGGCCTGGCGTTTCGGTTCACTCGTCGCCGAACACCCCGAGCAGGTGCAGCAGGCTGGTGAACAGGTTGTAGATGCTCACGTACAGCGTGACGGTGGCCATGATGTAGTTGGTCTCTCCGCCGCGCACGATCTCGCTCGTCTGCCAGAGAATCAGGCCGGCCATGGCGATGACGAACATGCCGGAGACGGCCAGCGACAGCATCGGCATGCTGAACAGGTAGGCGATGATGCCCAGCAGGAAGGCGCCGAGGATGCCGACGAACAGGAAGCCGCCCAGGAAGCTGAAATCGCGCTTGCTCTTTACCGCGTAGGCCGACAGGCCGACGAAGGTCGCACCGGTGGTGCCGAGCGCAGTCATGACCACCTGGCTGCCGTTCGGCAACATGGTCAGGTACAGGCTGATGATCGGACCGAGCGTCAGGCCCATGAAACCGGTCAGCGCGAACACGAAGACCAGGCCGAGCGCACTGTTGCGGGTCTTCACCGTGGCGAACAGCAGGGCAAAGTAGCCTGCCAGCACGATGAAGGGATTCAGCGGCGGCATGCCGGCGAACATCGCGACCCCCGCGGTGGCCGCGCTGAACAGCAGCGTTGCGGCCAGCAACAGGTAGGTGTTCTTGAGGACATTGTTGGTCTCGACGACCGCCGGACGAACTACGCCAGCATAGGTTGTACGGGCTGGTTGCATGAGCAATCGACCTCCGGAAAGGGGTGCAGAAACGACGTGCAGATTACCATGACCGGCGCTGCCGCACGAAGTTCCGCGGCGGCCGGCCGATCAGGCTTCGACCACCGGGTTCCTGAGCGTGCCGAGCCGTTCGATCTCGACCTCCACCAGGTCCCCGTGGCCCAGGAACACCGGCGGGTTGCGCGCCGCGCCCACGCCCGCCGGCGTGCCGGTCAGGATCACCGTGCCGGCGAGCAGGGTCATGCCGCGTGACAGCTCGGCCACCAGCGTGGCGACAGGAAACAGCATCAACGCCGTGTTGCTCTCCTGCATCAACCGGCCGTTGACGCGGGTGCGGATTGCGAGGGACTGGGGATCTCCGAGCTCGGCAGCCGGCACGACCGCGCCGAGCGGGCAGAAGGTGTCGAAGCTCTTGCCGCGGCAGAACTGGCCGCCGCTGCCTTCCTTCTGCCACCAGCGGGCACTGACATCGTTGGCGCAGGCGTAGCCGCGCACGAATTCGAGCGCATCGCTCGCGAGCACGTTGCGGCAATCGCGGTCGATGATCACCGCGAGTTCACCCTCGAAGTCGACCTGGGGTCCGTGCTCGCGGCAGATCGACGGAATCACGATGGCCTCGCCGTCGCCGATCACAGAGGCGGGGTTTTTCATGAAGACCAGTGGTCGGTCGGGTGCGACGCTGCCCATCTCGGCGGCGTGTTCGGCGTAGTTGCGGCCGATGGCGAGGATGGCAGGTGGGCGGGTGGGGGGCATGAAGGTGGGCTCAAAAGTCATAACGTGGTTGGACAGGGCGGGCGGAGAGGGGGTGATAGACGTCCGCCCCCGGCGGCGCGACCCCTCCGCCGGCTACGCCGTCCACGGGTCGAACGCGGG
>CBDDRR010000318.1:0-4142 GCA_965233095.1 uncultured bacterium
AGGTAGGCCGTCGAATGCATCTCCTCGAGCCGGCTGGTGGTGCGCTTGAACTCGAAGCAGAGGCGTTGTCCCTTGTACAGCGACTCCAGCGGCACGGCCGCGGACAGGATGAGTTTCACACGGCGGTCGTAGAACTCGTCGACCAGCGCGATGAAGCGACGCGCCTCGTTCTCGTTGTCGGCCGTGAACTGCGGCACGCCGGATACCAGCACGCTGTGGAAGCTGCGCGCGATCTCGATGTAGTCGGCCTGGCTGCGGGGTCCGCCGCAGATGGCATCGAAGTCGAACCACGCCACGCCGTCGGCGCGGTTGCGCACCGGGATCGAGCGCCCGAGCACGCGCAGCGCGCCACGGTTGCGCGTGTCTTCCGGGGCGGAGGCCTCGAACAGCGCGGCCAGTCCGCCCTCTGCAGCCTCGCCCAGCGGGTGGTAATAGATCGCGGCTCGCTCCAGCAGGCGCAGCCGGTAGTCGGTTTCACCCCCGACATGCACCACTTCGGTGTGCCGCTCAAGCTGTTCGATAGCCGGCAGGAAGCGGGCGCGCTGCAACCCGTCCTTGTAGAGCAGCCCGGGCGGCACGTTCGAGGTCGCAACCAGCGTGATGCCGCGAGCAAACAGCTTCTCGAACAGCGTGCCAAGGATCATCGCGTCGGCAATGTCGGCAACGAAGAATTCGTCGAAGCAGATCACCTGCGCGCGCGCCGCGATGCCGTCGGCGACGAGTGCCAACGGGTCGGAGTGCTCGCGCTGCTCACGAAGATCGGCATGCACGTCGGCCATGAAGCGGTGGAAGTGGCGTCGCGTCTTTGCCGGGAAGGGCAGGCACTTGTAGAACAGGTCCACAAGCCAGGTCTTGCCGCGCCCCGTATCGCCCCACAGGTAGAGGCCGCGCACCGGCGCCAGGGGTCGTGCCCTGGCGAACAGCCGCTTGCGCGGCGGCGGCCGCGAGACAAGCGCCCTGTGCAGCGTGTCGAGCCGGCGCGCGACGTCCTCCTGCGCCGGGTCGCGCAACCAGCCGAGCCGCTCGATCTCGGCGCGATAGCGCGCCAGCGGTGTGACCGGCAGGCTGGCGCTGTCGGCGGAATCCATCAGTCCGCGGCAAGCTCCGGCCGGTTGCGGAACTCCTCCAGCGCATCCGGGTTGGCGAGCGCATCGGTGTTCTTCACTGGGCGGCCGTGCACCACGTTGCGTACGGCCAGCTCGACGATCTTGCCGCTGAGCGTGCGCGGGATGTCCTTCACCTGGAGAATCTTCGCCGGCACGTGCCGGGGCGTGGTGTTGTCGCGGATGGTGCTGCGAATCCTGGCCTGCAGGGCGTCGTCGAGCACGACGCCGTCGCGCAGCCGCACGAACAGCACGATCCGCTGGTCGTCACCCCAGTCCTGGCCGATGGCGAGCGTCTCGACGATCTCGTCGAGCTTCTCAACCTGGCGATAGATCTCGGCGGTGCCGATGCGCACCCCGCCCGGGTTGAGCACCGCATCGCTGCGGCCGTAGATGATGAGCCCGCCATGCGGCGTGAGGCGCGCCCAGTCGCCGTGGTGCCAGGCGCCGGGAAAGCGCTCGAAGTAGGCGGCGCGGTACTTGTCGCCGTCGGGGTCATTCCAGAATCCCACCGGCATCGAGGGGAACGGCCGGGTGCACACCAGCTCGCCCGCCTCGTCGACCTGGGTGCGGCCCGCGTCGTCGAAAATCTCCACCGCCATGCCCAGCCCGCGACTCTGCAGCTCACCGCGATGCACCGGCAGGATCGGGCACCCGAGGGCAAAGCAGCTGACGATGTCGGTGCCGCCGGAGATCGACGCCAGCTGCACGTCCCGCTTGACGTCGCGATAGACGAAATCGAAGGACGCCGGCATCAGCGGCGAGCCGGTCGACAGGATGGCGCGCAGCTTGCCCAGCTGGTGGTGCTCGCGCGGCGCGTAGCCGGCCTTCTCCACGGCCGCGAGGTACTTGGCGCTGGTGCCGAATACGGTGACGCCTTCCTCCTCGGCCATGTCCCAGAGCGCCTCGGGGCCCGGGTGAAAGGGATTGCCGTCGTAGAGCACCAGCGTCGCGCCGGTCGCCAGTCCCGAGACCAGCCAGTTCCACATCATCCAGCCGCAGGTCGTGAAGTAGAACACCACGTCGTCCGGCCCGATGTCGGTGTGCAGCCGATGTTCCTTGAGGTGTTGCAGCAGCGTGCCGCCGGCGCCATGCACGATGCACTTGGGCACGCCCGTAGTGCCGGAGGAATAGAGGATGTAAAGCGGGTGATCGAAGGGCAGCTGCGCGAACTCGAGCGTGGTGTCCGCCGACAGGAAATCGCCCCAGGCCACCGCGCCAGGGAGGGCGGAGGTGTCGGGCCGGGCGTCGAGAAACGGCACGAGCACCACTCGCTCGACGCCTTCGAGCTGGTCCAGCACGCTGCGCATGCGCGCCATCGAGTCGATGCGCTTGCCGTTGTAGCGGTAACCGTCGGCCGTGAACAGGACCCGGGGACGGATCTGGCCAAAGCGATCCATCACCCCCTGGATGCCGAAGTCGGGTGAGCAGGAGGACCAGGTCGCGCCGAGGCTGGCGGCCGCCAGCATGGCGATCACCGCCTCGGGACAGTTCGGCAGGAATCCGGCGACACGATCACCCGGGCCGATACCGAGGGCGCGCAGGGCGCCCGCCAGCCGCGCCACCTGCTCGTGCAACTCGGCATGGGTGAAAACGCGCCGCCCGCCGCCCTCGCCGCGCCACACGAGCGCGGGACGGTCGTCGTCATGATGCAGCAGGTTCTCCGCGAAGTTCAGCCGCGCGCCCGGGAACCAGTTCGCGCCCGGCATGGCGTCGGCGTTTTCGAGCACGGCATCCCAGCGGCGCGAGGACTTGATCTCGCAGAACTTCCATACGGCGGGCCAGAAGTGCTCGGGACGCTCGACGCTCCACCGCCAGAGGCCGTTCCAGCCATGGATCGTGGGCGCCAGCGTGCCGCTGACGGCGTGGATAAAGCGCGTGAGCTGCGCCTTTTCGATGCGTTCCGCGGACGGTCGCCAGAGGGGTTCGTCAGTCATGCGTCGGTCCAGCAGTGCGGTCTGCGAAGGTTACCATGCGCTTCGACTCGGTCGTGGGGAGGGGCCTTTGCCTCGCGCTTCGAGTCGGCCGCGGGGGCGGACCGCCACGGGCTCCCCTCGCTCCGAAATCTTATGTCGCTGCGGGGAGCCCGTGACGCTCCACCGCCGCTACCGCGTCGAACTTGGAGGCGCCTCCTGGCCTTCCAGCGGCGAGGGCGCTGCGGCGGGGGGACGGCACAGGTCCGCCGAGCGCATAAAGATTTCTAAGTGAGGCGGGCCTGTGCCGGCGCGCCGTCGCGTTCGACGCGCGGCAGGCAAGGCACCGTCACGTCCGACCCGCGGCAGGAACGTGCTACACGCCGGCCGCGTCGAGCGCCTTTTCGAGCTCCGGCAGCAGCTGGAACAGGTCGCCCACCAGGCCGAAGTCGGCCGCTTCGAAGATCGGTGCGTCGCCGTCCTTGTTGATGGCGACGATGCAGCCGGCGTCCTTTATGCCCGTCATGTGCTGGATGGCGCCGGAAATGCCGATGGCGAAGTAGAGGTCCGGCGCGATGATCTTGCCGGTCTGGCCAACCTGCATATCGTTCGGCACGTAGCCCGCGTCCACCGCTGCGCGGCTGGCGCCGACCGCCGCACCGAGCTTGTCGGCCAGCCGGAAAATCACGTCGAAGTTTTCCTTGCTGCCGACGCCGCGCCCCCCGGCCACCACGCATGCAGCGCTCTGCAGGTCGGGGCGGTCGCCGCCGCCGGACTCCGCCAGGCCGATATAGCGCGTGTGGGTCGGCACCTCAGCCTCGACCGAGGCCGCGATGATCGGCGCCTCGCCGTTCTCGCCCACCGCCTGGAAGGAGGCGATGCGCACCGTGGCCAGCACCGGGATGCCTTCGGGCACTTTCACCGTGGTAATGACATTGCCAGCGTAGATCGGCCGCTTGAAGGTGCGCGCGTCGACCACTTCCATCAGGTCCGAGACCTGCGGCACGCCGAGCAGCGCCGCCACCCGTGGCAAGACGTCCTTGCCGAAAGTGGTGGAGGGCGCGAGCACGTAGTCATAGCCGCCCTCGTGCTCACTGGCCAGTTTCGCGATCTGCGGCGCCAGCAC
>CBDDRR010000319.1:0-22124 GCA_965233095.1 uncultured bacterium
GTGGCGCCGGCCAGGTAGCCGTAACCGATGTCGTAGGTCTTGTTGCGGACGCGACGGGCGCCGAAATCGACTTCGAACATGCCCACGGTGCCTTCGGCGCCGAGCATGAAGTCGAGGTTTTCGCCATCCACGTAGCTGTCGCGGTTGTTGCCCGCGGCCCAGCGGTGGTAGATGAAGATGTCGCGGTTGGCGCCGACCTGGGCCGGATCGTAGGCCACGGCATCCGGGTTGTTCGGATCGTAGAACCATGCGTCCGGATTGGTCGGGTTGTTGAAGCTGTCAGCCGGCGTGACCAGGCCCGGGTAGAAGTAATTCGAGTCCGGGGCGGGCGCATAGCGACCGAAAGACTTGGTGCGCGCGACGCTGGCGTTGGCGAACACGGACCAGTCGTCGTTCACGCGCTGGTCGGCCTTGAAGAACACCGACTCCAGGTCGTTCGAGGCTTCGTTGGCGTTGGTCGCGTTGAAGTTGAACTGGCAACGCGGCTGGCCGCCGATGGTCGTCGGGATGAAGTTCTCGTCGGTGCAGCCGCCGGGGACGGCCTGGGCGACGAACGTCGTGTCGTCGAACCAGTTGTTGCCGTAGATGGACGAGCCCGGCTGGGTCCACGGGAAGTCGCGCTCGAAAATGATATCGCGCTTGTTCCAGGAGACACCGGCGATGAGGCGGGTGTCGGCGCTCGAGGAGCCGAACACGGCCGAACCCCAGTCGCGGTCGCCGCCGTCGCTGGGAACACTGACTTCGCCCTTGGCGATCGTCAGCTCGGCGCCGTTGAAGTCCTTGCGGGTGATGATGTTGACCACGCCGCCGATCGCGTCGGAACCGTAGACGGCCGAGGCGCCGTCAGACAGGATCTCGATGCGCTCCACCGCGCCCAGCGGGATGGAGTTCAGGTCCTGCGCGGAGCCGGCCTGCGGAGCCATCGTCAGGCGACGGCCGTCGACCAGCACCAGGGAACGCGAGGAGCCCAGGCCGCGAAGGTCGATCAGGTTGAGGCCCTGGAACGAGGAACCGGACTGCGGACGGTAGGAACCGGCGCTGTTGAAGGTCGTGTTGCGCAGCAGGTCCGAGACCGACGAGAAGCCCGAACGCTCGATGTCTTCACGGTCGATGACCGTGATCGGCAGCGCGCCCTCGATGTCGGTACGCTGAATGCGCGACCCGGTGACCTGGACGCGATCGAGGTCGGCGGCTTCCTCTTCCTGCGCGAACGCAGAGGGCATGGCCACGGCCGTGGCCAGCGCGCCGGCTCCGAGTGCAGTCCGCACCGCAAGCCTAAGCTGGTTATTTCTCATGTAAGAATTTCCTCCGAAGTGTACAAAGCTTCCGCTCCGCGGTTGCGACGTTGCGCAGATCCCATAAGACGCGGACTCCCCTTGAAATCAAGTGTCGTATGCACTCCCAATCGCGGAACGAATGGTCACGCCACAACACCCGTCGCCGGAGAGTATCTCAACTTGTTGCCGAATGCCAACATCAGCGGAGCAACCGAAACCAGGCACGGCGGCTTGGCGCAGATCGTGCGGTGGCCGCATTTGCGCTGCACCAAGGCTCACGAATGGCAGTATCCGAGCGCCAATGCCACCACCTGGCGCTGGGGATCCTGGCAGGCGAACTGTGGTTTATTCGCAACGAATGGGGCCGACATCGCTGTTGCGTTAATACAACAACCTCCGGCACCCCGCCAGTCGGCGCTAAAGCCGCGTGGCCGTCAGCATCCAGCCCAGCAGCGTCTCGCCCCCGTAAAACAAGGGCTCACGCACGATATCGGCGAACGCTGCGTCGGCCAGTTGCTCCTCGATGAGATCCATGTCGGCGCCGCTGCGCGCGGCCGATGCCAGGTCTGCCATCCGCCGCCGGTAGCTCTCGATCTCGTCGGCGAGCCCGGCCATCGCCTGTTCGACCCGGTGCGGCGCGGCGCCATGCGACTGGTCTACCAGCCGCATCACCGCGGGCACCATGAACTCGAGAAAACCGGTGTCCTCGGCCTGCACTTCGGGACGCGCAGCGTACTCGCGAATGCGCTGGATGGCTGCGAGCATGTCGTCGCGCGCCTTTTCGGCGCCGGGAGACAGGATCAGCCGACGCCCACCACGGTCGCGGCGCGCAGATCGCAGCAGCTTGATGAGCAGGCGCGCCCGCGACAGCAGCCGCTCTCCGTCCACGCACAGCTGAACCTGCCTGAGACCTTCCCGCGCCTGCGACAGGATGGCTGAGTCCGCATGGTGCAGGATCATCGCCAGCCGGCCGCCGCTGCGCAGCAGCCGGAAGGCTTCGCGCGCACCGACCGCAGTATCGCCATATTCGAAACCAAACTGGCTGGTCACCAGGTCCGCGCCAGCGGCCGGCAACCCCGTATCTTCCAGGCGCGTGTCGCCCAGCAGCCTGGTTGCGTCCAGGTCGACGGCCAGCTCGGGCAGCGCCGTGCGCAGGGCGGCGACGTCGATTGCGGCGCTGTCGACACCGATGATGGAGAGACGCCGGCCGTGCTCGCGCGCATACCGCGCCGCCAGCAAAGGCAACGCGCCATTGCCAGTGGCGAGGTCGACCAGCGTCCCGCCTTCGGGCAGCGAGGCGAACTGGCGCCACCAGAAATCCCTTACCTCAGCATCGTAGTTGTCGCTGAAGTGGCCCTCGAAGGTCGTCACGCTGCCGCGTGCCCAGTACCGGGTCCATTCGTCGCGGCCCAGCCGGATACCTTCCGTGCCCATCGAATCTCGCGCCATCCCGCCCTCCGGCAGCCTCGTCCCCGGCGGCGGATGCGCCGGCAATTTCGGTAACTTTAGAGCATGCGGCGGGACCACGTCTGCTAAGATTTCCGCAGTCGTTGCCAGGATGCCCAGAGGAATGAAGTCTCCCCGTTTCGCTGTCACCGCCGCGGCGCTGGCGCTCGCCGCCCCCGCCGTCATGGCACAGGCCGACACCGTGATCGCCGACGAGCTGGTGCTGTGCATGCAGCACGAAGACGAAGACGCGCGCCTGGCCTGCTTCGACCGCCTCGCGCGACGCGCCACCGCCGCGCTGGAAGCCGGCACTTCGCTCGGCGCAAGCCCGCCCGCCGTTGCACCCGCCGCCGCACCCGAGGCCGCGACGCAGCCCTCGGCCTCCTCGGCGGCCATCGCACCGCCGGCGGCGTCGCCGGAAGCGGCGTTTGGCCTGGAGCAGGCGCGCGCCCGCGAGGCCGAGCGCGAGGTGGACTCGATACGCAGCCGTGTTCCCGGCCTGTTCCTCGGCTGGACCGGTGACACCGTCTTCCGGCTCGAGAATGGCCAGGTCTGGGAGCAGGCCGAGTCCGGCAGTTTCGGCGTGCGCCTCGAGAATCCCGAGGTGGAGATTTCGCGCGGCTGGTTCGGCGGGTACTTTCTCTCCGTCGAGGGACTGAATCGTCGCGTCCGCGTCAAGCGGGTGGAATGATCCGCGTCGCGATCGGCGCCGCCTGATTGCGGCAATCCGAAGCGCTGTTTTTTTGGAAGACGCGCGCCGGCTGAACTATAGTGACGGGTAGTCGGCGCACCGCGCGCCCATGCAGCAGGCAAAGGGAAACCCATGGACAGACAGCTCTCCGAAATCGAAAAGGCCTTCCACGACGCGCGGCAGGAGTTGATCCATGCTGCACAGCGCACATACGAGGGACTGCGTCGCGAGCTGGACAAGCTGACGGCGCGCGCCAACCAGACCGCCGAGCGGGTCAACGACCTGGCGAAGCGTCTCCAGGATCATGCCCAGAAGGCGGTCAACGAGGGCTCAAAGGCGGCTGCCACCCAGGCCAAGCGCGTCGAGGGGATGCTCGCCGACGCGCGCAAGGAACTGGACGCCGTCAGCAAGGACCAGAAGTGGCTGAAGCACGAAGCCTCTCGCGCCTATGATTATTTCCGTCGCGTCAGCGGCATCGACCGCGCCGTCGCGGCCGTCGAGCAGGAATGGGCGAAGCGCACCGGCGCACCGGCCAAGAAGCGTGTGACGAAGAAAAAGCGCAAGGCTGCGGCGAAGAAGCGCGCGACAAAGAAGAAGGCTGCCGCCAAGAAGAGGCCAGTAGCGAAGAAGAAGGCCGCCGCAAGGAAGAAACCGGCTGCGAAGAAAAAGGCCGCAACGAAGAAGAAGGCTGCTACCAGGAAGAAACCGGCGACGAAGAAAAAGGCCGCCAGCAAGAAGAAGTCGGCGTCCAGGAAGAAAGCTTCCAGCAAGAAGAAAGCACCCGCCGCCTGAGCTGCGCACATACGGCCACGAAAAGCGGCGACCTCGCGGTCGCCGCTTTTTTGTGCCGCCGTTTCAGTCGATCGGGTAGCCGGCCGCCAGGAAGCCTTCGCGCAGCGGTCCGAGATGCTTCGCGTAGTTCTGCGACCAGCCGATGGTCGTCTCCCGGGCCGGCAGCGCGGCCCGCACGCGTCCGTCTGCCAGCACCGCCGCGTCCTCGGCGGATTCGCAGGCCGGATCCCAGGGCAGGCCGAGAAACTCGATCACTTGCCGCCGGGCCGCCGTGCGGTCGTTGACCAGCGCCTCGAACTCCACCTCCAGCATTGGCAACGAGGTGTGCTCCCGCCAGTGATCCATCAGCCGCAGGTACTGGGCATGGAAGTGCCCGATATCTGCCAGCTGGGCGGCAAACGGATCGCCCGGTTCGTGGAAATCGCGGAAGTGGCAGCCCAGCCCCATGTCGAGGGGCGAGCGCCGGCAATGGATCAGGCGGGCCTGCGGGAACATCAGCTCGATCAGCCCTACGTGCAGGAAGTTCAGCCACATGGAATCGGCGATGCGCCGCATGCGATCGTGCCCGGCAAACAGGCGGGACAGGAAAGCTGCCGACAGCTCCCGCAGGTCGCGCTCGCGCAGCGCGTTCGCGCACTCGGGGTAGGACAACCCGGCGTTGTTGTAGCGCCCGAGACGGCCGGCGCCGAGGTCGATGTGCAGCAAGGCGCCTGCCGTGGCCCCGCGGGGATGCGCTGCGATGATGTTCTCCAGCAGCACGCCGCCCGCGCACGGCATGCCGATGATGAACACCGGGATGTCCGATGCGCAGCCGTGCGGCATGGACTTCATCGCCTCGCGAGTGAACGATTGCGTCAGCCGGGTGACGAACTTTTCGTGCGCCGCTGGCTGGTAGCGGCCGTCGCGCAGCTGCCTGGCGCGCCGGTACTGCGCGAAGGCCCGGTCGAACTCGCCGCGCGAGTCCAGCAGGTCGCCGAGCATGAAATGCGCCGGCGCAAGCTGGTCGGGCTCGCCGGGATGCTTGACGAGTTCGGCCAGCAACAGCAGCGCTTCGTCGTCCCTGCCGGTCGCGCACAATGCGCGCGCCTGGGCAATGTGCAGGCATGGCGGCGCGTCGCCGCGATCCGCCAGCGGTGCCAGCAGTTCGAAGGCCTCGGGCACCCGGTCCCTGCGCGTCAGGATGCCGGCCAGCCCGGCCGCGGCAGGCGCGAAGCCGGGGTCCAGCTCGAGCGCCGTCTCGTAGCCCGCCATCGCGACATCGACGTCGCCGAGTGCATCCAGCGCCGTGGCGAGGCCGCTGTATACGCGTGGATCCTCGTCGCCCGCCGCGACCAGCCGGCGATAGGCAGTAATTGCCTCGTCGAGGCGACCGAGTTCGTGCAACGCAATGGCCAGGGTGAACTGGCCGGGGCGGTTGGTCAGCTCCCGCTGGATTCCGGCCTGCAGGTGCGCCACGGCGAGTTCCGGGCGTCGCTGCTGGTAAAGGATTTCGCCGAGCGACAGATTGGCGAGGCCGTGCTCGCGGTCGTGCCGGATGGCCCGCCGGAACAGTGTCTCCGCCTCTACGGCGCGCCCCGTCCGCAGCAGGACGTGACCAAGGTTGGCCAGCGCATCAGGGTAATCCGGGGCATGCTCCACTGCCCGTCGGAAGGCCTCCTCGGCCCCCGCGAGGTCCCCGCGGTAATCGAGCACTCGCCCGAACAGGTTCAGTGTCCGCGGGTTCTCCGCGTCTATTTCCCGGGCCCTATCGACCCAGGCCGCGCCCTCGTCGAAGCGGCGTTGCTTGAGCCGCAGCTCGGCCAGGAGCTGGTAGGCCTGGGCCGTCTCCGGACGCTCCTCGATCACCTCGGCGCAAAGCTGCTCCACTTCCTGGTGACGACTGTCCTTGAGCGCCCGTTCGGCCTTCTGCAGGTCGATGGAGACCCGCCTTCCGGTCTTGTTGCTCGAGCGGCTTTGCAGGAGGCTCATCATGGATTGTTGCTCGGACTATTGCTCTGGACGCGCCGGGAACGCCTATTCCCGGCCCGTTTTGCCGTGCAGGGAAACGAGGAGCTCCGCCTCGCCCCGGTTGAGGCCGCAATCCCTGGCCAGGTCTTCGGCGCTCGCGCCCTGCTGCGCCAGCCTGATGGCCTGGCCATAGCCGCCGCTGCCTTGATCGAGCAGCCGCAGCTGTTCCTGCTGCTCCTCGATCCCGGCCAGCCGGGCATCGATCTCCGCCTCGCGGCGCTCGTTTTCGGCCGCAGCCTCGCGGGCAGCGGTCTCGGCTCGCTCCAGCGCCTCTCGCGCTTCAGCCAGCCCGGCCTCCAGCTGTGCCTGTCGTTGTTCAAGCTGCTCCGCGCGACGCAGGGCTCGCAGCGCCAGCCACAGTGCCATGGCGAGGACGACGAGGACTGCCACGGCTGCGTAAACCTGGTGATCGTTCATGCGTAGTCATCCACGATGCGGCCGGGAACCGGCGACTTGTCATCGCCGGATTGTCGCTCAGATAGTGGCTCATCCGCAGGCGGATCGTGATCCTCCTCCATCTCAGGGGTCCCCGGCGGCTCCTGGCGGCGCTCCCGGCGCTCGCCGGGTGGCCGGCGCGGCCACACCCGTTCCACCGGGTTGAGCGGGCCGAAGGGATTCACGTGGCCGACTCCGCCGCCTGCCCCTCCTGCCCCGTCTTGGCGAGCTCGCGGTCCTGCGCCTTGCCGGACATCACGATTATCACCACGCGCCGGTTCTTGCGTCGCCCGTCGCGGCTGTCGTTGTCCGCGACGGGCCGGTACTCGCCGTAGCCGACCGCGGCCATGGTGGCCGGATCGATGCCGTAGCCGGCCAACAGGTGCACGACGCTGGCGGCGCGCCCCGCCGACAGCTCCCAGTTGGAGGGGAATTGCGCCGTGCTGATCGGCACGGAGTCCGTATGACCCTCGACCTGCAAGCGCACTCCCGCGTCCTTGAGAAGCCCGGCCAGCCGGTGGATCGCCGGCACCGCGGTGGACGCCACCGTCGCGCTGCCGCTCGCGAACAGGAAATTGGTGTTGATCTCGACCTCGAGCCAGTAGGAAACACGCCGCACGCTGATCATGTCGGCATCGACCAGCGGCGCCATCGCGGCGAGCACTTCGTCCTCCAGCTGCTGGATGAGAATGTAGGAAGAGTCGTCGGGGTCGATGCCGGAGCCGTCGCCCGGGCCGAGCCCGGACTCACCGTAGCGGCTGCGCTCGGTGGTTTCTTCGATGGGATTGAACGGGGCGTCGACCTCGAAGGGCACCATGGTCCGCGGCAGGCCGGTTTCCAGCTCCTGATCCGCGCGCACCTGGTAGGCGCCCACCTGGAGTGGCTCCATGGTCCGCGGCGCACCGCGGAACGCAGCCACCAGCGAGTCTGACAGCGCGCGGTACTTGCCCTCGTTGACCGACGATACCGCGTACATGACCACGAAGAAGGCCAGCAGCAGCGTCACCAGGTCGCCGTAGGGAATGGCCCAGGCTTCATGGTTGACGTGGTCTTCCTTGTGTTTCCTGCGCGCCATGGGGTCAACCGGCGCTCACGTAACCGTTCAGCTTGGTTTCGATGTTGCGTGGATTCTCGCCCTGGGCGATGGAGACCATGCCTTCGACGAGCATTTCCCGATAGGTGGTCGCGGCGGCGACGGCCGTCTTGAGCTTGTTGGCGACCGGCAGGAAAAACATGTTGGCGCTGGCGATGCCGTAGATGGTGGCCGTGAAGGCCGTCGCGATGCCCGGTCCCAGCTTGCTGGGGTCGGCAAGGTTGCCCATCACCGCGATCAGGCCGAGGACCGCGCCGATGATGCCCAGCGTGGGCGCGTAGATGCCCATGCTCTCGAACACCTTGGCGCCGCGGTTGTCGAATTCCTCGCGCGTCGAGATATCGACCTCGAGGATGCCGCGCAGAGCCTCCGGCTCACTGCCGTCGACCAGCAGCTGCAGGCCCTTCTGCAGGAACTCGTCGGGCTCCTCCTCGGCAGTGCTCTCGAGGCCGAGGAGGCCTTCCTTGCGCGCCACATGGCTCCAGCTGACGATCTTGGTGATGGCCTCCACCGGGTCGTTGGCAGGCGGCTGGATGATCCAGCGGAACATTTTCAGGGAATGCTTGAAGGTCTCCAGGCGCACCTGCAGCAGCGTCGCCGCCAGCGTGCCCACGATGACGATGACGAAGGCGGCGACGTTCCAGAGCGCCGCCAGGCCGCTGCCCTTGAGGATGCTGCCGCCGAGGATCGCGACGACGCCCAGGGCCAGGCCGGCGATGCTGAGGACATCGAGTCCGCTGCGGCCCGCGGGCGACGCAGCGCCCGCGCCCGCAGCTCGCTGTCCACCGACGCCCTGTCCGACCGTTTGCCCCGTCGCGCTCACGCGTCCTCCGTTGCGGCCGCGCCGCGCCTAGTCCATGTCCTCATCGTCCGTCCAGTTCTTCAGCCGCGCCCGGATGCGCGCCAGCGCCTGGCCGTGCAGCTGGCAAATGCGGGATTCCGTCACCCCTAGTACTGCGCCGATTTCCCGCAGGTTCATTTCCTGCTCGTAGTACAACGACATCACCAGCTGCTCACGCTCCGGCAGGCCGCCGATCGCCACCGCGAGATCCCGCCGGAACGCCTCGCGATCGAATTCCTCCGCCGGACCTGGCTCCTCGCCGGGCAGCATGTCCTCGAAACTGCCGTCCTCCTCCGTGAGGTCGTTCAGGCTGAAAAGCCGCGCGGCCACCGAGTCACGCGCCATCGCGTGGTACTCGTCGATTTCCACCTCGAGGGCCGCCGCTATCTCGCGCGGCTGGGCCTCCCTGCCGGTCGCGCTTTCCACCGACCGGATCGCCGCCGATACCCGGCGCGCGTTGCGGTGCACGGAGCGCGGCGTCCAGTCGTTGCGCCGCACCTCGTCGAGCATTGCGCCGCGGATACGGATCCCGGCGTAGGTCTCGAAACTCGCGCCCTGCCCGGCGTCGTAGTGCCGGGCTGCTTCCAGCAGGCCGATCGTGCCGGACTGCACCAGGTCCTCCAGTTGTACGGTCGCGGGCAACCTGCCAAGCAGGTGGCACGCGATGCGCTTGACCAGGCCGAGATGCTGCTCGACCACGTGCTCGCCATCGAATTCTCTCGCTGCGGCGTACATGATCAGCCCACCGCCTCGAGGCCGTCCTCCCGGGGACCGTGGCCTGCAAGTCGTTCCAGGAAGAACTCGATGCAGCCGCTCATCCCGCGGGGTTCAGGGAGGTTATCGGCATGCCGGGCAAGATCCTTGAATGCCCGTGCCGCGGTGCTGGACGGATAAGCAGTGACCACCGGGGCCTGCATCTGGACCGCCCGTCGCAGCAGGGGGTCCTCGGGAATAGCGCCCAGGTGCTGGAGCGGGATATCCAGGAAGCGGTCGCAAACGGTCTGCAGCTTCTGGTGAAGCCGGCGACCGTGGTGCAGCGAGTCCACGCGGTTGGTAATCGTGTGGAAGCGGCGCACGCCATGGTCGCGCGCCAGCACCTTGACCAGCGCGTAGGCGTCGGTCAGCGACGACGGCTCGTCGCAGACCACTACCATGACTTCCTGCGCGGCCACGCAGAACTGCAGCACCGCCGGGCTGATGCCGGCCGCCACGTCGACGATCAGCACATCCACCGGTTCGGCGAGGCTGCTGAAGGCGCTGATGATCCCGGCATGCTCGGCCGGGCTCAGGTTGGCGAGGCGCGCCACGCCGGACGACGCGGGCACGATGCGCAGTCCCGCCGGCCCCGAGACGATGATCTCGTCGAGCTCGCGCTCGCCGCCGAGCAGGTGCGAAAGGTTATAGGGCACCTGCAGGCCGAGCAGCACGTCCACGTTTGCCAGCCCGAGGTCGGCGTCCAGCAACATGGTGCGCCGGCCCATTGCGGCGAAGGCGACGCCAAGGTTGACCGAAACGTTGGTCTTGCCGACGCCGCCCTTGCCGCTGGCCACCGCCAGTACGCGCACCGGGCGGGGCCGGCGAAAGGAAGCGAGGCCGTTGGCCTGGCGCGCGAGCTCAGGCTGATGCATGGCGAACCTCCCGCGCCGGGCGGGCGGCGGTTGTGTCAGCGGATGGCGCTGATCCGGGCCGGGCAGGCATCGGTGCGGCCAGCGCGCGGCTCACCAGGTCGCGTGCGCGCGCCGGGCGCAGGTCCTCCGGCACGCGTTGGCCTTCGCTGATGAAGGCCACAGGCAACTGGTGGGTGAGCAGGGTCGAAAGCGCCGGCCCGAGACGGGCCGCCTCGTCGAGCTTGGTGAGGATGCAGCCGGCCAGGCGGTCGCGGCCGAAAGCGTCCACGACCTCGTCCATGACCTCGCGCTGCACGTTCGCTGACATCACCAGGTAGCTCTGCAGCTCGTCGACCTGGCTGAGCTTGCGCGTCTCCTCGAGCAGGCGGACGTCGCGCTGCCCCATCCCGGCGGTGTCCACTATGACCAGCCGGCGGCTGCCGAACTCGGCGAGGTGATCCGCCAGTTCGGCGGTGGAGCGCGCCTGGCGCACCGGCAGGCCGAGCAGCAGGCCGAAAGAGGCGAGCTGGCGCTGGGCGCCGACGCGGAAATCGTCGGTGCTGATGAGCGCCACGGACTTGCTGCCGTAGCGCAGGCAGGCGCGCGCAGCCAGCTTGGCGGCGGTGGTCGTCTTGCCCACGCCCGTCGCGCCGATCAGTGCGATGACGCGGCCCTGTTCGACCGGATCCACCGCGGCCACCGGCAACCGCTGGGCCAGCCCGAACAGCGCCTCGCGCCAGGCCTCGCCCGGCGTGGCCAGGCTGCTGGTCCCGGCGGCCACGCCGCGGGCAACCGCCTCGTCGAAGCCGGCTTTCACCAGGCGGCGCACGATTTCGGCGCGGACCGGTTCGCGGCGGTCATAGTCCGCCGTGGCGAGGCGCGTCACCTGGTCCTGCAGGATGGCGCGCAATGATTTCAACTCGTCCTGCATGGCGGACAGCGTCGGATCCTGGGTCCACTCGACATGCGGCGTCCGGGACGGCGCGCTGCGCTTCAGCAGCTCGGGAACCGCCGGGACCTCCACCTCGGGGGGCGCCTTCCCGGCATCCGCAGCTGCCGGCGCCGCAGGCTCCGGCGCGTCTGCCGCCGGCTCGATCGTGTCGACCGGAGCCGGCGTCCCCTGCCGGGCGGAGCGGTCGTCTTCCTGCGGCTCGCCGAGCATGCCGTTGACAAGCTCCGCGTCGTAATCGATCGCGGCGACGATCTCCACGCCGCCACCAGTGTTGCGGGTGGAGAGTATGACCGCATCCGGACCCTGCTCGTCGCGGACCATGCGGATCGCCTGGCGCATGTCGGGCGCGAAAAATCGCTTGATCTTCATGTTCGTCCTCAATCCTTTTCCGTGCCGCCTACGCGGTCGCCGCCTGTGCCTCGGCCGCGCCGAGGGTCGCTACTACCTTCACCGGCCGGCTGTCCGGTATTTCCGTGTAGGACAGCACATGCAGCCCCCGGACCACCGGCCTCAGCCACCGCGCCAGCCAGGGCCGCAGTTCGGCCGAGGTGACCAGCACGGCGGGCTCGCCCGCGACCTCTTGCCGTTGCGCCGCCTCGCTCGCTCCCCGCTGGAGCCTCTCCGCGAGCCGGGGCTCGATGCCGAGACCCGCCGAACCCGTTGCCTGGAGACTCCGTTGCAAGACTTGTTCCAACCCGGGATCCAGCGCGATCAGCGGCAAATCTTCATGAGAATCAGTGATTCCCTGCACGATGAAGCGGGCCAGCGCGGTGCGCACGGCTGCCGTGAGGGCGACGGGATCCTGACTCCGGGCGCCGTGCTCCGCCAAAGTTTCGGCGATCGTGCGCATGTCGCGGATCGGGATCTGCTCCGCCAGCAGGTTCTGCATCACCCTGAGGACCACGCCGAGGCTGAGCACCTTGGGCACCAGGTTCTCGACCAGCTTCGGGTGGCTCTTGGCCAGCCGGTCCAGCAAGTGCTGGGCGTCGTCGTGGCCGAGCAGCTCGTGGGCATGATCGCGCAGCACCTGGCTGAGATGCGTCGCGACCACGGTGGCCGGGTCCACGACCGTGTAGCCGAGGGTCTGGGCCTGGTCGCGCTGCTCGGCGGCGATCCACACCGCGGGCAGCCCGAAGGCGGGGTCGGTCGTCTCGGTGCCCTCCAGCTGTCCGTAGACCCGGCCGGGATTGATGGCCAGGTGCCGGTCGGCATGGATCTCGCCGCGCGCCGCCGGGACACCGTTGAGCGTGATCCGGTAGCCATTCGGACCGAGATCGAGGTTGTCGCGCACGTGCACGGGCGGAATCAGGAAGCCGAGCTCCTCGGACAGCTTGCGGCGCACCCCCTTCATGCGCTCGAGCAGCACGCCGCCCTGCGCGCGGTCCACCAGCGGGATCAGCCGGTAGCCGACCTCCATGCCGACCGGGTCGACCTGGCTGACGTCGTCCCACGCCAGGTCGCGCGGCGCAGCCGGCTCGGCGGACTCTTCGGGCAGGATCTCGACTTCGGCCTGCAACGAGCGCTTGTGCAGCATCCATGCCGCCGTGCCGAGCGCCGCGGCGAGGCCCAGGAATACCAGGTTGGGCATCCCCGGCACCAGGCCGAGCATGCCGATGATGGCGGCTGCGACGCCGATTGCGCGCGCGCTGCCAAACAGCTGGCGGATCACGTCGCTACCCATGTCGCCGGCGGCGGACACCCGCGTGACGATGATGGCGGTCGCCGAGGACAGCAGCAGCGCGGGAATCTGCGCCACCAGGCCGTCGCCGATGGTCAGCAGGATATAAGTGCGGCTGGCGTCGGCCAGCGCCATGCCGTGTGTCACCGTGCCGATGACCAGGCCGCCGATGATGTTGATGAACAGGATCAGGATGCCGGCCACCGCGTCGCCGCGCACGAACTTGCTGGCGCCGTCCATGGAACCGTAGAAATCCGCCTCCGCTGACGTCTCGGCACGACGCGCGCGCGCCTCGTCCTGGGTGATCAGGCCGGAGTTCAGGTCGGCGTCGATGGCCATCTGCTTGCCCGGCAGGGCATCGAGGGTGAAGCGCGCGCTGACCTCGGAAACGCGCCCGGCGCCCTTGGTGACGACCACGAAGTTGATGATGACGAGGATGGCGAACACCACCAGGCCGACCGCGTAGTTGCCGCCCACGACGAAGTCGCCGAAGGCCTCGATGACCTTGCCGGCCGCGTCGGTGCCGGTATGGCCGTCGATCAGCACGACGCGCGTCGAGGCGACATTGAGCGCCAGCCGCAGCAGCGTCGCCAGCAGCAACACCGTCGGGAATACGGAGAACTCCAGCGGTCGCGGCGCATACACGGTCATGAGGATGACCACCAGCGCGAGCGCGATGTTGAAGGTGAAGAAGACGTCCAGCGCCATTGGCGGCAGCGGCAGGACGATCATCACCAGCAGTGCGACCAGCAATACCGGCGTACCCAGCCCGGTACGCGCAAACATGCCAAGTGATTGCGTCAACTTGCTCATCGTCAGATTCTCCTGCCGGGCTGGCGGCGGGTCAGGTGGTCAGGAACATCGAGCCCATCGGGCTGCGGCGGGGGCGGCGCGCCGCCGGCGGCGGCCTTCAACTGGTAGACCCAGGCGAGCACGCGCGCGATGGCGAGGAACAGCTCGGCCGGGATTTCTTCGTCCAGCCGCGTGGTGAAATACAGCGCGCGGGCCAACGGCGGCGCCTCGACACGCGGCACGCCGCTGGCCGCGGCAACCTCGCGGATCTTGAGGGCGATCTCGTCGGCCCCCTTGGCGATGACACGCGGCGCGGCCATGCCGTCGGGGTCGTACTTGAGCGCCACCGAGTAGTGCGTCGGATTGGTGACCACCACGTCGGCTTCGGGCACCGCCATCATCATGCGGCGCTGGGTCATCTCCATCTGCACGCGGCGGATGCGGCTCTTGACCTCCGGGCGGCCCTCCGTCTCCTTCATCTCGTCGCGGACTTCCTGCCGGGTCATGCGCAGCTTCTTGCTGTGACTCCACAGCTGGAAGGGCACGTCGACCGCAGCGATCAGCAGCATCACCGAGGCCAGCACCACCAGCACCCAGGCGGCGGCGGCGGCGAGGCCGGGCACGGCGGTCTCGACGCTGGTCTCACCGGCCATGAGGAGGTCCGGGGCGATGAAACGCAGCACCAGCAGCCCGGCGCCAGTGACGACGACGAACTTGGCAAGCGTCTTGGCGAACTCCATCAGTCCGTTCAGGGAAAAGATGCGCTTCAGCCCGGCGATCGGGTTGAGCTTCTCGAGCTTCGGCTTGATCGCTTCCGCGCTGAACACGAGGCCGCCGAGCATCGCCGGGCCGACCAGCGCGGCGGCCAGCACGGCTGCGAACAGCGGCAGCAGCAATACCAGGGCGACCATCGCGGCCTGGCCGAAGGCTGTGGGCAGCAACGGCGCCTCAAAGGCCATCTCGCGCGGCATGCTCAGGCTGTCGACCATGATCGCGGCGATGCCCTCGCCGATACCGCCGCCGAACAGCACCAGCGTGGCGGCGCCGGTCAGCAGCACCGCGGTGGTGTTCAATTCGCGAGAGCGCGGCGCCTGGCCCTTCTTCTTGGCGTCCTGGCGGCGCTTGGGAGTTGCCTGTTCGGTGCGTTCCTGGCTCTTGTCGTCTTGCTCGGACATCGCGTCAGCCTCCCAGCAGCCAGCCGATCATGCCGAAGCCCTCGGCGAGCAGCTCCGCGAAGCGGCTGCCGATGGTGCCGACCGTGGCGTACAGCAGCACGAAGCCGAGCATCAGCGTCATCGGAAAGCCGACCGCAAAGATGTTCAGCTGCGGCGCGGCGCGCGTGACTACGCCCATGGAGATATTCGCAAGCAGCAGCGCGCCGACGGCCGGCAGGGCGATCATCACCGCGTGGCCGAACATCACGCTGCCCCAGCCCGCGATGGCGGCGAAATTCTCGAAGCTGATGCCGCCGCCGATCGGCACGCCGGTGAAGCTGAGCACCATGAAGCTGACCAGCGCCAGGTGGCCGTCCATGGCGAGAAACAGCAGCGTGGCCATGATCACCAGCAACTGCCCGACCACCGGCACCTGGACGCCCTTGTCGGGATCCACCAGCGAGGCGAAGCCGAGTCCCATGCCCAGGGCGATCACCTCGCCGGCGATGGCAAACGCCGCAAACACCAGCTGCAGAATGAAACCGGCCATGGCGCCCACCAGCAGCTCGCGGCCGACCGCGAGCACCATGGAAAAGCTCAGGAGATCCAGCGGCGGCGCCGGCGGCAGGATCGGCAGCACCATCATGGAAAGCACGAGCGCGAATGACACGCGGACCCGCATGGGGATACTGCGGCCACCGAACAACGGCGCGGCGATCAGCAGCGCTGCGATGCGCGTGAATGACAGCACCAGGCTGGAGATCCAGGTATCGAGCTGCAGCTGGGTGAACTCCATGGGGCGGTTCCTCAGCCGAGCAGCAGGCCGGGGATGGCCGTGATGAGCTCGCGGGTGTAGTCGACGATCAAGCCGAGCATCCAGTGCCCGGCGACCGCCAGCACGGCGACCAGGCCGAGCAGCTTCGGAATGAACGACAGCGTCATTTCCTGGATCTGCGTGGCCGCCTGGATCATGCCGATGACCAGGCCGAGCGCCAGGGCGACGACCAGCATGGGCGCGGCCAGCATCACCGTGACCGCCAGCGCGTTGCGTCCCACCTCCATGACCATTTCCGGGGACATGCGTCAATTCACCATGAAGCTGGCGGCCAGGGTGCTCATCACCAGCGACCAGCCGTCGACCAGCACGAACAGCATGATCTTGAACGGCAGCGAGATGATCAGCGGCGAGAGCATCACCATGCCCATGGACATCAGCACGCTGGCGACCACGAGGTCGATAATCAGGAACGGCACCAGCAGCAGGAAGCCGATCTGGAACGCGGTCTTCAGCTCACTGGTGACGAAAGCCGGCACGAGCACCGAGAACGGCACTTCATCGGGCGACTCGAAGCTCTCGTAGCCGCCGAGCCCGGCAAACAACTGCAGGTCCGGCTCGCGCACCTGGCTGAGCATGAACTCGCGGATCGGGCCACCGGCAGCCTGCAGTGCGGCCGGCGCGTTGAGAGATTCCTCGAGGTAGGGCTTGGCGGCGTCTTCGTAGATGCGCTCCAGCACGGGCGCCATCACGAACATGCTCAGGAACAGCGCCAGGCCGATCAGAATCTGGTTGTTGGGCGTCTGCTGGGTGCCCATGCCCTGGCGCAGGATCGCCAGCACGACGACGATGCGCGTGAACGAGGTCATCATGATCAGCGCCGCCGGCAGCATGCTCAGCAGGGTCATCAACAGCAGCACCTGCAGCGTGACCGAGTACTGCTGGCTGCCGTCCTCGGCGGTGCTCACGGAAAGCAGCTCGAGGCCGTTGCCGCCGGCGGCTTCGGCGCCGGCCACCGCGGGCCACGCGAGGAGCGCCGCCAGCAGCAGCGCGAGCAGGCCGAAACGTCGCATCACGAGCGCGTCTCCCGGCCCTGGACGCTGAGCGCATCACGCAACCGCTCGGCGAAACCGCCTGCCTGGCGGCCGGCGACGGATTGCGGCACCGTGACGGGCTCGTCCAGCACCAGCAGGGTCTGCACGCGGCCGGGGGCCGATCCCACCAGCAGTTGCCGCCCGCCGACCTCGACCAGCATCAACCGCTCGCGCGCGCCGATGGACGTGACAGAGACGACCCGGATGGCGCCGGGCAGGCTGCGTTGCAGGCCATTGACGCGCTTCAGCAGCGCAGCGAGGCCGATGATCATGACGATCATCAGCAGCAGGCCGGCGATCATCTTGCCGACCTGGCCGGCGCCGGCGAAGCCGGGCGCCGCCGTGGGCTCGGCGCCGACGGCGGCCAGCGGCAACAGCAGGATCGCGAGCAGGGTCAGCGTGCGCTTCATGGCGTGATCAGCGCAGCTTGCGCACGCGCTCGGCGGGGCTGATCACGTCGGTCAGGCGAATGCCGTATTTCTCGTTGACGACCACCACCTCGCCGTGTGCGATGAGCGTGCCGTTGACCAGCACGTCCATGGGTTCGCCCACCATGCGCTCGAGCTCGACCACCGAGCCCTGGTTGAGCTGCAGCAGGTTGCGAATTGGCAACCTGGCGCGGCCGATCTCCATCGACAGCGTGACCGGGATGTCCAGCACGACCTCGAGATTTACGTCCTCGCCGGCCGCACCGCCCTCGTCCTTCAGCGGCTTCGGCGGCACCGGGGTGCCTGCCTTGCCGCCCTTCGGGCCCTGGCTGACGCCGCTGCCCGCGGCGGCTGCCGCGGCCGGCTGGCCGGCCCGCGCCGCGCCCGTCTCGTCCGTGCTCGCCTGTGTCTGTTGCTCACTCATCTTCCGCGCTCCTGGCTAAGTTCCTGCTTGGTGTCCGCGCCGGCGTGCTCGCGCCGGGCCGGTTCGATGACCTGTACTGCGTGCCGGCCCTGCGAGGCGCCGAAACGACCGTGAAACGCCGGGATGCCCTCGGCGTAAAGCGTGACCCGCTCCGGCATGTCCATGGGCAGGACGTCGCCGGGCTTCAGCCGCAACAGCTCGGCCACGCTCAGCTCGAGTTCGACGAGCTTGCAGCTGACCTCGACCGGCGCGAGCCGGATCTCGTCCCGCAGTGACTTCAGCCAGCGCGCATCGCCCTCGCTCCGCTCGGTCTGCAGCCGGGCATCGAGCAGGTTCCGGATCGGCTCGATCATCGAGTAGGGCAGCGCGATGTGCAGTTCGCCACCGCCGCCCTCCAGCTCCAGCTTGAAGCTGCAGATGACCATCACCTCGTTGGGCCGGACGATGTCCGCAAACTGCGGATTGGCCTCTGACTTGAGGAACTCGAACTCCAGCGGCAGTACCGGCTCCCAGGCCTCGGTGAGGCCCTTGAAGACCAGGTCCAGCACCATGCGCATGACGCGCGTCTCAGTGCGCGTGAACTCGCGGCCCTCGACCTTGGCATTGAAGCGACCGCCGCCGCCGAAAAAGTGGTCCACCATCGCGAACACCAGGCAGGCGTCCATCACCAGCAACGCCGTGCCGCGCAGCGGCTTCGCCCGGATCATGTTCAGGCTGGTCGGAACAGGCAGCGCGTGGAGGTACTCGCTGAACTTCTCCAGCCGCACTTCGCCGACGGTGATTTCCATGGGCCGCCGCAGCAAGTCGAACATGCTGTTGCGCAGCTGCCGGGCAAGCCGTTCGTTGATCATGTCGAGCGCCGGCATGCGGCCGCGCATGATGCGCTCCTGGCTGGCCAGGTCGATGGGGCGGGCCACGCCGTCACGGGCGCGCAGCTCGTCCCCGGTGGGCACGTCACCGCTGTCCACGCCGTGCAGCAGCGCATCGATCTCGTCCTGGGAGAGGAGGTCTTCCTTGCTCATGTCACTGCATCACGAAGCTGGAGAAATAGACGTCCTCGGCCTGCGGCTGACCGGTCAGCATGGTCAGCTCCGCGCGGACGACCTCGAGGGCCTCCTGGCGCAGCGCCTCCTTGCCGGCACGCGTCAACAGCGCCTCGTAATCACGCTCGCTGAACAGGGCGATCAGGGCGTTGCGGACGGCGGGCGCATGGCGGTCTACGGTGCCGATGGCCTTCGCGTCGCGCGCCATCACCTCGACCGAGACCTGCAGGTAGCGCAACTGGCCGCCGGCGGCAAAGTTCACCACCAGCGGCGGATCGAGCGGCAGGTAGTTGGCGTTGCTGCGGCTGCCCGGGGCGTCTTCCCCGGCCAGCGCGCCGTCTACGGCGTCGTCCACCATGAAGGTCTGCCAGGCGAACCAGCCACCCGCGCCGAGCGCTGCCAGCACCACCAGCAAGATCACCATGCGGCCCTTGCCCGACCTGGGCCCGGCCGCGCCTGCCGCCTCTGCGGCATCCAGCTGTTCGTCGAAGCCCTCGGCTTCCGGGTTAATCATCTGTGGCACTCCTGGCAGACGCGAATATCTCGCGAATAGCTGGAGCAAGAGCCGTGCCAGACGGGAAGGCCCTTTAATTTCAGATACTTGGGATGGCGCCGCAGGGCCGTGTCAGGATCTTGACGCGGTCCGGAGCGGCGGCGCCGGAACGGCGTGCGGGTGGCGCAGGGCGCGCTAGACGAAGCAGTCCACCAGGCCGGCCCGCTGTGGCAGGGACGCGCGGACGGTCGCCTCCGCGTCCACATCCTCGGCACCGGCGCCGTCGCGCGTGGCGGCAGCGCCAGGGTCGCTGCCCCGGTCGCCACCCGCGTGCCGCTGGCCGATATCCATGTTCTCGAGCCGCAGGCCCTCGGCGAGAAACATCTCCCGCAGGCGCGGCGCCGCCGATTCGAGCGCCTCGCGCACGGCGGCATTGCCGGCGGCAAAGCTGAGCCTTACGCCATCCTCGTCGGTCCTTACCTTCACCTCGACCGGGCCGAGCTCCGGCGGATTGAGCCTGATCTCGGCCGCCTGGGACTTGTGGGAGACCATCCACAGTACCCGCTGGCCCACGGCTTCGCTCCAGTCCGGGCGGCCGGGCGCCACGGAGATCGGCACGGACGGCGGCGTCGCAGCCGCCGGCGGTGTCGTCGCGGCACTGGCCGGCGCGGCCGATACCGGCGCCTGGGCCTGGGCGCCCAGCGCCGTCGTCAGCAGGCGGGCGGAATCAGGCTGCTCGAACGCCCTCAGCTCGAGGCCCGGCTGCATGGGCAATTCCACTGCGCCGGCCGGCTGCGGCGGCCCCGAGAGGCCCTGCAAGCTGCGCAACATGTCCATCATGCGCATCAGCGGGGTGTCGTCGGACGCCGCGGGATCGCCGGCCACGCCGGCGGGACCGCGAATCAAGTGGCCGGGCGGCAAGGACCCGCCGACGGGCGGCACGATCTTGCCGCTTTCGATGGCCGCAACCAGCGCCTCCGCGAGCGCCGCCTCCGGCGGCAAGGCGGAAGAGTCTTCGCCGGCTGCTATAGCTGGCGCCTGGGCGGCTGCCGGGTCAACCGGCTCGCCGGCGGTCATCAGCCGGGCGAAAGGATGCGCCGAATCCCCTTCCTGGCTGGTTTCCGCGGCCGTGGCGTGCGGCTGCGGCGAGCGTGCGGCATCGGCCTCGGCAAGGCTCGGCGGCATGTTCAGCATCATCGCGGCGTTCTCCGGGCGCGGCGCACGGGCGCCGCTGGTGTAAAAGAGATTGCAGGAACCGTGCCACCCGGCCGGCCCCGACGGATCACGGGTTGTCCGGCCTGGCCCGGCGCGCGGCGCACTCGTCCTGCTCGCGCTGCTCGCCGCGGCGTGCATGGCGGCCTTCCTCGTCCTGGCAGCGCGCCACCACCTTCTCCAGGGCCTCGTGGTCCATGCGCGATGCCAGCCACCGCGCGCGCGCGGCCTCGAGATCCCGCCTGGCGTGCTCGACCACGGCGCGCTGGCGCTCGATGGCATCGTTCAGCTGGGCGAGGAACAGGCGCCCCTCCCGCATCAGGCCGGAACCCCTGCCGGACTGCTTGCCCATGCCATCGGCATATTCCTGCCACCAGGCGCGCAGCTCGGCGAGGCGCTGCTCCTGCGCCACCAGGGCTTCCTGCAGTCGGCCGAACTCCCGCGCCGCCGCCTGCTCGCGGTGGTCCGCGATCCTGGCGATCGGCTCCAGACGCCGGCTCCTGAGCAACTCGGTCATGTCCCTAGGCGCCCTCTTCCATCGGCGCCACCACCTCGCCGAGCGACTGCAGGCTCCGGGTCAGCGGTACGGCGTCGTGCATGTCCTGTCGCAGCCAGGCCTCCAGCTGGGGCTGGAAGGCAACCGCCTCGTCCACGGCGGGATCGGACCCGGCCTTGTAGGCGCCGACGCTCAGCAGGTCGCGGTGCTGCGACCAGGTCGCGTAGAGACGGCGGAATCGCTGCGCGGCGTCGCGATGCGCCGGCGCACAGATATCGTTCATCGCCCGGCTGATGGAGGCCTCGATGTCGATCGCCGGGTAACGCCCGCCCTCGGCCACGCGGCGCGACAGCACCACGTGCCCGTCGAGCACGGCGCGTGCCGCATCGGCGATCGGGTCATTGGTGTCATCGCCCTCCGCCAGCACCGTGTAGAACGCGGTGATCGACCCGCCGCCCGGCGCTCCGTTGCCCGCGCGCTCAACCAGCTGCGGCAGGCGCGCGAACACCGACGGGGTGTAGCCCTTGGTGGCGGGCGGCTCCCCGATCGCCAGGCCGATTTCACGCTGCGCCTGTGCAAAACGCGTCAGGGAATCCATCAGCAGCAGCACATTCAGGCCGCGATCCCGGAAGTATTCCGCGATGGTGGTGGCCAGCATCGCGCCGTGCAGTCGCATCAGCGGCGGATGGTCGGCCGGCGTCGCCACCACGACGGCGCGTTTCATGCCTTCGGGACCGAGGGTCTTCTGCACGAAATCGTTCACTTCACGGCCGCGCTCGCCGATCAGGCCGACCACGGTGACGTCGGCCGCCGTGTAACGCGTCATCATGCCGAGCAGCACGCTCTTGCCGACGCCGCTGCCGGCGAACAGGCCCATGCGCTGACCGCGCGCCACGGTCAGCAGGCCGTTGATGGCCCGAATACCGACGTCCAGCGGCTCGTCCAGCGGGGCGCGCGACAACGGGTTGACCGACTGGCCGCGCAACGGCATCCAGGCGTCGGCTTCCACCGGTCCGCGCCCGTCCAGCGGCCGGCCTGACCCGTCCACGACCCGGCCGAGCAGGCCCTCGCCCACCGGCGTGTTGCGCGATCCGGACAAGGGCCGTACCCGCGCGCCGGGCGTCAGCCCGTGGATGTCTCCGACCGGCATCAGGAACACGCGCTCCCCGGCGAAGCCGACCACCTCGGCCTCGGTCTGCGCGCCGCCGCTGCCGACGATCATGCAGCGGCCACCGACCGGCGCCTCGCAGCCGACGGCTTCGAGCGTCAGTCCCACCATACGCACGAGCTTGCCTTCCGCGATCATCGGCTCGGCCTGGAGCACGCGGCGCCGACGCCGCTCGAGGTTCGAGCGCAGGGCGGCGCGGCGCGCCCCTGCCGACCCCCGAGGCGCG
>CBDDRR010000320.1:0-8458 GCA_965233095.1 uncultured bacterium
CACATGCTGAACCTCGAGAGCGTGATCACCTACGAGGGCACGGAAACGATTCACGAGCTGGTGGTCGGCCGGGAGCTCACGGGTGTCAACGCCTTCTGAGTCCGCGCTGGCGAAACGCGCGGCGCGCGGTCTGAACCGTGCTGCCATCGTCGACGCCAATTTCATTGAGCTGGTGCGCGGGCTTGCGCCCGGCCCCCGGCCGCGGCCCGCTGACCATGAGCAGATCGCACCCGGCAGCCGCCTGACGGCGGGTGAGTTCCTGAAGATTTTCCGTTGCCAGGCCCAGTCGCGCCACCTGGACCTGCAGGCGCGCGAAATGCGCGCCCGCAACGAGGGCTTTTACACCATCGGCAGCGCTGGCCACGAGGCCAACGCCGCGGTGGGCTACCTGTGCCGCCCGACCGATCCCGCGTTCCTGCACTATCGTTCCGGCGGTTTCATGATGGCGCGGCTGGCTAAGGATCCGGAATGCGATCCCGTCTACGAGACCTGCCTCTCGCTGGCGGCCAGCAGCGAGGACCCGGTGTCCGGCGGCCGACACAAGGTCTGGGGCAGCGACCGGCGGCTGTGGGTGCTGCCCCAGACCTCCACCATCGCCAGTCACCTGCCCAAGGCCGTCGGCACGGCGATCGGTCTGGAGCAGGCTATCCGCCTCAAGCGGCCGCTGCCGGTTCCCGCCGACAGCGTCGTGGTGTGCAGCTTTGGTGACGCCTCGACCAACCATGCCACCGCGCTGGCAGGCTTCAATGCGGCCCAGTGGGCCGCATACCAGCGCCTGCCCGTGCCGGTGCTGTTCGTCTGCGAGGACAACGGCATCGGCATCTCGGTGCGCACCCCCGCGGGCTGGGTGGAAGCGAACTTCGCACGCCGGGAGGGGCTCGACTACTTCGCTGCAGACGGTGTTTCGCTGCCAGACACCTTCGAAATTGCGGCGCGCGCCCTCGAACACTGTCGCCGGCGCCGCCGGCCGACTTTCCTGCACCTCAAGGTGCCGCGCCTGCTTGGCCATGCGGGCACGGACTGGGAAGGCGACTACATGGAAATGGCCGCCATCGAGGCCAACGAAGCGCGCGACCCGTTGCTGTCGACAGCGCGGCTCGCTGCCGACAGCGGCTGCCTGGCGCCGGCCGAGATTCTCGAACTCTACGAACAGGCCCGCGCGCGCGTCGCCGACGCCGCCGCGCGCGCCGCGCGACGCCCGCGCCTGGCCGATGCACCCGCGATCACCGCGCCGCTTGCGCCGCTCGATGTCGAAGACGTGCATGCCGAGGCCGCCCGCCGGGCCGACACCGAGGCACGCATTGCGGCCTTTGGCGGCGCGTCCCGGCTGCCGGAGGCCGGGGCTCCCCGCCACCTGTCGCTGCAGATCAATCGTGCCTTGCACGACCTGATGATCAAGCACCCGGAAATGACCCTGTTCGGCGAGGACATCGCCAGGAAAGGCGGCGTTTACACGGTAACGGCAGGGCTTGCAGCAACGTTCCGCGGCAACCGCGTGTTCAACACCCTGCTCGACGAAACCACCATCCTGGGGATGGCCCAGGGCGCGGCCTACATGGGCCTGTTGCCCGTGCCGGAGATCCAGTACCTGGCGTATTTCCACAACGCCTGCGACCAGGTGCGGGGCGAAGCCTGCTCACTGCAGTTTTTCTCCAACGGCCAGTGGGCCAACCCCATGGTCATACGCATCGCCGGGCTGGCCTACCAGAAGGGCTTCGGCGGCCACTTCCACAACGACAATTCCTTCGCTGCGCTGCGCGACATCCCGGCACTGATCGTTGCCTGCCCGTCGCGTGGCGACGATGCCGCCGGGATGCTGCGCACCTGCGTGGCGCTGGCGAAGGTCAACGGCCGGGTGGTGGCGTTCCTTGAGCCGATCGCGCTGTACATGACCAAGGACCTGCACGAGGACAAGGACGGCGGCTGGCTGTTTCCCTATCCCCCGCCAGGTGAGTTCGTACCCTTCGGCGCGCCGCGGGCGTACGGCCCTGAACGGCCGGACGTGCTGGTCATCACCTTCGGCAACGGCGTCCGGATGGCGTTGCGGGCCGCGCATCGCGTTGCGGCGGCGTCCGGCGGACGCATTCGTGTATTGGACCTGCGGTGGCTGAAACCGCTGAATACCGCGGCAATCGTCGCCGAGGCGGATGCGGCCGGGAGCGTGCTGGTGCTCGATGAGGGCCGGCGCACCGGCGGCATCGCCGAGGAAATCTTCACTTTGCTCGACGAGCATGCGCGGCCCAGCCTGTCCAAGGCACGCATCTGCGGCGAGGACACTTACATCCCCCTGGGTCCGGCCGCGGATGCCGTACTGGTCTCGGAGGCCGAGGTCGAGGCCGGGATGCGGGCGTTGCTCGCCCGGGACGGAGCAACGGTGGACATGCCGTGGCGGGGGCGCTGAGCATGGCCCTGCTGGACGACGTGGCGCGCAGGGCGGCCCAGTACCTGAGCGAATTGCCGACCCGCGCAATCTGGCCCGACGATGCCGCGCTGGCCGCACTGGACGAGTTTGTCGAGCCGCTGCAACTACAGAGCGTGCCCGCCGAGACCGTGCTGGCAATGCTGGACGAGCTCGGTTCGCCCGCGACCGTGGCCAATGCCGGGCCACGCTATTTCGGCTATGTGGTGGGCGGCGCGCTGCCGGTCACTGTGGCGGCGAACTGGCTTGCCACGGCATGGGACCAGAACGTGCATCACTGGGCCGGTTCGCCGGTGGCCACGCGCCTCGAAGAGGTTGCGCTCGGCTGGATCACCGGGCTCGCGGGCCTGCCGCAGGGCACTGGCGGCGCCTTCGTCACCGGCGCCTCGATCGCCAATTTCTGTGCGTTGGCCGCCGCCCGCCACGCGCTGCTCGCGACACTGGGCTGGGACGTGGAGGCGCGCGGCCTGTACGGCGCGCCGGAGATCCAGGTGGTGGTCGGCGAGGAGGTCCATTCCACTGTGCTGAAGGCGGTCGCGTTGCTGGGCTTCGGCCGCGAGCGCGTGATCCGGGTGCCGGCCGACGGCCAGGGCAGGATGTGCGCCGACGCGGTGCCGGCCATCAGCGGACCCGCCATCGTGTGCCTGCAGGCCGGCAACGTGAACACGGGCGCCTGCGACCCGATGACCGAGATCATTCCGCGAGTGCGCGCGGCGGGCGCCTGGGTGCACGTCGATGCGGCCTTCGGCTTCTGGGCGGCGGCCGCGCCGCGCCGTGCGGCGCTGGTCGAAGGCATGGCGCTCGCCGACTCATGGGCGACAGATGCGCACAAGTGGCTCAACGTGCCCTACGACTGCGGCCTGGCGCTGGTCAGGGATCCTGCCACCCTGCGGGCCGCGATGAGCATCAGCGCGGCCTACCTGCCGGACGAGCAGTACCGGGAGCCGTCGCGCTTCGGCCCGGAACTCTCGCGGCGGGCGCGCGGTGTCGAGGTATGGGCCGCGCTGAAACACCTCGGGCGGGACGGGCTCGCCGCGCTGGTGGAGCGCTGCTGTGACCACGCGCAGCGCTTTGCGGCAGGGCTGAGCGAGGCCGGCCATGAGGTCCTCAACGAGGTTGTCCTCAACCAGGTGCTGGTGTCCTTCGGCAGCCCGGAGCAGACGCGACGGATCATCGCCGCGGTGCAGGCGGAGGGCACCTGCTGGTGCAGCGGCACCGAGTGGCAGGGGCGCACCGCCATGCGCATCAGCGTGACTTCCTGGGCCACCACCGCGGCAGATGTCGAGCGCAGCCTGGACGCCATCCTGCGAATCGCGGCGCGCGAACTGAATCGGGGCTGAGCCCGGATCGCTCAGGCCGGCGGTGCGCCGGGGCCGCCGAGCAGCATCAGGCCCAGCACCACGCAGGCCAGGCCCAGCGGCACCCAGTCGGTCAGCGGCGTGCCGCTGCGTCCCAGCAAGTACACCAGCCGCGCCCGGCCGATGCGCGTGGCCAGGTCATGCGCGCGATTGCGATCAGGCAGGCGACGCCCGCGGCGCGGCCCGGGGGGATTGCGATTCGGATAGGGCGAGTTCATCGGCGTGCTCCCGGCGTAAGTGGTCCTGGTTGCATTACGCGCCTGGCGCCGGGCGGGGCGCGGGCGGGATCGGGGCGTTGCTCGGATAGAATGTGGCGAATTCTGATCACCGGGACGCGCTGCCCATGAGCCAGCACATCGCCATCGTTGAAGACGAGCCCGCGATTCGTGAGAACTACGCGGATGCGTTTCGCCGCGCCGGCTACCGGGTCAGCGCCTTCGCCGCGCGACGTGAGGCGCTGGACGCATTCACTGCGCGCCTGCCCGACCTGGTCGTGATCGACGTCAGCCTGGGCGCAGAGCCCGAGGGCGGCTTCGACCTGTGTCGCGAGCTGCGCACGCGCGCGCCGCAGCTGCCAATCATTTTCCTGACGGCGCGCGACAGTGATTTCGACGCAGTCTCGGGCCTGCGGCTCGGCGCCGACGATTACCTCACCAAGGACATCAGCCTGCCGCACCTGCTGGCGCGCATTGCGGCGCTGTTCCGCCGCGTGCAGGTGCTGACCGAGCCAGCTGGCGTCACGCGCGCGCTCGAGCGGGGCAAGCTGCGCATCGACGCAGAGCGTCTGGCGGCAAGCTGGGACGGAAAGGCGCTTGACCTGACACTCACCGAGTTCTGGATCGTGCATGCGCTGGCGAAGCATCCGGGGCACGTGAAGAATCGCCAGCAGCTGATGGACGCCGCGCGCGTGGTGCTCGACGACGCGACTATCACTTCGCACGTGAAACGCATCCGCCGCAAGTTCGAGGCGATCGATCCCACCTTCGACGGCATCCAGACCGTGTACGGCCTCGGCTATCGCTGGCGGGACGGCGCCGCTTCATGAAGCTGGCCGGCCAGCTGCTGGCCGTGAGCGCGGTCACGCTGCTGCTGCCCTGGGCGGGTTGCCAGTACGCGCGGGAAATCGAGTCCGCGCTGCGCGACGGCGAGCAGCAGGCGCTGGCCTCCACCGCCCGACTGCTCGGCGCCGCCCTGGCGCCGGCGGCGGCAGGGTTCGATGCACAGCCGGAGCGGTGGGGCGCGGGCCGTGGCCGCGGTGCGGACATTTATCTGCACGAACTCGCCGTTGCGCCGACGCTGGACGGCTTCGTGGAGGACTGGGGTTCGGCGGCCGACGCCGCCGAGCGGTTCGGCGGGATGACGCTGGTAGCCGGCAAGCGAGGCGCTTTCGTGCACCTCTTCGTGGCGGCGTCCGGCAGCCGGCAGCCGGCCTCGCTGGAGGTCCGCGGCCGGGTGGTGGTGGTGGCGTTCCCGCTGGAAGCACCGGGCACTGTTGGCGCCATCTTCAGCGGCGCACCGGAGGATCCCCGTGCACGGGCCTACTGGCAGGCCACGAGCCGCGGCTGGCAGATCGAGGCGCGCATCCCGGCGGCCCTGCTGGAGGGCCGGCTCGGACTGCGGTTGCTGGAGCGCGACGGCGCCGTGCGCGGCGCGACGTTCGTATCCTCGCCCGGCTGGACGACCGGGCCCGATCTCGCGGCCCAGGCCGCGCTCGACGCGATTGCGCCGGCCGGCCAGCGCGTTTTCCTGGCTGATCGCGCCGGCTTCGTACTGGCGGAACGCGGCCCGCAACGGCGTGCAGACACCGACCCAGCGACCGGCTGGCTCGACGCCCTGTACCGCGGGGTGCTCGGGGGCCGCCTGGAGGCCGATGCGCCGCCGCCGGCCCGACCGGGCCAGCTGAGCGGCCGGCACTTGGAGCTCGCGTCGCTGGGCGTCGACGACGTGCGCCGCTTCGCGTTGCCCGGCGGCAGCCTGCTGGCAGCGGCGACTCCCATCGGCGTGGCCGGGTCGGTGCGGGCGATCGTGGTCGTGGAGCGCGACACGGCCGAAGTTCTCAGCCTGACGCGCACGCCGACGCGACGCCTGCTGACCACCAGCCTGCTGGCCAGCTTCGGCGCGGCCGCCGCGCTGCTCGGTTACGCCGCCTGGCTGTCACTGCGGATTCGCCGCCTGCGCGATGCGGCTGCCGCAGCAGTGGGGCGGCGCGGCGAGATCGCCGGCACCCTGCCCGGCGCCGGCGCCAACGACGAGCTCGGTGATCTCGCCCGCAGCTTCGGCGGGCTGCTGGGCCGCGTGCGCGACCACAACCTCTACCTGCAAAGTCTCGGCGGCCGGCTGGCGCACGAGCTGCGGACGCCGCTGGCGGTGGTTCGGAGCTCGCTGGACAACCTCGAGGCGGAAGACGTTACTCAGGGTCCCTGGCTCGGCCGCGCGCGCGACGGCGTGGATCGCATGGCCGGGCTGGTGAGTGCCCTCGCGGCAGCGCGGCAGATGGAGCGGGCCGTTGCAGCCGCGGAGCACGAGCGCTTCGACCTCGCGGCGCAGGTAGGCGACATGGTGGAATCCTACCGGGCGCTCTATCCCGGACGAACGTTCCAGTTCGCCCGTCCGCCGCAACCCTGTCCGCTGGACGGCGCTCCCGACCTCATCGCGCAGCTGCTCGACAAGCTGGTCGATAATGCCGTGGACTTCGCTCCGCCCGATGCGTCGATCCAGCTGGCCATCGAGGATGCCGGCGAAAGCTGGCGGCTGGTGGTTGCCAACCCGGGCAGCCGCCTGCCGCCTGGGCCACCGGAGCGCCTGTTCGATTCGCTGGTCTCGGAGCGGCCGTCGGCCGCATCGCCGCACCTCGGGCTCGGGCTGTTCATCGTGCGGCTGGTGGCCGAGCATCATGGCGGCAGCGCCGCGGCTCGCAATCTCCCGCAGGACGGCGGCGTGGAGTTCGCGGTTGTGCTGCCGAAGGCCGACCCCGGCACGACCCGCGCCTGAAGCATCCCGCGGCCGGCATCGCGGCGTCCACGGATGCGCGCGGGCGGCGACGCAGCTATAGTCCCGGCTGGCCCTCGCCTATCGCCCGGAGCAATCCATGAGTCGCGCGTTTCTCTATGTCTGCGGTGTGCTTTACCTGGGCTATGGACTTTGGGTGCTGTTGTCGCCGGCCACCAGCCTGGCCCACCTCGGCGCCGACCTTAGCGTCGTGAACACCATGTCCGAGCTGCGCGGCAGCCATGGCGGGCTGAACGTCGCTGTCGGCCTGTTCCTGCTGTGGTCGGCCGGCACGAACGACTGGTTCCGCCATGGCTTGTGGCTGGTGTTCCTGATGAACATCGGCTACTTCGGCGGCCGCCTGCTCGCGCTGCTCGCCGACGGCATGCCGACGGGACTGGTGCCGCTGGTGATGCTGATGGAAGTTGCGCTGTTCGTGATCGCTTTCGTGCTCGTCCGGCGCGCCAACCCCCTCTGAGTAAACCGCTTGCACACGGCGGAGTGCGGCGAAACGGGACGGTGGGGCTGAATGGCAGCGGCCGGCTTCAAGGACTACTTCTCGGTGGCGGCGCATGAGTACGACCGCCACCGGCCGGGCTATCCGTCGGCACTGATCGATTTCCTCGCCGACGCCGCGCCGCGCCGGAAACTCGCGTGGGATTGTGCGACCGGCACCGGCCAGGCCGCCGTGCCGCTGGCGGCGCGGTTCACCAGCGTCGTCGCGACTGACGCCAGCCGCGCCCAGCTCGCGCATGCCCTGCAGCACCCTCGTGTCAGCTATGTGGTGGCGCCGGCCGAGCACTGCGGCCTGGCTGACGGTATCGCGGACCTGGTGACTGTCGCGCAGGCACTGCACTGGCTCGACCTGCCGCGTTTTTACACCGAGGTCCGGCGGGTCGCGCGGCCCGGCGCCGTGTTCGCCGCCTGGACCTACAGCCTGGCGGACGCCGACCCGGCGGTGGACCCGCTGGTAGCCGCGTTCTACGAGGAAATGAGTCCGTGGTGGCCGCCGGAGCGCAGCCATGTCGAGGACGGCTACCGCAACCTGGCCTTCCCTTTCGAACCCATCGAGGCGCCGGCCTTCGAAATTCGCGAAGCCTGGCCGCTTGATCGGCTGCTCGGCTATTTCAGCACGTGGTCGGGCGTCAACCGCTGCCGCGAGGAGACCGGCCGCGATCCGGTGGCCGCGCTCGGCCGACGGCTCGCAGCGGTCTGGGGCGACCCCGCGCTGCCGCGCCCGGTGCGCTGGCCGTTGCACCTGCGCGTCGGCCGCGTGGCGTAAGCGGCATGGCACTGCTGACGCCCGACGAGGCCCTGCCCGAGGCCAGGCGTGCGCCGGCGCCGTGGACCCTGCAGGGCGATGGCTGGATCCTGTTGCTGAGACTGCCCGACCCGGTGCGGCACGATCCGCGGCAGCTCCCGCCGGAGCTGCGCGGCCGGCCGCTCGCCGGGCCCTCGATACTGATGTTCGTCGACTACGCCGAATCGCCGGCCGGACCCTATCGCGAGCTGCTCTTCATGCCGGGCCGTTTTCGGCTGGACGACGGGCGCTCTGCCTGGTCGGTGACGCGGATCTTTGTCAGCACGTGGGCCAGCGTGGTCAACGGCCGGCTGAACTGGGGAATTCCGAAGGATCATGCGACGTTCGAGCGCCGCCCGACCGGGCGCGGCGAGCGCATCGACGTCTCGATAG
>CBDDRR010000321.1:0-6265 GCA_965233095.1 uncultured bacterium
GCGTGCACATGTTGCTGTGCCTGCCCGCCGCAGCACGCCTCGGGCTGGACGCGGAAACCCGCTTCGCCGTGCTGCTGCATGATCTCGGCAAGGGCACCACGCCGCGTGAGTTCTGGCCCGCACATCACGGCCACGAAGACCGCAGCGTGACGCTGGCGCGCCGGCTGTGCGAGCGGCTGCGCGTGCCGGCCGCGTTCCGCGAGCTGGCCGAGATCGTGGCGCGCTACCACGGCCTGTGCCATCGGGCCGCTGAGCTGCGTCCGGCCACGGTGCTGAAGCTGCTCGAAGGCACGGACGCATTCCGCCGGCCGGAGCGCTTTGCAAAATTCCTGCTGGCCTGCGAAGCCGACCTGAAGGGCCGCACCGGGCTGGAGAACGCGCCCTATCCCCAGGCTGCGCTGCTGCAACGGGCCCTCGAGGCGGCCACCGCGGTGGACCCGAAGCCGCTGGTGGAGTCCGGGCTCGGCGGGGAGCAGCTGCGCAATGCGCTGCGCGATGCGCGCGCTGCAGCCATCGCGGCCGCCTGCCCGCGGGACCCGCCGGCCGCGCCTCAGGCGTAGTAGACCCAGAGGATCACCGCGGCCAGCAACAGCCGGTAGAGCGCGAACGGCGCCATGCCCATGCGCGCCAGCAGGGCGATGAAACCGCGGATGGTGAGGTAGGCGACCACCCCGGCGGCCGCGGCGCCGATGCCCAGCGCCAGCCAGTCCACCGGCGCCGGGTCGCGCAGCAGCTTGGCGAGCTCGTAGACGATCGCCGCGACGATGATCGGGATGGACAGCAGGAAGGAAAAGCGCGCGGCGGCCTGGCGCTCCAGGCCAAGGAACAGCGCGGCGGTGATGGTGATGCCCGAGCGCGAGGTCCCGGGTATCAGCGACAGCGCCTGCGCGAGGCCGATGATGACGGCGTCCCGCCAGCCGATCCGGTCCTCGCTGCGGTTGCGCGCGCCACGCACATCGGCGAACCACAGCAGCAGCCCGAAACCGGCCATGGTCGCGGCGATCACCAGCGGCGAGCGCAGCAGCGTGCCAATCTGGCCGGCGAACAGCGCGCCGCAGATCACCGTCGGCACGGTGCCGATGATCACCCACCAGGCGAGGTCCGACTCGCGCGTGCGCCGCCCGCCGCGCAGAGTGCCCAGCGTGTCGCGGGTCATCGGCCAGAGCTCGTGGCGGAAGTAGTACAGCACCGCGGACAGCGTGCCGAAATGCACCGCCACGTCGAAGGCCAGCCCCTGGTCGGGCCAGCCAAGGAACACCGGCACCAGCACCAGGTGGCCGGAGCTCGAGATCGGCAGGAACTCGGTGAATCCCTGGACGATGGCCAGCACCAGCGCGTGCATCAGGTCCATGTGCGGCGCACTCCTAGAGTCGGTTGGCCAGATCGAGCAGCCCGAAGCCGGCCAGCGCCGGCCCGAGTTCGCGGCTCAGGCCGATCACCCGGAAGCGCTCGCCCAGCTCGCCGGGCAACAGCAGGCGCTTGGCCTGCTGCACCAGTGCGATGCCCGCGGCGTCATGGTCGGCGGCTGCGAGCATCTTGTCGAGGCCGTTGCCCGACAGGAAAGCCGCCTGGGTGGTGTAGCCCTCGAGCGTGAGCCCGGCGGCCGCGCCCGCCTCGGCGATCGCGGTGAAGTCCACCCATGCGCTGAGATCCTGCAGCCCGGGCCACAGGAAGGGATCGGCGTGGGCGCGGTGGCGGTAATGGCAGATGAGCGTGCCGTCGTTGCGCTCCGGCGCGTAGAGCTCGCCGCGCGGCAGCCCGTAGTCGATCACCAGCAACAGGCCGGCGGCAAGGCTGTCGGCCAGGCTGCGCGTCCAGGGCTGCAGCATAGGCGAGAACTCCGAGCAATAGCCCTCGACAAACGGCCGGCCGAGCTCGATCTCCAGCGCATGGACCACGGCGGCGAAGCTCGGCTCCGGCGGCAGCAGCGTCCAGGCGAAGCCGCCCTCGTCGTCGCTGCGCACCCCGAGGCGGCGCGGTTCATCGTTATCGATGACGAAGCGCTCCACCGGCAGGGCGTCGGCCACCTCGTTGGCGACGATGACTCCGCGAAATCCTTTCGGCAGCGCGTCCAGCCAGCGCACCCGGTCCCCCAGCCGCTCCTGTTGCCGCTCGCGCAGCTCCGGGCTGGGTTCGAGCATCAGCCATTCCAGCTCGGCCTCCGCGAGCGCGGCTGCGGCGAGGGCGCCGGTGCCGCCGCCGAGCTCGAGCACCGCGCCGCCGCCGATGGCCGCCAGTGCCTCGACAGCCTGGCGCGCCACGCAGCGGCCGAACAGCGGCGAGATCTCGGGCGCCGTGACAAAGTCGCCGGCCGGACCGAGCTTGGCGGCGCCGCCGCTGTAGTAGCCGAGGCCCGGGGTATACAGCACCCGTTCCATGTACCGGCTGAAGCTGATCGCCCCGCCGGCGCGAACAATCTCTTCGTGCAGCTGCGCCGCCAGTGCCGCGCTGCGGGCGAGCGCCTCGGGGCCCGGCGCGGGCGCACCGGACAGCGCGCCGGAACGGGACTCGGGCGCGGGCGTCGGCATCGGCTGGCGGGACTCTGGCGGCAAAGTTCGGGACAATGGCGTCGCGCGAACGGCGACGGATCAGCGGAGAATCCTACATGAGCGGCAACGACAGCGGCCATTCCCTGGCCGGGCGCACGGCGCTGGTGACCGGCGGCGCGCGCCGCCTCGGCGCGGCGATCGTCACAGCCTTGCACGGCGGCGGCGCCAACGTGGTGATCCATTACCGCGGCTCGCGCGATGCGGCGGAGGCGCTGGCGGGGCGGCTCGATGCGACGCGGCCCGGCAGCACGGCGCTGGCGCAAGCGGACCTGCTCGACACGGCAGCGCTGCCGGGGCTGGTCGAGCGCGCCGCGGCCGCCTTCGGCGGGCTGGAAATCCTGGTGAACAACGCCTCGAGCTTCTATCCGACGCCGGTGGGCGAGATCACCGAGGTGGACTGGGACGCGCTGGTGGGCAGCAACCTCAAGGCGCCGCTGTTCCTGTCGCAGGCGGCGGCGCCCTGGCTCAAGCGCCGCGGCGGGCTGATCATCAACATGGTCGATATCCACGCGCGCCGGCCGCTGGCGGCGCACCCGGTGTACTGCGTGGCCAAGGCCGGGCTGGAGATGCTGACCTACTCGCTGGCGCGCGAACTCGGCCCCGAGATCCGCGTCAACGGCATCGCGCCGGGCGCCATCCTGTGGCCCGAGTCAGGCGTCACGGACGAGGACAAGGCCGCGACCGTCGCCGGCATCCCCCTCGGCCGTACCGGCGGGCCCGGTGACATCGCCGCCTGCGCGCTCTACCTGGCGCGCGAAGGCAGCTACGTCAACGGCCAGGTGATCGCCGTGGACGGCGGCCGCCACCTCGGCTTCTAGGCGGCGGGGCTTCCTGGCGGCAGCGGTCCTCGGCAGCCGCTCGCTACAAGGCTTCGTTCGGCCGGTAGCGCGGTCGTTCGGCCGGCTCGGCGGGCAGGCGTTCCAGCGCCTGGGGCTGGGGTGTGGCCCACAGCGGGCAGCTTCCGGTCGACAGCCAGTGGACCGCGGCATCGAAGGAGTCCTCGCCGGCGCTGCCGAATGGCACCGCGACATTGTCCGCGGCGGCACAGTCCGGCGGGATGCCGTCGAAGTAACCGCCCTCGCCGAGGCCGTTGACCACCTCGAAGGACACCGGCCGCAGCACCTGCTCGCAGAAGCGGAAGCCGAGCTGGCCGACCGGCTTGCCGAAGGTCTCGCTGCCCACCGTGATGGTCTCGACGTAAGGCGGCAGGCCGTTCACCAGCATCTCCGAGGCCGAGGCAGTGGCCGGCGTGGTGATGAACACCAGCTTGTCGAGCGACAGGGCGATCACCGACGGGTTGGTGGTGAAGTTGAAGGTCTCGTTGCGGCCGCTGTTCTTGTCGTTGTACCAGTAGCTCGAAAACGGCAGTCCCGGGTTGTCCAGGCCGGCAAGCAGGTCGGCAAAATGTTCCACCACCGAAAGCAGGCCGCCGCCGTTGTAGCGCAGGTCCACGATCAGCTGGGTGACGCCGGCGGCGCTGAACTGGGAAAAGGCCGTGTTCAGGGCCGGGATACCGGGCTCGACGAAATTGCGGAACACCAGGTAGCCCGTGGTGACTCCGTCCAGGTCGAAGACCTGGGTCGCGGTCACCGGCGGGATGGTCACGGTGTCCTTGACCAGCGTGGACGTGAGCTCGGCGCCGGCCCGGTTGCGGAAGGTCATCTCGACCTCGTAGCCGATCTCGGCCGGGCCCAGCGCCCCGGTAAGGCCGTCCTCGGACGCCAGGATGTCGGCGATCGGCACGCCGTCGATGGCGAGGATGTTGCTGCCGCGATCGAGCCCGCCCAGGTCGGCGGGACCGTCCTCGAACACGTCCAGCACCGTGACAGAATCGGTGTCCGTCTGCTGGCGGAAGCCGAAGCCGATGAACTGGCTTTCGCCGAACAGCGAATCTTCCTCGGCCTGGGTAGTGATATAGCTGAAGCGATCCACCGGATCCGTCACCGGCAGGACCAGCGCGTCGAGCAAGGCCTCTGGCGAAGCGAAACCGGCCGGGTTGAGCACCGGCAGTTTCTCGTACCACAGGTACCACTGCTGCATGAGGTCGTAGACAGTCTGGTTCTGGGCGGGAATGGAGCAGTCACCGGCGACGTCGCTGGAGCCACCGGAGCCTCCGCAGGCGGACAGCACCAAACCGAAGGCCACCGCGGACACGCGACTGGCGAACCTGGACAGGGTCATAACGCTACCTCCGCGGCGAAGTCGCCCTCCACCCGCACGAGGGGATGGCGCGCGCCGTCAAATTGCTCCCACAGCTCGGCATAGCTTCGACCGAGCACGGGATGCAGTCGTTCCCCGGCGAGGTCCGCCAGGGGCTTCAACACGAAAGGATACCTGGTGATCTCGTCGCGCGGCAGCTGGATCCCGTCGGCATCGATGACAAGATCGCCGTACAACAGCAGGTCGAGATCAAGGGTTCGCGGCGCGAACTTCGCCTCGCCGCGCACCCGGCCGTTGGCCGCCTCGATGGCCGCCAGCGCCGCCGCGACATCCTCGACCGCATCCTCGGTCTGGAAGGCGATCACCAGGTTGAGGAAATCCTCACCCGCGAAGCCCACCGGGCTGTTGCGGTAGACCGGCGAAAGGCGCAGCAGGCCGAACTGCTCCGCCAGCCCGCGCAGCCCGGCGCCGAGGTGGCGGCGAGGCTCGACGTTGCTGCCGGCGCCGATGAAAACTTCAGGCATGGAAATCCGCGGAGGTGCGCTCGATGCACACGCCGACATCGCGCGCGCCGCGGATGGCGCCCGGCTTGTTGAGCGTGACCTTGACCCGGCTGACGTCGAACTCGGTGCAGACGATGCCGGCGATGCGCTCGGCGAGTGTCTCGACCAGCTGGAAGCTGGAGCCCTCGACGAACTCGATGAGTCGCTTGGCCACCGCCTTGTAGTTGAGGGTGTCGTCGATGCTGTCAGAGGCGGCGGCACGGCGGATGTCCGCGCCGATCTCCAGGTTGATGCTGACGGTCTGGCGGATGCGCCGCTCCCACTCGTAGATGCCGATGACCGTCTCCACGCGGAGGTCGTTGAGAAATATCGTGTCCACCAGGGTCCTCAGTTGGCCGGCGCCCGGCCGGGTTGCGCGGTTCCGCCCGCCGGCGGCCGCAGGGTTTCAAGGTCCCACCGGGCGCGCGCCTCGATGGCGGCCGGTGCTGACTCGCCCGCGGCGAGCCGCAACATCCCGGCGTAGGCAATCATCGCACCATTATCGGTGCAGAACTCCAGCCGCGGGTAGAACACCTCCGCGCCCGCCTCGCGGGCCGCCGCCGCGAGGCGTTCGCGCAGCCGCCGGTTCGCACCCACGCCGCCGGCCACCACCAGCCGGGCGATGCCGGTCTCTTCGACCGCACGCAGGCTCTTGCCGACCAGCGTGTCGACGATGGCCTCCTGGAACTCCAGCGCCACGTCGGCCCTCGCCTGTTCGTCCAGCTCGAGGTCGCGGATTCCCGTGATCACCGCCGTCTTCAGGCCGCTGAAACTGAAATCCAGCCCCGGCCGGTTGAGCATCGGGCGCGGCAGCCTGAGCCGGCCCGGCGCGCCGCCTTCGGCGAGGCGCGCCAGCTGCGGCCCGCCCGGGTAACCGAGGCCGAGCACCTTGGCGGCCTTGTCGAAGGCCTCGCCGGCGGCGTCGTCGAGGGTCTCGCCGAGCACGCGGTAGCGCCCCAGCCCGGCGACCTCCACCAGCATGCTGTGGCCGCCGGACACCAGCAGCGCGATGAA
>CBDDRR010000322.1:0-6518 GCA_965233095.1 uncultured bacterium
CATTGCCGCAACTGCCGCGCCGGGCGCCGGCACCTGTGCCGCAACACCGTCGGGGTCGGCGTCAATCGCCAGGGCTGCTTCGCCGAGTACCTCTGCATCCCGGCGAGCAACGTCTTCAAGCTGCCCGACGCGATCAGCGACGAGGTCGCCTCGATTCTCGATCCGCTTGGCAACGCAGTGCATACCGCGCTGTCCTTCGACATGGTCGGCGAGGACGTGCTCATCACCGGCGCCGGGCCGATCGGCATCATGGCGACGGCCATCGCGCGGCACGTCGGGGCGCGGCACGTCGTGATCACCGACGTTAACGACTACCGGCTGGAACTCGCAAAGAAGATGGGCGCGACGCGCACAGTCAACGTGACCCGCCAGAAACTGGACGACGTGATGCGCGAACTGGACATGCAGGAGGGCTTCGACGTCGGGCTGGAGATGTCCGGCAACCCACAGGCTTTCCGCGACATGCTGCGCACCATGCATCACGGTGGCGGCGTCGCCTTGCTGGGCATTCCGCCGGAGGAAACCGCCATCGACTGGAACCAGGTCATTTTCAAGGGACTGACCATCAAGGGCATCTATGGCCGGGAAATGTTCGAGACCTGGTACAAGATGGCCAGCATGCTGCAGAGCGGGCTGGACATCAGCCCGATCATCACCCACCGCTTCAAAGCCGAGGACTACCTCGAGGGATTCCGCACCATGGGGTCCGGCCAGTCCGGCAAGGTGATCCTCGACTGGGCGTGACGAACCGGGAAAGCCGGCTTTTTTACCAGCTGTCGCAGAGGCAGTGGTAGTAGATGCCGCGCGGGTCGGCGAAACCGTCCATGCGTTCCAGCTCGGTGAACAGCGTGCGCACCTCGACCGGCAGGCGCTCCAGCAGCGAACGCGGCCACGCCGTGACGCCGAGCCGCCCGGCGCGGCTGAGCAGGTCGATCATGAGGCGTTCGCTGAAGCCGAGCCCCGGCTCGATCAGCAGCACTTCGTAGTCCTCGTCCAGCCCGACACGATCAGCGGCTGAAGCGAGCGCATCGTCCAGCGTGCCGAGGCGGTCAACGAGGCCCGACTCGACGGCGACCTCGCCCAGCCAGATGCGTCCTTCCGCCAGTTCGCGGACCTTGTCCACGGGCATGTCGCGCCATTCCGCAACATCCCCGACGAACTGCTCATAAGAACCGTCGACGATGGTCTGGACGATTTCCATGACCTCCGGGCTGAACTCACGGTCCGGCCGAAAGTCGCCGCTGAAGCGATGGGTGCCGACGCCGTCGAGGTTGACGCCTAGCCGGCCCAGCAGTCGGCCGAAGTTGGGAAACATGCCGATCACGCCGATCGACCCGGTGACGGTGGTCGGATGCGCCCAGATCTCGTCCGCGGGCAATGCGATCATGTAGCCTCCCGAAGCCGCCACGCCACCCATCGAGACGATCACCGGCTTGCCCGCCTGCCGTACCAGGTCGAGCTCGCGCACGATCGCCTCGGAAGCTGCCGCACTGCCGCCGCCGCTGTCGACACGCAGCACCAGCGCGCGCACGTTGTCGTCGTCACGTGCGTCCCGGATCAGTTCACGCATCGATTCGTCGCCGATCGTGCCCTGGGGCTGGTCGCCTGGCAGGATCTCGCCGCGCGCGACGATCAGCCCGACGGCGGGGTTCTCCGCGCCAGACGGTCCGGCGGGAGCGCGCGTCACCTGGATGGCGGCCAGGTAGTCGTCGGCGTGAACACCCACGTACTCGCCGTCCTGGTCGTGCCCGCCGGCATCCACCAGGCGGGCCTCCATCTCGTCGACGCTGCGCAGCCCGTCCACCAGTCCCGCGTCGAGTGCCACCTTGCCGGTGTCGCCTCCGGCGGCCCTGAGGCGCGGCAGGAAGCGATCGATGTAGTCATCCAGCAATGCCGGCTCGAGCCCGCGCGCCTGGGCCACGGCGTCGCGCCATGCCTGCCACATGCCGGTCGCAATGGGCTCCAGGTTTTCGCGCTCCGCCTGCGACATGTCGTCGCGACGGTATGGATCCGCGAAGCTCTTCGCCTCGCCGGCGCTGAACACGTACCAGTCCAGCGACAGCTTCTCCATCGCGCTCTTGTAGTAATGGCGGTAATACCCGAAGCCCTGCAGCAGCACGATGCCCTGCGGATCGAGGTACAGCTCGTCGGCGTGCGCCGCGAGGTAATAGTTGCGTATCGGCACATAGGCCGCGTAGACGCTGACCGGCTTGCCGGTCGCGCTGAATCGCTGCAGCGCCTCGGCCACGGTCGCGAGCTTGTCCAGGCTGCCGCCGACCAGCCCGTCGACCTCCAGCTGGATCGCCTTGACGCGCTCGTCCACGGCGGCCTCATCGATGGCCTCGACGAGATCGCTGACCAGGGACTCGGCGCGCGGCAGACCCCGGGCGGTCTCCAGCGCCCTGCTGACCGGATCGCCCGAGTACTGCTCGACCAGCAGCCCCTCGGGACTGACGACCAGCGCGAAGGCGTCAGGCAGCTTGTGCGGCCGGGACGCCAGCGCCAGCACGATCGCGAGCAGCACGACCAGCATCAGCAACAGGTGCACGGTCTTGCGAACCCCGTCGAGGACTCGCCAGGCGGACCTGAAGAAGCCGCGCAGGCCTCGCCAGATCAAGGGCTAGACCTTTTCCTTGATCCGGGCGGCCTTGCCGGTGCGATCGCGCAGGTAGTACAGCTTGGCGCGACGCACGTCGCCGCGGCGCTTCACCTGGATGTCGGCGATCGCCGGGCTGTAGGTCTGGAAGACGCGCTCGACGCCCTCGCCGTGCGAAATCTTGCGGACAGTGAACGCGGAATTCAGCCCGCGATTGCGCCGCGCGATGCAAACGCCTTCGAACGCCTGCAGGCGCTCGCGGTTGCCTTCCTTGACCTTGACCTGCACGACGACGGTGTCGCCGGGCGAAAAGTCAGGGACTTCCCGCTGCATCTGCTCTTTTTCCAGTTCTTCGATGATGTTGCTCATATCGCTCACCCGCGCCCAGGCTGTACTTGGTTCAATCCGCGCCGCCGGTTGCCCGCGCGGCGATGTATTCATCCAGCAGCTGCCGCTCCTCGGCGCTCAGCTCCCGCTCGGCCAGCAATGCCGGCCGCATCGTCCATGTCCGTCCCAGCGACTGCTGCAGCCGCCAGCGACGGATCGCCTCGTGGTCGCCCGACAGCAGCACCGACGGCACCCGCAGCCCCTCCGCCGTCTCCGGCCGGGTGTAGTGTGGGCAGTCCAGCAACCCATCACTGAACGAGTCCTCCACCGCGGAGTTCTCGTCGCCCAGCACGCCCGGCACCAGCCGCGCCACCGCATCGACCACCAGCATCGCAGGGAGTTCGCCCCCGCTCAACACGTAGTCGCCCACCGTCAGGGACTCGTCCGCCTCCATGCGGACCACTCGCTCGTCAATGCCCTCGTAGCGTCCCGCCACCAGGAGCAAGCCAGGCAGTGCCCGGTACTCCCGCGCCACCGCCTGGTCGAACACCCGGCCCTGCGGCGACAGGAACACCGTCCGGCTGCCCTCCGGCAGCTTCGCCCTGGCGGCGCGAATCGCGCTCCGCAGGGGCTCCACCTTCATCACCATGCCCGGGCCACCGCCATAGGGCCGGTCGTCCACGGTGCGATGCACGTCCGTGGCGAACTCCCGCGGGTCGGTGGTGCCGAGCCGCAGCAGCCCGCGCTCCAGCGCGCGCCCCACCACTCCGTAGCGGCCGACCAGGCCGACCAGCTCCGGAAACAGCGTCACGACTTCGAAGTGCATGACGCCAGCCTCAGAATTCCGGGTCCCAGTCGACGACGATGCGTCCGCCGGCCAGGTCCACCTCGATGACATATTGTCCCGGCACGAAAGGCAACAAGCGCTCCCGTTCGCCCGCGACCACCATGACGTCGTTCGCCCCGGTGGCCATCATGTGATCGACCCGGCCCAGCGACACGCCGGCGGTCGTCACCACTTGCAGGCCAACCAGGTCGGCCCAGTAAAACTCGCCCTCTCCCGCCGCCGGCAAGCGGTCCCTGGCGACAGCGAGCTCCGCACCCACCAGCGGCGCCGCCTGGTCGCGGTCGGCGCACCCCTCGAAGCGCGCCACCAGCGACTCGCCCTGCCGCCGGCCCTCGACCAGCCGGACCGTCTTCCAGCGCCCGCCCTGGCCAAGCTCGAGTTCCTGGTAGTCGAGCAGGTTCTCTACCGGGTCGGTGAAGGACCAGAGCCTGACCCAGCCGCGCACCCCGTAGAGCCCGCCGACTTTGCCCAGGACCACCCGTCGTTGACCGGTCATGATCCCGGCGCCCCGGGTGCGCCGCGGCGCACCCCGGAATGCCTCAGGCCGCCTTCTTCTCGAACTGCTTGATCAGGTTCGCGACCCGCTCGGACGGCTGCGCGCCGTGGCCGAGCCAGTAGTTCACCCGCTCGAGGTCGAGCCGCAGGCCCTCTTCCTTGCCGGTCGCGATCGGGTTGAAAAAACCCAGCCGCTCAATGTAGCGGCCGTCGCGCCGGTTGCGGCTGTCGGTCACCACCACGTGGTAGAAGGGCCGCTTTTTTGCGCCGCCCCGCGTCAGACGAATCGTCACCATGAGTCCGGATTTCCTCGTTCGTGCTGGACATGACGCGCGAAACACCCGCGCACCACGTTGCGGCCCACCTTCCGGCGGCCGCAGGTAAACCGGGCATTTTACTGGAATTTGGCCCAATGGGAAGGGGCCGCCGGGATGACCCTCAGCGGAGGCCCGGCGGCAACCGACCCTTCATCGCCCGCATCATCTTTGCCATGCCGCCCTTGCTGAACTTTTTCATCATTTTCTGCATCTGCGCATGCTGCTTCAGCAGGCGGTTGACCTCCTGGACCTGCACGCCCGCGCCGGCGGCGATGCGCCGTTTGCGCGAGCCGTCGATGATCGCCGGGTGGCGCCGCTCCTTGTGGGTCATCGAGTCGATCACCGCGGCCTGGCGGCGCATTTCGCGCTCGCCGGTTTTCGTGTCCACCTTGGCCGGCATGACGTTGCCAGGCAGCTTGTCCAGCAGCCCCGCGACCCCGCCCATCTGCTGCATCTGGCGGATCTGGTCACGCAGGTCCTGCAGATTGAAGCCCTTGCCCTTGGACAGCTTGCGCGCCAGCTTGTCGGCCTGGTCGCGATCGACGGTCTGCTGGACCTCTTCGACCAGCGACACCACGTCGCCCATGCCCAGGATCCGGGACGCCAGGCGCTCGGGATAGAACGGCTCGAGCGCGGTGGTCTTTTCGCCGGCGCCGATGAACTTGATGGGCTTGCCGGTCACCTGGCGGACCGACAACGCAACGCCGCCGCGCGCGTCGCCGTCGGTCTTGGTCAGGATCACGCCGGTCAGGTCGAGGGCCTCGCCAAAGGCGCGCGCGGCGTTGACTGCGTCCTGGCCGGCCATGCTGTCGACCACGAAAAGCGTCTCGACCGGGTTCACGGCCGCGTGGATGCGGCTCGCCTCGGCCATCATGGCGTCGTCGATGTGCAGCCGGCCCGCCGTGTCGATGATGAGCACGTCGCACAGCTCACGCCGCGCCGCCTCGACCGCGCGCCGGGCAATGGCGACCGGATCCTCGCCGGCGTCGCTGGGACAGAAGGCCGCGCCCACCTCGCCTGCCAGGCGTTCGAGCTGCAGGATGGCGGCCGGCCGGTGGATGTCCGCGCTGACCAGCATCACCTTGCGCTTGTCACGCTCGGCCAGTCGCCGTGCCAGCTTGGCCGCAGTGGTGGTCTTGCCGGCTCCCTGCAGGCCCGCGAGCATGACGATCGCGGGCGGCTGCGCACGCAGGTTCAGGGCCTCGTTGGCCGAGCCCATGGTGCGCACGAGCTCGTCGTGGATGATCTTGATGAACGCCTGGCCCGGGGTCAGGCTCTTCGCCACCTCGGCGCCCAGCGCGCGCACGCGGGTGCGCTCGATGAAATCCTTCACCACCGGCAAGGCGACGTCCGCCTCGAGCAAGGCCATGCGCACCTGGCGAAGGGTGTCGCGGATATTGTCCTCGGTGATGCGGCCGCGCCCCTTGAGGGCGTCGCCGGCGCGCGACAGGCGATCGCTCAGGTTCTCGAACATCGCTTTGGCTGGAACTCTCGGGCGGACGGAAGAGCGAATTATACCCGTCACCCGCGCCGCTTCGGCTTTCCCGGTTTCTAAACCGCCGCGGCGCTGTGTCAGAATGCGGTTTTAGCCTGCTGGCAGAGCATCGCCTGATGATCCCGATTGTCGTTTTCGTCCTCTACCTGGTGTCCGGGTACCTGCTGTTGAGAAAGCAGCTGGCCGGTGCCCCCGACGGCACGATGCCGGCCGGGGTGGGGCCGGCGCTGCTGGTGGGCGCCGCGGGACTGGCATTGCACTCGCTGTCGCTGGCGGGGCTGGTGAGCGAGCGCGGCGGCCCGGAGCTGTCCATCGGCGGCGTGCTTTCGCTGGTGGCCTGGCTGCTGGCGGTGTTCGCGCTGCTGGTCGCCCTCAAGCCGCGCTTCGTCGGCCTGGCGGCGGTGCTCCTGCCAGCGGCCGGGCTGGCGGCGCTCGCGGTGC
>CBDDRR010000323.1:0-5025 GCA_965233095.1 uncultured bacterium
GGCGACCCACGGCACCGCACCGGGCTTCGCCGGCAAGGACCGCGTCAACCCGGGCTCGCTGATCCTGTCGGCCGAGATGATGCTGCGCTACCTTGGCTGGCGCGAGGCGGCCGACCTGATCCTCAGGGGCGTGGCGCGCACCATCGCCAGCGGCGAGCTGACCTTCGACCTGGCGCGCCTGCGCGAGGCCATCCGCAAGCCGTAGAAGGGCGAGACCCGGGGCAGTGTCGAAGAGGAACTGCAGCGGCTGGTGCCCGGCGCCAAGCTCGTCGGGACCACGGGATTCGGCGATGCCATCATCCGCCACATGCAAGAGGAATAGTTTCTATATCATGGGATTGCGGATGTTATTTGAAGTGAATTGTCGCTGAGGTCGCTCACCGGAGACGGCTATCCGGCGTCCTGGTTCGACCCGGGCTGCCGGCGTTGTCCGCGGCTGGCCGGCTTTCTCGACGAGGTACGTGACCAGCATCCCGACTACCACGCCGCGCCGGTGCCGCCTTTCGGCCCGAGCGCGGCTGCGCTGCTCATCGTCGGCCTCGCGCCGGGCATGCACGGCGCCAATCGCAGCGGCCGGCCCTTCACCGGCGACCATGCCGGCATCCTGCTCTACGAGACCCTGCACCGGCTTGGCCTCGCCAGCGGACCGGCGTCCGTCTCGCGCGACGACGGGTTGCGGCTCATCGGCTGTCGCATCACCAACGCAGTGAAATGCCTGCCGCCGGCGAACAAGCCGACGCCGGCCGAGGTGCGCAGCTGCCGCCGCTGGCTGGAAGCTGAGCTGTCCGGCAGCCAACCGCGGGTGATCCTGGCCCTGGGCCGCATCGCGCATGACGGCGTGCTGGATGCGCTAGGGCTGCGGCGCAGCGCCCATCCTTTCGGCCACGGCGCCGAGCATGAGCTGGGCGGGCAGGGGACGCTGATCGATTCCTACCACTGCAGCCGTTACAACACCCAGACGCGCCGCCTCACGCCCGAGATGTTCCTCGCAGTGATGACACGCGCCGCGGCACTCGCCGGCGTGGGCCGGACGCCGTGAGCAAGCGGCGGCGGCCCACCGGCGAGGTCGAGGCGCCGGCGGCGGGGACGGACTTCGATCCGCGCCCGGTGCTCAAGCGGCTCGGCCACCGGCCGGGCGTGTACCGGATGCTGGGGGCGGACGGCGAGATTCTCTACGTCGGCAAGTCGCGCGACCTGAAAAAACGCGTCTCGAGCTATTTCCGCGGCACACCGCGGCCCGGCAAGACCGGCTTCCTGGTCAGCCAGGTACGCGACATCGAGGTGACGGTGACGCGCAGCGAGGCCGAGGCGCTGGTGCTCGAGAACTCGCTCATCAAGGCGCACAAGCCGCGCTTCAACGTCCTCCTCAAGGACGACAAGAGTTTTCCGTACATCCGGCTCGATACTTCGCACGCCTATCCGCGCCTGTCCTTCTACCGGGGTACGCGGCGGGTGCCGGGGCGGCTGTTCGGTCCGTATCCGAATGTCCCCGCGGTGCGCGCCACGCTGCGCGATTTGCAGCGGCTGTTCCGTATCCGCCCCTGCGAGGACAGTTACTTCGCGCATCGCAGCCGGCCCTGCCTGCAATACCAGATCGAGCGCTGCTCGGGTCCCTGCGTCGGGCTGATCTCCGAGGAAGACTATGCCCGCGACCTCGACCACGCGATTCGTTTTCTCGAGGGCCGCGGCAACGAGATCAAGGCGGACCTTCGGCGGCGCATGGAAGCGGCTGCGGAACAGCTGGCCTTCGAGGAGGCGGCACGTTACCGCGACCAGATCGGCCGGCTGGCTGCGATCCAGGAATCCGCCGTCGGCGGTGAGGCCGGCGCGCTGGAGGCGGACGCGCTGGCGGTGCATGAGCAGGGCGGATTGTTCTGCGTGGCAGCCATGTTCATTCGCGGCGGGCGGATCCTCGGCAGCCGCAGCTGGTTTCCGCGTGCCGCGCCGGGCACCGAGCCCGAGGAGGTGCTCGGCGCTTTCGTCGCACAGCATTATCTCGGCAGCAGCCCGCCGGCCGAGATCCTCACGACGCTCCCGCTGGAGGACGAGGCGCTGCTGTCCAGGGCGCTCTCCGACCAGGCCGCGCGCCAGGTCGCCGTGCGCCACCGCGTGCGGGCGCCGCGTTCCCGCTGGCTGGAGATGGCCGCGGAGAACGCCCGCCAGGCGCTGGAGCTCCGGATCGCCGGCACCGCCGGCTTCAGTGCGCAGTTCGCCTCGCTGGGCGAGGCGCTCGGCCTGGAGGCGCCGCTGCAACGAATCGAGTGCTTCGACATCAGCCATACCGGCGGTGAGGCCACCGTCGCCTCCTGCGTGGTGTTCGGCACGGAGGGGCCGCTCAAGTCGGATTACCGGCGTTTCAATATTTCCGGCGTGGCGGCCGGCGACGACTATGCCGCCATGCGCCAGGCGCTGCAGCGCCGTTACGCGCGGGTCAAGCGCGGCGAGGCGCCGATGCCCGACCTGCTGCTGGTGGATGGCGGCGCCGGCCAGCTCGCCGAGGCCCAGTCCGTGCTCAACGAGCTGCAACTCGACGGCGTGGAGCTGGTGGCGGTGGCGAAGGGCCCGACGCGCCGGCCAGGGCTGGAGCGGCTGTTCTTGGCCGGCCAACCAGAGCCGCTTATACTGCCGCGGGGCTCAGGCGCCCTGCACCTGGTCCAGCAGGTCCGCGACGAGGCGCACCGCTTCGCCATCGCCGGACACCGGCAGAGGCGGGCGCGGGTACGCCGCGTAAGCCCGCTGGAGGGCATCGCCGGGCTGGGGCCGAAACGCCGGCGGCAGCTGCTGAGCGAACTCGGCGGCATGCAGGGCGTGGTGGCGGCCGGCGTCGAGGACCTCTCCCGGGTCCAGGGCATCAGCCGCGACCTGGCACAAAGAATCTACGACGCGCTCCATCCGGCGGAATAACGAAAAATGTCAGCAACGCTGAACCTGCCGAACACCCTCACCTGGATCCGCATCATCCTGATCCCGTTGATCGTCCTGGTGTTCTACCTGCCGTACAGCTGGTCAGGACCGGTCGCGGCGATCATATTCTCGCTCGCGGGCATCACCGACTGGCTGGACGGCTATTTCGCCCGCAAGCTCAACCAGATGTCGGCCTTCGGCGCCTTTCTCGACCCGGTGGCCGACAAACTGATGATCTCCACGGCGCTGGTGCTACTGGTGTCCAAGCACCCGGGCTACATGGTCGCACTGCCGGCGGCGATCATCATCGGCCGCGAGATCGCCGTGTCGGCGCTGCGCGAATGGATGTCCGAGCTCGGCGGCCGACAGCACGTCAAGGTCTCCGGGATCGGCAAGTACAAGACCACCGCGCAGATCACGGCGCTGATCATGATGCTCTGGGGCCACAAGCTCTGGTTCATCCCGATGTACCAGATCGGTTACGCCTTCCTGCTGGCTGCAGCGCTGCTGACGCTGTGGTCGATGTGGAATTACCTGCGGGCGGCCTGGCCCCACCTGCGAGGCCACTGAAGGCCGACTTCCAGGCCAGGAGGGCAAAGCTTGACAGCCCCCCGGAAGGCCTTAGAATTGCGCGTCCCGAAGCGGGAATAGCTCAGTTGGTAGAGCACAACCTTGCCAAGGTTGGGGTCGCGAGTTCGAGTCTCGTTTCCCGCTCCAGAATCCCTCCCATGCGCCGCCGCGCCGCCCGATCCTCCGATCGTGTCCGGCCGGCGGCGCAGCCGTATTCCGGGTCCGATATCGGCCCGGATCGCTGAATCCTCCCTCTGGTTGCCTGTGTCCCGACCCGTCGTGCGGCCGGGCAGGCACTTGTGCGCCGCGGAAAAGTCCAAAAAAAAGCCGGGCGGGGGCTTGCGTTCCTTTCGGAACAGAGTCTATATTTGGTTCCAGAGCAAACAAATATGGAATCTAACCTCAAGCCACAGATCGTTGCCGCCTGTCGCCGCCTGCTGCGACCGGTGGTTCGCCTGTTGCTGAAGGCGAGCATCAACTGGAAGGAATTCGCCGAAATCTCCAAGACGGTGTTCGTAGATGTCGCCACCGCGGAATTCGGGATCCGCGGACGGCCGACCAACGCCAGCCGTGTGGCAATGCTGACCGGCATCAACCGGCACGAGGTCAGCCGCCAGCGCGAACTGCTTGGCGCGGCGGAGCCCGATGCACCCACCTACCTGAACGCCGCCCAGCGAGTGTTATCCGGCTGGCACCAGGACCCGGTCTACTTGTCTGCCGACCACAAGCCGCTGGTCATCAGGGAAGCGGGCGAGGCGCCGTCTTTCCAGGACCTTTGCCGGCGTTACGGCGGCGACATGCCGGCCACGGCCTTGTTGCGGGAGCTGCGCAGGGTCCGCGCCGTCGGGGATGGTCCGGACGGCAGGCTGGTGGCGCGGATGCGCAGCTACATCCAGGCGGAGGTGGATCCCGAAAAGCTGTTGCGCGCCGGCAGCGTCATGGAGGACCTGGGCGACACCGTGGTCCACGACCTGACCGTATCGGAACAGAAAGGCCTGCGCTTCGAGCGCCGTGCCGAGAACAGCCGCATAGATCCGCGTGACGTGCCGGCTTTCCAACAGTTCCTGGAGGCCGAGGGCATGGCGCTGCTCGAGCGCATTGACGACTGGCTGACCGAACACGAAAAACTGGCGAACGAGCGGGGCGCGAACAAGCGCATCCGGCTTGGCGCCGGTCTCTACCATATTCAGAACGAGCCTTCGACGAGGACATCAACATGAACACCCGGACAACCGGACCACTGCTGGCCATATTGACGGTGCTGACGATGGCAGCCTGCGGCGGCAGCAACGGCGGCACGGGCGGCGGCGGTACCCCGATAGGCACTCCCAACCCGCCGCCGGGCGGCGGTGGCACGACGCCCCCCGCGGACCCGGTCCTCGGCATCAACGGTGGCGGCGCATGGAACGCCTTCGGGCCGTTGTCGACATTCGGCAGCATCGTGGTCATCGGTGTCCGTTACGAGGTCGATGACGCGGAGTTCCTTGTGAACGGCCAGCCCGCGACACAGGCGGACCTGGCCCAAGGGCAGGTTGTTTTCGTGGTCGGCAA
>CBDDRR010000324.1:0-5420 GCA_965233095.1 uncultured bacterium
CCCTCGCGCTCCACGCCGGAGTTCACTTCGTTGAGGGCGTTGAGCACCCAGAAGCCCGGCTTGATGCACGAGTGGTAGATGATGAAGTTGAACTGCGGCCAGTCGGCCGCGGCGCGCGGGATGTCGATCGGGTGGCCGAGCGTGGGTTCCCGGCCGACCGCGTCGGTCGACAGCCCCTTGTGGATCGACAGGTTCATGAACCCCGGGTGCTTCTTCAGGATGCGGCCGTGGTCCTTGCGCGCGTAGCGGTCGATCAGCTCGTAGGTCGGGTAGGCGACCTCCGGGTCGTCCAGCGCCCAGCGGCGCATGTCGCTGTTCGGGTCGAAGTCGACCTTCGCCGCGGTGGCGATGTTGTAGCCCTTCCACGAGTCGGGCCGCATCTCCTCGATCTGCTTCTCGATGTACCAGAGGTTGCCCACGCCGGTGTAGAGCTGGCCGTGGCCGAGCATGCGCGTCGAGCCGGCGAGCTGGTTGACCCAGTCGCGCGTCGCCATCGTCTGCTCGGCGGTGAGGATCTCGTGGGCCTCCGATTCCTCGACGTTCTTCGGCGGCCGGCTGCCGCCCTCGCCCGGGATGGCGGCCGAGTTGTTGTTTGTCATGATCGCCACCGTCACCTGGCTGTCGAGATAGACGTCCTTCATGTACTGCGCCAGGTGGAAGTTCTCGTTCAGGTTCGGCAGGCCGACCAGCGCCGGATTCCACGGGAAGTTCACGCGCCCCAGCTCGTCGGGCAGGTCGTTCGGATTGAAGCCGTTGTGCACGCCCTGCGCGATGTCGCGCAGCGCATTGCCCGGCCCGCTGCGGCTGGAGCGGATGATGTGCGTCTGGTCGTCGAAGACGAACAGATTCCTCGGCGGGCCGCCGTGCGCGTACGCCTCGGGCACCAGCATCTCGACCGGCCGCACGTCGAAGAACTCGCCGAACACCTGGTTCATGGCGAGGAACGAGGCGGCGAAGCCGCCGCTCGTGGCGAGAAACCTGCGCCGCGACATGCCCAGCTCCTTGGCCGCCTGCTCGGACAGCACCTTGAGGCGCGCCTCGACCTCCTTCTGCTTGCCGGTCTGGCCGATCGGCATGTACTCGCCGTTCGACACCATCTGCGTTGGAATCGGCGAATGCACCGGGTCGGCGTGGTCCGCCGGCGCCAGCCGCTCTAGCTGCGCGTCGCTGAACCAGGCGTCGTCTTCGCGGTACTCCGGCTTGGTCTTCTCAGTCATGGCGTCTCCTCGATTGGTCATGGGTTTCCCCCCTGGGGTCGTACGGCTTTCGTCAATAGCGTCCGGACAAGCACGCCCAGCGCGATCAGCAGCGCCAGCCACAGCGCGGCGGTTTGCGGGTCGACCGCGGGCCACTCGGCGCTGCGCAAGGTCTCCCAGCGCTCCGCGAGCCAGTGCCATGCGGTGTGGGCGACGAACGCCGAGATCACGGCCACGATCACGCGCTCGCTCAGCGGCGCCGTCCGCAGCAGCAGCGCGAGCAGCGGGATCGCCAGCACGATGAATGCGAGCTGGCCCAGCTCGATGCCGACGTTGAAGGCAAGCAGCGACAGCAGCAGGTGCCCGCCGGCGAACTGCAGCTCGCTCGCCAGCAGGAACGAAAAGCCGAAGCCGTGGACCAGGCCGAACAGGGCGCTCACCAGCCAGCGCCAGCGCAGGTTCGGGCGCAGCACGTTCTCGATCGCCATGTAGAGGATGGAAGCGGCGATCAGCGCCTCCACCAGCGGCGGGAACCACTTCCCGGCGGGCGCCATGCCGAACGCGGCGGCGATCAGGGTGACCGAATGGGCCAGCGTGAACGCCGTGATTACTCCCACCAGCGGCCAGCCGATGCGGCGGAACGGCACCACCAGGCATAGCAGGAACAGCAGGTGGTCCAGGCCGTCCAGGATGTGCCGGAAGCCCGACTTCGTGAACGAAACGGCGGCCTGGTGCCAGCGCGGGTCGAGCTCGACGCGCCCGGAAGCGGTCGGGATTTCGAAGGCGCGCTGCGTGCCGTCCGGAAGGAACAGGCGCAGGTCCAGCTTCAGCCGGTCGCGCAGGCCGGGGCTGACGTGGAAATCGACCGCCAGGCCGGCTTGCGGCGAGCGCAACGGGTACTCGAGATAGGCGTCGAAATAGCCCTGGTTCCAAAAAAGGTCCGTGACGGCGGGAAGGCGCGGGCCCTGCACTGAAGCGAGCGCCTGCTCGAACGATTCGAACGACCTGTCCGAAGGCAGCGAAAAGCGCCCCTCGCCGCGGCCGGGCGCAAGGCGCTCGCCGTCCTCGAAGAACGCGAGCTCCTTGCCGGCCGCCGCGATCGCCCGCCGCAGCGCCTGCTCGGCGGCGGACAGCTCCAGGTAGCCGGGCCCGCGCTTGGGCAGGTTGAGGTTGAGCAGCAGCTCAAGCGGAACGCGCACCAGCACGCGCAGCCGCTCGCCTTCCGGCTTGACCAGCGCGTGGACGCGCAGCTCGCCCGGGATGTCGTGCGCGCCGGCGCGCGGCGGCGCCGCAAGGAGCAGCGCCGCCGCGAATGCGGCGAACAGCAGCCTGGCGCTCAGTGGCGGTCCGAGTCGTTAGGCTCGAACTTCTGCGCGCGCTTGCCGGTGTCGACCTCGGCCGTATAGATGTTGCCTTTGGAATCGACCGCCAGGTTGTGCACCCAGTGGAACTGCCCGGCCATGCGGCCGTTGCGGCCGAAGATGCTGAGCAGCACGCCGTCGTGGCGGTCGAACACCGCGACCTGGTTGTTCTCGCCGTCGGCGTTGTACAGGTGGCGCTGGCGCCGGTCGGGCGAGAGATCGATGTCCCAGACCCCGCCGTTGCCCAGCGTGTCGCGCTCGTACAGCACCTCGCGCAGAAAGTGGCCCGACTTGGTGAACACCTGGTAGCGGTTGTTCACGCGGTCGCAGACGTACACCAGCCCGTCGTCGGCGATGCGCACGCAGTGCACCGGGTTGCGGAAGTTGGGATCCAGCACCGCCGGGTTGTACGGCGTGGTGGTGGTGTCGTCGACCGGGTTCTGGCCGTACGCGCCCCAATGCCGCTTGTACATCCCGTTGGCGGCGTTCACTACCAGCACGCGCCGGTTCTGGTAACCGTCGGCGATGTACAGCTCGTTGGTCAGCGGATCGACTTCCATGTCTGCCGGCTGGCCGAGCAGCGGAGTGCCGTTGGGCGAGCCGTTGGTATCGTTGCTGCGCCGGCCGGCAAAGGCGCCGGCCACGCCGATCTGGTAGATGAAGGTGCCGTCCCTGGTGAACTTCAGCACCTGGTGGTTGGTGCCGCCGTTGCCGGCGATATACACGTAGTCGTTGTGGTCGACGTAGATGCCGTGCTCGTTGGTCGGCCACTGGCAGCCCATCGCCGCGGTGCAGCGCGTCTGCAGGAACCCGGGATCGGAAACCCCGCCCCAGGCGGCCAGCACGTTGCCCTGGCGGTCGAGCTTCATCACCGAGGGCGCTGCCTTGCAGCAGTTGGAGCGCGGCGCGGTGCGCGTCGCGGTGCCAGTCAGCGGGAATACCGGCTCGGCGCCGGCCTCGTCGTCGGTCAGGGTGGTGGGGCGCTGGATGATCCAGATATGGTCGTGGCGGTCGACCGCCACCCCCGCCACCTGGCCGAGCAGCCACTTGTTGGGCAGCGTTTTGGGCCAGAACGGGTCTACGGAGAAGCGCGGCCGGTCGCCGCGGTCGGCCTGCGCTTCCCCGACCGGTGACTGCGAAATGCCGAACGCCGCGGCGAGCGCGACCAGCGCCGCGACCAATGCGAGCAAGCTGCGTGTCATAGGAGCCTCCTTGGGAAATCCCGCTCGTTCCTATGAGAGCACCGCCGGCCGCGCAGATCCATTCGACTTGGTTGTGAGACCAGCGCCGCCGATCATCAATCGGTTGAAAAGCAAAACGCCTAGTTCTTGTAAGGCTCGACCCGCGCCGCAGCAATGGCGTAGCCGATGTCGATGTCGGCCGAGCCGTCCACGAGCTGCAGCGACTTCTTGCCGGCGCGCGCCGCCATCCGGCCGGTGACCCACACCGCGTCGTACATGCCGCTCACGTCGAACGGCTTGTCGGCGACCACGTGCACGATCTGGTTGGGCGGCGGCGGCGGCGTATGGATGCAGGCGCCCACCCATGGCACCAGCAGGAACTCGGTCACCTGCTTGCCCGAGAACTCCAGCGGCAGGACGTAGCCGGGCAGACGCACGACCTGGCGGTCGACCGACGGATTGACCGCGTTGGCCAGGGCGCGCTGCTTCTCCGCAACGTCCTTGCGCCGGGCGAGCAGCCCGTCGACGTCTATGCCGGCGGCCTTCAGCTTGGCCGCGGCCGCCTGCTCCCTGGCCGCGTCGGCCGCGGATACGGCCGCGCCCAGCGCCCGGCGCTCACGCCCCACCGCGACATCGACGAGCATCTCGATCTGGTCGAGCGACAGCCTGGCGAATGGATTCTCGGCCGCCGACAGGCGCGGCGCGAGGTCCTCCCACTTAAGCTGGCGCGGCGCTTCCGCGTGCGCTAAAGCACTGAGCACGAGAAGCAGCAAACCCGCAATGCGCATCGCTTTTCACATCCTCATGGTCATGCCGTCGGCGAGCGACAGGCGGTAGACGCGGTAGGCCGGGATCAGCCCGACCAACGCCCCGGCGGCTGCCAGCAGCATCATAACGCCCATCTCGTAGGCCGAAGGCCAGGCGAGCCCGATGAACACGCCCAGGCGTTCCTCGAGCCAAGGCTGGGCGCCGGCAAGGCCGCCGTAGAGCAGCGCCACGCCGAGCGCAATGCCGAGCACCGTGAGCAGCGCCGCCTCGCCCAGGATCAGGGCGAACACCTGCAGCGGCCGCGCGCCGACCGAGCGCAGCACGGCCATCTCGCGGCGCCGTGCGCTCGCGCCGGCAAGCAGCGCGATAAGCATGGCGGCGAGCCCGACCAGCACCACCAGCACCGACACCGCGCGCAGGGTGCGCTCGGCCGCCCCGGCGATCTGCCACACTTCCAGCAGCGTGACGCCGGGCAGGACCGCGGTGAGCGGCTCCCCGGCGTACCCGTTCACCGCGCGCTGCATGGCGAGGGCTGCGCCGCGGGACTTGAGCCCCACCAGGAAGGCGCTGATCGGCTGGCGCTCGTCGTCATGGTGCCGCGCCCCGGCGAGCGGGTCGTGCGCGCCCCTGCCGTGGTCGTGCACTGCGTCGATGCCCTCCAGCGGCACGTGGATGGCGCGGTCCACCGGCGTGCCGGTGCGCGCGAGGATGCCCACCACGCGGAAAGGCTGCTCGCTGTGCTGGGAGAACGCCTCGTCGCCGGTGCCGTGGGCGATGACCACCTCGCGGCCCAGGCCGTAGCCCAGCGCGCGAGCCGCCTCGGCGCCGAGCACCGCGTCGTGCGGCTGCTCGAAGCGCCGGCCGGCGGCCAGCGCGAGGCTGCGAGCGCCGGCGTAGCGGTAGTGCTCGAAATA
>CBDDRR010000325.1:0-6476 GCA_965233095.1 uncultured bacterium
CGTGCCGACCGGGCGCGAGCGGCGCCACGCCACGCAGCGCAGCCACGCCTGGGCGTGGGCGCTGTACTTCTGCGGCTGGGCCGCGGCCTTCACCGCGCTGGCGCTGTGGCTGCTGTCGCGCCATTACGTCAACGACGCCGCGCTCTGGGGCTGGAGCACCGTCATCGCCAGCCTCGACGCGCCGCAGGGCGGCTTCAACCGCTTCGTGCTGCTGTACCCGCAGGTGCAGTACTACCTGATCACGATGGCCTCGCTGGTGCCGGGCCTGAAATCGCCGCAGGTGCCGTACCTGATCTCGGCGGTTGCCGCGGCCGGCCTGCTGACGCACTTCACCGCGCGCCTGCGCCGCGCGTCGGTGTCGTGGCCGATGACCGCGGCGGTCGTGCTGCTGACGGCGGCCAACCCGGTGTTCCTGTGGGGCGCCACCAACGGCGGCGGCGAGATGCTGGGCATCGCCCTGTACTACATGCTCGGGCTGTCGCTGATCGTGCTGCGCTACTCGCACAGCCTGCACTCGCACATCCTGCTCGGCGCGATCCTGCTGCTGTTCTTCATCACCGATGCGCGCTCGCTGTACCTGTCCCTCACGCTGCTGCCGCTGCTGCCGCTCGTGGTGCAGCGGCACATCATGCAGATCAACCCGGTCGCGCCGATCCTGGTGCTGTACTGCCCGCTGGTGTTCATGATCGGCATCTGGCTGGCGATGAACTGGATCTACACCAGCGATTCGCTGGCGTTCCTGAAGGACCCGGCCTCGCCGTTCCTCGGTGCGCGCGTCTCGGGCGACTACCTGCCCTGGCGCGCCACGTTCGGCTCCAGCTTCCTGCCCGCGACCGCGATCTCCGCGGCGCTGCTGGCGACCTGCTACCCCGTCCTGCTGCTGGTGTTCCTGCAGCCGATGCGGCGCACGCGCGCCTACGCCGCAGGCCTGGGCCTCGCCGGCATGCCGGTGTTCGCCTCGGGCCTCGCGACCTGGGCCGAGTTCACCCAGTCGCCCGCCGACATGCTGGTGCTCGTGCTCGGCGGCGTCATGGCGCTGATGACCACGGGCCTGATGTTCCGCACCCGGCCGGCGGCCGCGCTGGCGCTCATGCTCGCCGGCATGATCGGCTCGCTCGCGCTGTTCCAGAAATACCCCGGCGTCGGCATGGCCGGCTGGTTCGACGCCTTCGCGGGCCGCACCGCCGAGGCGCCGCGGCGGAGCGACCTCGACCTGGGCCTGTGGTTGCGTGGACTCGAAGGCGTGATGATCGACGAGAACACCGCCTACGCGGTCATCGCCGCGCGCGGGGGCGCCAAGGGGCTCGTGCTGACCTTCTCGGACCGCTTCAAGGAAGGCGTCAACAGCGGCAAGCCGAACACCAACTGGATCGCGATGCCGTCGCCGCAGCGCGACCCGCACCAGGTCGACCTCGTGAATCGCTACTTCCCGAAGGCCTACGCCGTCGGCCTGCCCGGCTACACGCTGATCTACGACCGCGGCGGCTGGCGCGTGTACGCGAGCGAGGGGCAGTGGCGCCGCTTGCACGAGAAGCGCAGGGATGACGATGGGTAGGACACCGTTCTCGTCATTCCCGCGCAAGCGGGAATCCAGTGCCTTTGTGCTGGCGCTGAGCCTCATCGTCGCCGGCTGCAGCCTCCTGCCGCGCGCCACCGGCCCCGCCACCGTCGACGAAAACTTCCGCCGCACCGCCGTGCAGCTCGACGACGAGCTGCGCCGCTGGCTGCGCGACCACGGCACCGCGCGCAAGGACGGCCGCTCCACCTACGCGCTCGACCTCGCGCCCCTGCTGCTGTACGCGGCGCAGCGCGAGGACAAGGAGCTGTACCTGAAGGTGCTGCCCGGCGCGCAGCCGCTGATCCTGACCGAGCAGGCCGGCGCCTACACCGCCGGCTTCGTGCTGTGGCGGCGCGTGAAGGACCTCGCGCCCGAGATCTCCGGCGCGACCGAGGCGATCTGGATGGCGCGCGCGCTAGCCGCCGGCGCGCAGGCCTTCCAGCGCCCGGCCGACCGCGGGCTGGCGCTGAAGATCCTCGACGGCTACGCCAGGCACGCCTTCGAGCTGCAGAACGTCTGGCTGGTGCGCAAGTACTACAGCTTCGCGGGCAGCGCCTTCGCGAGCCTGTCCACGCCCGCGTCGTACCACGCCGATTTCCTCGACGCGTTCGAGAAGGACGGCGCAAAAGGCGACTGGGTGGGCCTGGCCGAGCGCTCCTATGCCGTGATCGAGCGCACGCGCGCCCCGAGCGGGCTGCTGAACCCCGTGATCCAGCCGGAAGTCGGCGCGGGCTTCCCGGAGATGGGCCTGGAGACCTACGCGCCGAGCGGCGTCGCGTCGCTGGAAGATTCGTGCCTCGGCGCCGAGGGCGTCGCGCGCGGCGCGCCGGCCGTCGGCAACGCCGTGCTCGACTTCATCCTCGACGGCGACCACCGCCGCCGCGGCGGCAAGCTGTGGTCGTACTACGACGCGCGCAGCGGTGACCCCATCGGCGACAAGTCGCTGTCCGGCACCGGCTACGGCTGCCTCGCCCGCCTCGCGGTCGCCTTGCAGCGCCACGACGCGCTCGCCGCGCTGCTGCCGCCGCTGCGGGAGGAAATGCAGCGCCTGTACGAAGTGCCGCAGTTGTCCGAGGCCTTCCTCTACAGCGCAGGCCCAATGCTCCTGGCGGCGCAGGCAGCGGGGGCGTTCCAGCGCTGAGGGTTAGTCGCGCCGCCCTCGCCGCCCAAGGGCGGGCATGAGCATCAAAGTGAACTCCCATGGGACTCGCCCTCCGCCGCCGCCGGACGATTCATCGGAAGGAAATACCTGAAGGCCGGTCTGCCTCGTGATGCTGCTTCCGGTCGAGCCCCAGCAGGTGATGATGTAATCGTACAGACCGGCTTTGGGAGGCTTGACGACCATCGACCCACTCGTTGGGATGTCACCGTACCACCAGCCGCTGGCCCAGCAGCGGACAGCATTGGTGGAAACCCAGGTGATTGTCGTCGTCTCTCCCGCAGTAATGCCCAGCGGCGAGATGTCGATCGAGACACCCGGGCTCGGCTGAGCTTGCACGGTCGCTGATGCCCTGCCCGTGCCCGTCGCGCTCGAGCAGCTCAGGGCATATGTATGTGCCCCGTGTACATACGGATGACTGACGACACGGCTGCCGGATGGCGCGACCTCGCCACTCCACGCGCCACTGGCCTGGCACGTGGTGGCATCAGGAGCCGACCAGGTCAGCGTGGCGGACTGGTCGTCGGCGATGGCCTCCGGCGTGATGGACATCTCCACCGGAAATACCTCGCCGACAATGAGCTCGACTGACTTCCCGCGTGCGACGCCGTCCCCGGTGCATACAAGCTGGAAAACCGGCCGATGCGGCACATCGGAACTCCACTGCTCGGTGCCACTCGTCGGTCGGCTGCCGCTCCAAGGCTCACCACGAGCCTCGCACGTATCGGCGCCGGTTGAGGACCAGGTCAGCGTGGTCGACTCGCCAAGCGGAACCTGCGCGGGATCCAGCGTCAACACGACTCTGGGTGTCGGCGCGCGCAGTTCCGAGGCGCCGATGTCAATGGTCGCGACGCCGTCCCCGTCGCCGTCATGGCGTCGAGGCCTGCCCTGCAAATCAGTCTCTGTGTCGGCCGGGGCATTTTCGCCTGCATCCACAGCCGGCGAGCCGTCGTCCGGGTTGTAGTCGCTCACGTCCAGGCCGTTCAGGAGCGGATCGACCGATATGTTGCCGTCGATACCGGTGGGATCGTCCACATCCTTGTAATCGACGCCGTTGCCATAAACCAGGTTGTGCCGCCATTGCGGACGCACAGGATCCGCTGTCAGCGGAAACCAGACGAGGCCCTCATCGTTGCCGTACAGAAGATTGTTCCGCAGCACCTGGAACTCGGCTGAGTAGGCGGACACGAACCGGATGCCGACTTCGTTGCGCGCGATTGTGTTATTGGCGATGAGGGGCGCGTTGTCTCGATAGACATACATCGAAATTCCCTCACAGTCGTTATCCGCGATGACGTTCCCGATAAACTCGATATCGCTCAAGCCTATGATGTCGACGACGGCCGAACAGAGCGAGTGATTCCTGAAGATGTTCCGCGTCACCAGCGGGGCGCCGCCCCACGCCACCATCCCCGCTCCGTCTCCCCAGCTGTCCTCGAAGATGTTTCCCACGATTGTGGGGCTTGCCCCCAGCAGATAGATCGCTCCGCCGTGTTGCGAACTGCCGTGGCGCAGCGTGAACCCTGTGAGGACAGAGTTCCGGCCTTCGTCCGTAGACATCTCGACAACCCTGCCGTCGAAGTCTCCATCCAGAATGGTCACCGCCGGCCCCGCTTCGCTGCGTACCGTGATGGCCTTGCCGAGGAAGTCCAGATGCTCGTGATAGACGCCGGGTGCGACGATGATCTCGTCGCCCGGCGACGCGGCATTTATCGCTTGCTGAATACTCTGTAGTTCTTGGGGGACGTTCAGCGAAGTCGCGAGCGCCGCCTGCCCGATCATAGCCAGGACGCCGACCACGATAGCCCTTAAGGCTGAGATAGGAAGCGACGCGACTTGCACGATTGCTCGGCAGCTAATCACCAAGTCGAGCCCTCGATCTACGCACACCGGATAGTGGCTTCGGAAGCACGTTCCGGCATACACCTTCACAGGACATTTGAAACCCATGAATGGGATTAGGGCTACCGAATTGATTCGAAACTCAAGATCTTGCGCGTTTGTGGATCAACGACGTATCGAGCAGCGCCGCCACGAAACGTATGGCCATCTTTCGCGGGTAGGGGTGCGATCTCGACAACCACTGTCCCATTCGCCTCATAGAAGGTTGTCTCGTAGTTTGCTATTTGCGACAAATAACGGGCCAGTTCCTGATTGCCATCCCGAGGGCGTTCGATCCGTCCCCTGAAATCGCGGCGCGCTACCTCGAGCGCGATCAGCACTCCATCATCACTGCTCGAAGCCCGACGCATCTGTCCTTGCGCACTACACGCCGAGAGACCAAAGCAAAGCATGCAGGCGATCACTTTTATACCGGACATAGTTTCCTCAATTACATCCACACGCGTCTGCGTTGTTCGGGGATGCACCAGGAATGGTCGTGGTTCGGCCGGTTTCCAAGGTCTTGGCAAGATCGAAGAGACAATTTATGTCCTCTTGCGTGAGGCCGGACGGGTCAATGAAGGCGACTGGGTTGTTGCCCACGTAGGCGTAAGTGTTCAGCCCGCCCGCCAGCCCAATCGGATCAGACTGCAAGTACCGCCCCATGGGGGAGTCGTAAGACCAGCGCACCAGGACTACGAACGCTTACCGAAGCGGCCGCGTCTTACCGCGTACCAAATCAGCAATGCCGCGAATATGACTCCGACGATCCCGATCGCGACGTCCTCTGCCTGAATCGGCTGGCCGGCCTTCCTTTGGGCCAAGAAATAGAAGATGACGTTGAGCACGGGGATGGCAAGGAATGCTGCTATCAAGTATTTATTGACCACAGCCGCACCCCCCTTGGTCCATTGCACCTGCTGCTGTATGCGCGGCTTCTAGCCCGTCCTTAATTGCCTTGCCTCCACTGTTGACGAAGCCAGCCGCTGCCTTCGGTCCACCGATCAGGGACAAGGCGTTGTTGATGCCTTCACCGACACTCGCGCCTCGATCGCCACCAAAGACGTAGCCGACGTTCCCCAGGAAGCTACGGCGATCTACACCGTCCACGGCTGACCGCATCGTTGATATCCCGTCCTGCCAAGTAATAGTGCCGGTAGTGATAAGGCCAGCCGCGAAGAAGCCACCGGGAACGTTTCCATACAGGTAACTTGCGGTCGCTACCTCTACACCGCTGAGAAACGCGGCACCGCCGAGAAGAACGCCGAGGGCACCCAGCGCGAATTGAGACTTGTCGAGACAAAGTAGACCAGCCGGATCGACGTACGAAATCGGATTGCCGCCGACGTAGGCGTACGTATTGAGTCCGCCGTCCAGCCCAATCGGATCCGATTGCAGGTACCTGCCGGTCGCCGCATCGTAATAGCGGTGATGGTTGTACCAGAGGCCGGACTCGGCATCGAAGTACTGGCCCGGGAATCCGAGATTGAGGCCGCCGATCGTATCCGTCGTCACGGTACGATCGTAGGCGAAGTTATTCGCTCGCCACTTGACCGCTTTGAGTTGGTCAGTGACCGCCTCAGGACGACCCAGATGATCGTTGTGGATGTAATACAGGGCGCCGCCGCGAATCATCGCGATGGGTTCGCCGCTGAGCCACACATAGATGGTGTTGAGACTTGAGCTGCCGCTGCCAGTCTCGCCGAGTATCTCGCCGGTCGGCGCCACCAGGTAACTGAAGTTGCCCAAAGGCCCGGCCTTACGCACACGCTGCCCCAACGCGTTGTACGTGTAGGCCGTTCCGGCAGCCGACACCATCCGGTTCATGCCGTCATAGGCGTAGCTGTAGTCGCCGCCGTACCCGCTCTTGCCGACGAC
>CBDDRR010000326.1:0-8242 GCA_965233095.1 uncultured bacterium
CACGCCGGACCGTGCTGCAGAGGGGCGCGCTATCGCCGGCGAGTTCGGCGCCGAGCTGCGCACCGCCTTGCAGGACGCCATGGCCGCGGGTGGGCCGCTGGCCGCCATCCGGGTGTGCAACGAGGATGCGCCGCGTATCGCGGCGGCGGCTGCGGAGCGCTCCGGCGCGACGGTGGGGCGCACCTCGCTCAAGCTGCGCAATCCCGACAACCGGCCGGATGAGCATGAGCGGGCGGTCCTCGAGGAGTTTGCGGCAGCAGTGGCGGCGAATCCCGGCGGGCCGCCGCCGGATAGTCTCGACATCCTGGCGGACGGTCGCGTGCGCTTCATGAGCGCCATCATCATTCAGCCGCCGTGTCTCGCTTGCCATGGCGACGCGCTTGCGCCCCCGGTCGCCGAGGCGATCGACGCCCTCTATCCGGATGACCAGGCGCGCGGCTACCAGGTGGGCGAACTGCGCGGTGCGTTCACGATCACCTGGCCGGCCGACTAGCTTTCCGAGGCTCAGCCGGGCGTGGCGCCCGGCGCGGCTCCCAGGTCGCCGCCCGCTGCGGCATAATTTCGCCATGATTGCCCAAGGCCTCCTGGCCGCGGCACTCGGGACGACCCTGCTGTTGGCGGAACCCGATGCCGCGGGCCTGACCAATGAAGTCTTCGTCCGGGTCGACCCGGCGGCCCTGGCGCTTGAAATCGGGGCGCCGGCCAACGTCCGGTTGCCGGACGGCACCGCGCTCGAGCTCATCGTCACGGCACGTCGCCAGCACCCCAGCGGCAACGTCACCGTGCTGGCGCGCCCCACGGACCCCTCGCAGTCAGGCTCCCTGGTGACGCTGACCGGCCGGGCGGATACGGGGCTGGTCGGTACGGTGCTTGCCCCGCAGGGCGAATACCGGCTCGTGGCTCGCGAAGGAGCGCCGCACCAGCCGCGCATGGTGCGCATCGTGCCGCCTGCGGACGCGTGGCTTGACGACATCGCCTGGCACGCCCGGCCGGCATCCGCCCCGGCTGTGACCCTGGCCGAGGAGATCATGTCGGACGAGCACACGACGACGCTCAATGTATTGGTGCTGTACACGGCCGGCGCGCGCGGCGGGCGCAGCGAGGCCGAGTGGACAGCGTTCCTTGATGACCTGTTCGCGGTGACCAACGACGCCTACGCCCACAGCGGCGCCCAGGTCGAGTTCAACCGTGTCGGGGAACGACTGGTCGCGGCCAGCGAGACCGTTACCAGTTTCGAAATGTTGTCGCACATGACGCCGCGCAGCGGTTTTTTCGACGCAGCCGTGTTCGGCGCAGTGGAGGACTGGCGGCTGGCCGCGAATGCCCACCTCGTCGCGCTGTTGCGGCGCTGGCAGCCGTCGCAGACAAACTGCGGCGCGGCGGGCCTGCAGGCCTGTGGCGACGATGCGCAATGCTACAACGCCAACCTCGGCTACTCCGTCACGTCGCTCGGCGATTGCAGCGCGCTCACGCTGGCCCATGAGCTCGGCCATAACCTGGGATCCGCGCACGAGCCCGGCCTCGACTGGGGCGGCACCTATCCCTACGCACATGCGCACGTGACGCCCACCGGCGTCGGCACCGTGATGTCGCGCACCGGCACCACGCGGACGGCGCAGTTCTCGTCGCCTGGTGGGGATTGCGACGGCCACCCCTGTGGCATCGAGGAAGTCAGCGACAATGTGCGCTCGCTGCGCCAGGCGCGCCACTACATTGCCCGCTGGATTTCCGATCGCAGCATCACGCTGTGGGACTTTGCGCCGACGCAGGTGACACGCGGCAGCTCCCTGGCGCTGAATTTCGTGTGGTTCGGCGTGCTGACGCCGCGCTTCCACATCGACCTGCATCGCGACGGTGCCGCGGTCGCCAGGTTGGCAAACGCCGAGTCACTGCCAGGGGGGTTCAAGCTGCTCACGATCCCCGAGTCACTGCCCCTGGGGGCCGGCTACTCGTTGCGCGTGACGGCGGCCGATGTGCCCAGTGTCTACGTCGAGTCCGGCCAGTTCGAGCTGGTGCCGCCGGCGGGACCGCCCAGCGTCGTCGCCTTGGGCGCCGCCTCGGTGACTGCGCCCCAGGGGGCGAGCTTCGTGGAGCTCACCGTGCAGCGCTCCGGCGGCACCGCGGGCCTGGTCGTCGTCGAATTCGAGACCGTGGACGGCACGGCGCGCGCCGGGACGCACTACACGGCGACCGCGGGCTCGTTCGCCTGGCCGGACGGTGACGACGGCGCCTTCAACATCACCGTGCCGATCACTGCCGCCGCCGCGCAGGGGCAAAACCGGACGTTTTCGGTCGTGCTGCGCAACCCGTCTGCAGGCGCGACGCTGGGGACGCCGGCGGCCGCTGTCGTGACCATCATCGCGGCCCCTGGGGGTGGCGGTGGCGGTGGTGGAGCGCTCGGGCCATGGTCGCTGCTGCTGGCTGGGGCCTTGCTCGCCTGGTCGGTGAGTGCCCCGACCAGACGTGGCCCTTAGTCCGGAGCCGCCTCGGGCGGCGGCGTCGGCAGCCGCATGATGTAGACCGAGACGGCCACTGCCAGCAGAAACATCGAGGCCTGGCCCCAGACCACCGGCACGAACAGCACGATGGTGACGCCGAAAGACAGCCACATGACGAGCAGAGTGGTGGCCTTGGCGGGGCGAGTCATGCCGCGCCCGGATTCGAAATTGCTCACATAGCTGCCGAACCAGCGATGGTTCAGCAGCCAGCTGTGGAAGTGCTCGGAACTGCGGGCGAAACAATACGCGGCGAGCAGCAGGAACGGCGTGGTGGGCAGCCCGGGCAACAGGATGCCGAGCGCGCCGAGCCCGACGCAGATCAGCCCGGCGGCAATGAGCATCAGCCGCGCCGCATGATCCAGGTAGGTCTGCGGGTCGTGGAGTCTATGCCGGGGCGGTCGCCGGGCAGTCATCGTGGCTCAGTCGCTCAGGGCGCGGCCGGCGGGTCGAGCCGGTAGAAACGGCGCAGCCGCGCCGAACGGAATACCCACGCGGCCAGCAGCGTCAGCAGCGCAACCGCGCCGAGGATCGCCACCATGCGTACGTAGGGAGCGCCGGCGGCGGCGCGCACGTCGGCCAGCAGCCAGGTCATCCACAGCCAGCGCGCTGCCGCCAGGGCCAGCGCCAGCTGGGCCAGCCGGGCGGCCCAGGGGCGGGGCACGGCCAGCAACACCAGAAGCAGGCCGCAGGCTGCCACCAGCAGCGTGTCGCCGGCGCGCAGGAAGCTGGCGCCCAGCAGGATGAAAGCGAGGATCGGGGCGATCAGTCGCCACATGGTTAGGTCTCCAGAAGGCAGTCGGCGACCAGCGCCGCGATTCGTGCCGGCTGTAACTCGCCGGCAGCGCCGATGAACACCAGCCGCGAGGAGCGCTCGGTGTCGCTCCAGGGATGGCCGGTCACGAGGTCGGCGCGCCGGCCGACGATTTGCAGCACGCCCCGCCGGTCGGCCCGGCCGCGCGGTCCGGCAATGCGTACGATTCCCTTGGCACGGTACACCGCGGGCGGCAGCCGTCGCGCCAGCTCATGCAGCGCTTCCGCCGAAAACGCCGCGGCGGTCTCGTAAGACCACGAGTCGAAGCGGGCAGCGTGGTCGTCCCGCGGCGCCGCAGCGGTCGCCCGGGCGCCGTCCCCTGCCAGCGGGGAAAAAGTCGAAAAAAGCACCTCGGGCGGCACGTCGCAGTGTACCGCCTCGAGCAATCGGGCGCCCTGGAACTCGCTGCGAATTCGACCGGCCAGCGCGTGCACCCGCTTTGGGCCCGCCAGGTCCGTCTTGTTGAGTATCACCAGGTCCGAAAAGCCGATCTGGCGCAGCTGCAGTGCTTCCAGCTCGGGAGCCCGCAGCGCCTGCTCAGCATCCACCACGCACACGGAGCCGTCCAGCCGCAGCCGGCGCCGGAAGGCTGGCGCGAGGAAAGTGCCCGCGATCGGTGCGGGATCGGCGACGCCGCTGGCCTCGAGCAGCACGCGGTGCGGGGGCTCCGGGTGATCCATCAGGCGCATCACCGCGGAGACCAGGTCGCCGCGCAGGGAACAGCAGATGCAGCCGTTCTCCAGGCTCACGACGCTCGCCGGATCGCCCGCCACCAGTCCGCTGTCTATGTTGATCGCGCCGAAATCGTTGACCAGCACGCCGATGCGTCCGCCGAATTCGCCGCGCAGTGCACGGTTGACCAGCGTGGTCTTGCCGGCGCCCAGGAAGCCGGTCAGCAGCGTGAGCGGCACGGCCGGGTCAGCCGTGCCGGGTGCGGCGGCCTCGATAGCGCGATTCGCCTGCTTGCCGGCCCTCACTCGACGTCGAAGTGAAACGTGATCGACTTCTGCGGCGGTGCGCCTTGCTCCAAGGGGCGCCGGTACTCGAACACCAGGTGCGCATGGCCGGGTTCCAGCGCGATGAAGCGCCAGATCTCGGTGCCGGCCGCATGGTCACCCTCGCTGTCGTACAGCGGTGCTCCGTCGGTGCCCAGGACCGGCAAGGGATTCTGCACAGGGATCCAGGTGTAGCCAGCGTTTCGGTCAGCAGACAGGCGCATCTCGACGCCCTGGCCGCGTTGCAGGGCCACCGCGCGGCCGTCATCCGCGTCGGTGAGCGTCACCGTCGCCGCGGCGCCCGGTTGCCTGGCGGGCGCCTGGCGTGCTTCATCGGCGCCCGAGTCGGGGGCCTGCGCCGCTGGTGGCGCACTGGTGGCGGGCGTGGCCGGGGGTGACGGCTCCTGCTGCTGGCCACAGGCGGTCAGCAAAACTGCGGCAAGCAGCGCGGCATACAGGCCGGTTGGCGGAAAAGCTGTGTCGGACACTGTGTGAATCCTCTGTCGATGAATGCCGGCACCGCCACTGGGCAGTGCGAGTCGGCCTGCATTCTCCGCGAAATTCGCGTGGAGAGAAAATTCCTGCCGGGGGATTCGGCCGCCGTCCGGTCGTTACCTGGCCTGGCGGCCGAGCTTACGGACCTCCGCGAGCCGTTTCTTGCGCGTGGCGCCGTCGCGCGCCTCGACCATCCCGATGAGCGTCCGGTGAATCGGCCCGAAGCCGGTGAAGGCGAGGATGTTGCGCTCCAGGCTCTTCACGGCATGGGCGCCATAGAACCAGCGGTAGGCAAACCCCGGCATCCCCATGGTCACGATGACCCGGGCGCTCTTGCCCTTGAGCAGCTTCTCGCCCGGCCGGCCGGGCTTCTCGGGCCGGCCGAATGCGAATCCGGGCCGGAAGACCTGCTCGAGGAAACCTTTCAGCAGCGCCGGCATGGAACCGAGCCAGAGCGGGTGAATGATGACCACGTGATCGGCCTGCAGGATCGCCTGCTGGCACTGCAGGATGGCGTCGGGAGGCGTGCCGCCGTCGAAGTCCGCCTTGGAACGCAGCAACGGGAAGTCGAGCTCCGCCACGGGAATGATGTCCACCGTGTGACCGGCTTCGGCCGCACCTTCCCGGTAGGCATCGGCAAGGGCATGCCCGTAGCGCCCGCCGCCCGGGTCCGGGTGTCCCTGCACGATGACGATTCGCCTGGCCACGATGCGCGCTCCCCTGATAATGAGGCGCGTATCCTAGCCAAGGTTCAGGGTCCGGCGTCATGCCGGATTGCCGAAGGTCCGTTCGCGGCTAGCCCTGCTCTGCAAGCCAGGCGTCGTCGGAGGTCTCGTCGATGCCCTCGAACAGGTAGGTGCTCAGGTAGCGCTCCCCGGTATCGGGCAGCATCGCCAGGAGGACGGAGCCGGGTGCGGCGCGCTCCGCCACCTTGAGCGCCGCGGCCAGTGTGCCGCCAGCGGACAGGCCGACCAGGATGCCTTCCTCCGTAGCCAGGGCGCGGGCCCAGTCGCGCGACTCTTCGTCGGTGACGGTGACGAGCTCGTCGACCACCTCGCGGTTGAGCACCTTCGGCACGAAGTCCGGCGTCCAGCCCTGGATCTTGTGCGGCTTCCATTCCTTGCCGCCCAGCAGCGACGCGCCCTCCGGCTCGGTGGCGACGATCCTGACCTCCGGCCGGGCCAGCTTGATGACTTCGCCGGCCCCGGTGAGCGTGCCGCCAGTGCCCCAGCCGGTGACCCAGTAATCCAGCCGACGCCCGGCGAAGTCCTTGAGGATCTCGGGACCTGTCGTCTGGCGATGGAATGCGGGATTGGCCTCGTTCTCGAACTGCCGCGCGAGAAACCAGCCGTGTTTCTTCGCCAGCTCCTCCGCGCGCCGCACCATGCCGCTGCCGCGCTCGGCGGCCGGCGTCAGGATGACCTTGGCGCCGAGGGCCTTCATCACGCGGCGCCGCTCGATGGAAAAAGTCTCCACCATGGTGGCGACGAAGGGATAGCCGCGGGCCGCGCAGACCATGGCGAGCGCGATGCCGGTGTTGCCCGAGGTCGCCTCGATGACAGTCTGCCCCGGCTTGAGCACGCCGCGCTTTTCCGCATCGTCGATGATGGCGAAGGCCAGCCGGTCCTTCACCGAGGCCATCGGGTTGAACGACTCGATCTTGACGTAGATCGTCACGTGTTCCGGGCCGATGCGGTTGAGGCGCACGACCGGGGTGGAACCGATCGTGCTGAGGATGCTGTCGTGGATCATGTTCTTTTCCTGAGGCTCAATTCGCCGAGAATACAGGTCGGCCGGGCATCGCGGGAAATAGCGAAGGTTTGTATTGTTATGCACTTTGGTTATAACGGTGTCGGCCCGATGCCATTGCGACGGGCCACAACAGCGACGGACGAGACACGCCGATGAAACTCCAGCAACTCCGCTACCTGCGAGCCGTGATCGACAACGGGCTCAACATGACCCAGGCGGCCGAGCGCCTGGCGACCTCGCAGCCAGGCGTCAGCAAGCAGCTCAAGCTGCTGGAGCAGGAGCTCGGGCTGAGCCTGTTCGTCCGCAAGGGCCGCAGCCTGGTGAGCCTGACGCCGGAGGGCGAAGAGGTGGCGCGGCGCGCGGTGCGCATCCTGCGCGAGGTGGAGGCTATCCGCGGCATTTCTCCCAACATCTATTCAGAGGCCTCCGGCCGGCTGTCGATCGGCACCACCCACACGCAGGCGCGTTACGTGCTGCCGGACGTCATCGCCTGTTTTCGCACGCAGTATCCGGACGTCACGCTCGACCTCCACCAGGGAACCTCGGAGCAGCTCGCGGAAATGGCGGAGCAGCGGCGGGTGGATTTCGTCATCGCCTCCGAGTCACGGCAGAGGTTCCCGGAGCTGGTGGTGCTGCCATGCTTTCGCTGGGACCGGATCGTGATCGTGCCGGAAGGCCACTCGCTGGCGTCGCTGCAGCGCCGGCCGACGCTGGAGGAGCTCGCCGCCCACCCGCTGGTCACTTATGTATTCAACTTCGACGGTGGCTCGAGCCTGAAGCGGGCGTTCGCGGCGCGCGGGCTGGAGCCCAACGTGGCGTTCACCGCGCGCGATGCGGACGTCATCAAGACTTACGTGGCGCGCGGGCTGGGCATCGGCATCGTGGCGAGCATGGCCTGGAGCGCCGACGCAAGGGACGGCCTCGTGGCGCTCGACGCTTCCGGGCTGTTTCCGCGCTGCACCACCTGGATCGGCTTCCGCCGCGACGTGGTGTTGCGCAAGTACATGTTCGATTTCTTTGCGATGTTTGCCTCGCATCTGGATGAACGCACGGTGCGAAGGATGCTGGCATGCGACAGCCAGGAAGAGATCGACGCGGCGATGGCGCGCGTGGTGCTGCCGCTGCGCGGTTCGCAGCCGGATGGCGACAGGCCGCGCAAGGAACTTGGAGAGGGACTTTAGGAGGGAGACGAGTCGTGAAAAACCTGACCCATGGATCGGCCCTGCTCGGCCTGGCGGTGGCGTGGCTTCTGGCTCCCGCCGTCCTCGCGGCCGCGGAGACGGTGGCCGAAGGCATCCGCACCGAATACGAGCCCATCCGGGTGGTGCGCATCGCCGCCGGCCTCGAGCATCCCTGGGCGGTCGCCGTGCTGCCCGACGGCCGCTTCCTGGTCTCCGAGCGGCCCGGCCGCCTCAACCTGGTGGCTGACGGCGCAACATCGCAGGTGTCCGGCTTGCCGGAGATCCACGCTCATGGACAGGGTGGCCTGCTGGACGTGGTGTTGCATCCCGATTTCGCCGACAACGGGTGGGTCTACCTGACCTATTCGAAGGGCGACGCGTCGGGCACCGCCACGGCGCTCGGCCGCGGCCGCCTGGAAGGCAACCGCCTCACAGGTTTCGAGGAACTGTTCGTGCAGGACCGGCGCTCCGAGGCCGGACGCCACTACGGCTCGCGCATCGCATGGCTGG
>CBDDRR010000327.1:0-6307 GCA_965233095.1 uncultured bacterium
CTTCGGGCCGTTGTCGACATTCGGCAGCATCGTGGTCATCGGTGTCCGTTACGAGGTCGATGACGCGGAGTTCCTTGTGAACGGCCAGCCCGCGACACAGGCGGACCTGGCCCAAGGGCAGGTTGTTTTCGTGGTCGGCAATGTGGACGAGGGCGGATTGACCGGCCAGGCCGAGCGGGTTGTTTATGAGCACAACCTGCGCGGCAGGATTTCGGCGATCGACTTGAATGCGCGCGTGCTGACAGTGCTCGGCCAGGACGTGCAGGTGGGCGTGGACACGATTTTCGGCACATCGATTCCGCCGGAGGGCATCGCCGCCCTGGCTGTGAGCGACGCGATCATTATCAGCGGCTTCGTCGATTCGCTCGGCCGGATCGTGGCAACCCGGATCGACCGGGATCCGGCGCCCGGCACCGTCGAGTTGCGCGGTCCGGTGAGTGGCGTCGACACGGCGGCAAGCGGCTTCGATATCAACGGCCTGGCCGTGAATTACAGCAGCGCCACGCTGGAGGGCTTCGCGGACGGCGCGCCGGCCAACGGCGACGTGGTATTCGTTCGCGGGCCCGAGCCGCTTGCCGGGGAGCCGCTGGTTGCGAGCCTCGTTTCCTGGCGCGCCGCCGGCGTCGACGCGGAAATCGAGGACAACGTGTTCATCGAGGGACTGGTGACGGACTTCCGTTCCGCCGCCGATTTCGATGTCGCCGGCCAGCCGGTGCTGACGACGGGCGACACGGTGTTCGTCGGGTCGTCCCTGGCCCGGCTCGGCCGGGATGCCCTGGTGAGCGTGGAAGGCAGCCTCGATGAGCAGCGCCGCCTGGTGGCGGTGCGTGTCGAGGTCGTGCCGCGCGCGGACACGGAAATCGAGGCGCGCATCGATGGCGTGGACCTCGAGGCCGGGACCATTCGGATGCTGGGCATCGACGTTCACACCACGGCGCGCACCCGCTACGAGGACGATGACGACGACCGGCCTATCACGCTGGCGGACCTGCGCGCGGGCGACGGCGTGGAGATTGCCGGTTACCTCCTGGACGGTCGCTTCATCGCGGTGCGGGTGGAGCGAGACGATGATGGCGACGACGAGGTGGAGATCGAAGGGCCAATCGGCGCCTTGGCGGCGCCGGAGTTCCGCATCGCCGGGATCCGCATCCTGACCAATGCGCTCACGGAGTTCGAGCGGGATGACGAAACGATCACGGCAGACGAGTTCTTCGCGATCGCGCTCGGGGAAGTGGCCGAGGTGGACGGCACCTGGAACGGCGAAGCGGTGGTGGCCGAAAACGTCGAGCTGGACAACTGAGGTACGGACATGGACTCGCGCATGCTATTCATCAACGGCGGAGAGGCTGCATGAATCGCCAGGGAAGGATCGCGTTCTATTCCCATGACACGATGGGACTGGGCCACCTCCGGCGCTGCCTGAAGATGGCCGCGGCGATTACCGACCGGCTCGGGACCCAGGACGGGCTGATCCTGACCGGGTCGCCGTGGAGCGACCTGCTCAAGCCACCCACCGGTTTTCGCTTCGTGTCGCTGCCGCCGGTGATCAAGACCGGGCCGTCCGAGTACCAGTCAAGAGATTCCGCGATGTCGCTGGACGGCGTGATTGCCAGGCGGCGCGCCGTCATCGACCGGGAGCTGCTCCGTTTCGCGCCGCAGCTACTGGTGGTGGACAACGTGCCCTGCGGGCTGGGTGGGGAGATCCTGCCGACGCTGGTCGCGCTGCGCCGGCTCGGAACCCGCATCGTGCTGTCGTTGCGCGACGTGCTGGACGAGGACGAGGTGATCCGCAAGGAATGGCAGGCGGCCGGGGCCATCCCTGCGCTGGTCGGGCTGTACGACGAAATCTGGCTGTTCGGCGACCGGGCCTCGGCCACCTACAAGATGATTCCCGCCCGATTGCAGGAACGGACCGTGATCTGCGGGCATCTCGGCGAGCTGGACCTACATTCGTCGGCTCGTGCCGCGGAGACCGGGATTTCGGCGGCAGGCCCGGGATCAACGGCACCGGGAGTTCTCGTCACCGGCGGCGGGGGCGGGGATGCCGGCGTGCTGGTGGAGACTTACATCGCGGCGCTGCGTGAATTTCGCCCTGCCGTGCGAAGCCGCATCGTGCTCGGTCCGGAATTCCCTCCGGAGCAGGTGCCGCACGGTGCCGACCTCGCCGCGCTTGGCGTGAGCCTGGTGCATTTCGAAGCCGACATGGGACGGGCCATACGCGAAGCGGACGTGGTCGTATCCATGGCAGGGTACAACACGGTCTGCGAGGTCCTTGCGGCCGGTCGGCGAATGGTGCTGGTGCCGCGTGTCTGGCCCCGGCGGGAGCAGTGGATTCGCGCCACCGAGCTCGGCAGCAGCGGCCGTGCCGAGGTGATCCACCCCTACGCGCTGAACCCGGCATCGCTCTGGGGCGCCGTCGAGCGGGCGCTCGCGCAACCCGCGTCGCCCCCGCTGCCGCAGGACGGCGGGCGGCGCGTCGGCCAGCGTGCGATTGCGCTGTTGCCGCCGCGGCACGCAGCCGCGGCAGGAGCAGCCTGAGTTGAATCGCCCGCTGCGCATCGGTTATGTCGTGAAGCGCTTTGCGCGCGTGTCCGAGACTTTCATCGCCCAGGAAATTCTCGAACTCGAGCGCCGTGGCGCCGACGTGCAGGTGCTCACCCTTGGCGAGAATGACCAGCCGGCGACCCACGCGTGGCTGCGGAACCTGCGTGCCGAAGTGCTGCAGATGTCCTTGTCGTTTCCGGAGGCCTGGGCCGAGCTCGCAGGGCGCTATCGCCTGCCGGTATCACGCGGCGGGGCGGCGCGCACCGTGCTTACGGCGCTTGCGGATCCCCTGGATCGCGGTCGCCGCTGCCTGGCCCAGGCCGTGGAGATTGCACGACTGGCGGAGACCGCGGGGATCGATCACCTGCATGCGCATTTCGCCAATCAGCCGGCAACGACGGCGCTGCTTGCGCACCAGCTCTGCGGCGTGTCGTTCAGCGTCACTGCCCATGCCAAGGACATCTGGACCAACCCGGCGGGCCCGCGCGATTGGCGCCGTCTCGCCCGGGCGGCCGCGTTCATAGTCACGGTCAGCGATATGACGCATCGACACATCACCGAACTGGTCGGCGAACGACTGTCCGGACGGGTCCGGCGCCTCTACAACGGCATCGACCTCGAGGCAATCCTGCCGCGCGTCCCGCTCCCCGCGGTGGAGCGTCCTGCGCGCCTGCTGTGCGTGGCCCGCCTGGTGGAGAAGAAGGGCGTCGATGTGTTGCTGGAGGCCTGCGCCGGACTGCACGGCGCGGGCCGCGAGTTTTCCCTCGATATCATCGGCGACGGCGAGCTTGCGCCGCAACTTCGCCAGCGGTCGGCCGAGCTCGGCCTCGAGCCTGTCGTGACGTTTCGCGGCGCGCTGCCGCATGAGCAGGTCGTGGCGGCCATGCGCGCATGCGACGCGTTCGTCTTGCCTTGCCGGATCGCTGCCGACGGCGACATGGATACGCTGCCGACAGTGCTGCTGGAGGCAATGGCCTGCGGGGTACCGTGCATATCCACGCCGATCGCCGGCGTGAGCGAGATCGTCGCGGACGGTGAAACCGGTTGCCTGGTTGCCCCGGGTGACGCGCATCAGCTGGTTGCTGCCATGGCGCGGCTCATTAGCGAGCCCGCGACGCGGCTGCGCATGGGGCGCGCCGCCCGCCGGCGCGCCGAGCAGCTGTTCGATGTTCGCGGCAACGTCGCCGTCCTGCACGGCTGGTTTGAAGAGGCCGCACTGGAATCGCGCACGCGCGTGCCGGCGGTCGCCGAAAGGCAGCTGGCATGAGGATCGCCTACATTTCCAGCGACCGCGGCATTCCGGTCAACGGCACCAAGGGCGCCTCGATCCATGTCCGCGGAATGTCCCAGGCGCTCGCGCAACGCGGTCACGAGGTGCAGATCCTGACCGCGCGTGCGGACGGCGAAGCGCCGTCGGGGTTTCGGCCGGGCATTGTCGATTTCGGCTTCGACCGCATGCTCAAGGACCTGCGCCGGGACATCCGCTCCCACGGCAGCGAGAACATCGGCAACGAGGCTTACTCGCTGCTCCTCAACACGGCATTGGCCCGGGCCCTGGAGCGGCTTGATGATCGCTGGGGGATCGACGCGATCTACGAGCGCTACAGCCTCTGGTCCTGGTCCGGGCTGCATTTCGCCCGCGAGCGCAACCTGCCGTTCATCCTTGAAGTCAATGCGCCTCTGGTGAAGGAACAGGCCACCTGGCGCGAGCTCAGCCTGCAGCCAATTGCCGCCGGCCTGGAACGCCTGGTGCTGCGCGAAGCAGACGCCATCAGCATCCCCGCCAGCGGGCTCCGGCAGCACATCGAGGCCGTCGCGGGGCGGCGTCGCGGCATCCATGTCGTGCCCAACGGCGTCGACCTCGCCGTGTTCAACAATCCACTGCCACCGCACGAAGCGCTCCGCGCACGCTTGAGGGGGCGTTTCGTGGTGGCGTTCCTGGGATCGTTGAAACCGTGGCACGGCATCGAGAACCTGTGCCGCGCGTTCCGCAAGCTGCGCGTAAAGGTTCCCACCGCCCACTTGCTGGTCATCGGCGAGGGCCCGATGCTCGGTTACCTCGAGGAGACCGCCGCGGAGCTCGGGTCCGACGCGATGACGCTCACCGGCCCGGTGCCGCACCAGGCCGTGCCCGGTCTGCTCGCCTTCGCCGACGTGGGAGTGGCGCCGTATCCGGAACTCGAAGATTTCTACTTCTGTCCGTTGAAGGTAATTGAATACCTGACCGCGGGCCTGCCGGTGGTCGCGAGTGAAATTGGCGACATGGCCAAGCTGGTAGCGCACGAACGCACCGGCCTGCTGGTGCCCCCGGGTGATACGCGCGCCCTGGCGCACGCCTTGACCGAGCTGCACGACGATCCCCGCAAGCGTGCCAGGTTCGGTGCCCGGGCGCGGCGCCGGGCCGAGACGCAGCATGGCTGGGACGTCTCCGCGCAGCGCGTGGAGGGTTTCATCGCCCAGGCGGCAGCGCGACGCGCGGAGCGTTCAGACGAGCCGTCCGCCATGACGGGCGCGGCATGAAGATCGATCTCAAGCATCGCCACGCGGCGCTGCGCTGGAAGCGGGTGAAGCGCGCCCTGCAGCTGTTCAAGCGTCCCCTCAGGGAGAACTCCACCACCATGGTGGCTGCCCTGTCGTGTGGCATCGGCGTGGCGGTCATGGAGCTTGCGCGGCCGTGGCCGATCAAGGCGATCTTCGACGGCCTGCTCATTCCCCAGGCTGGCGACACCGCCGGCTGGCTGAGCGCATTTCGCGACCTGCCGACCGGCACGGCCGTCGCGCTGGTATGCGCCGCCGTGCTGGCCATTGCCGTTCTGTGGGGCCTGCTGTCCTACGGGCAGACCTACCTGACGGCCCGCGCCGGGCAGTCGCTGGTGTTCAGCCTCAGGCGCCGCACCTTCACTCACCTGCAGGGGCTATCGCTGGCCTATCACCGCAGCCAGCGGCGCGGCGACCTGCTGATGCGCCTGATGGGCGACATCAACGTGCTGCGCGACCTGCTGGTCAATTCCCTGCTGCGCGGTGTTTCCGCGCTGCTGCTGCTGGTAATGATGACCGTCGTCCTGCTCCTGATCGACTGGCATCTCAGCCTGATCGTGCTCGCGATTTTGCCGCTGCTGGCGCTGACCACGTTCCGTTTTTCCGTCAAGGTGCGCGAGGCCACGCGACGCCAGCGACAGAGCGAAGGGCGCGTCGGCGCGCTGGCGCAGGAGGCCTTGTCCGGGATTTCCTACCTGCAGGCCTCAGGCACTCAGCAGCACGTCGACGAGCGCTTCGCGAAGAGCAACCGGAGCAGCGAAAAGGCCGGCTTGCGTACCACGCGGCTCGAGGCGGCACAGGCGCGGATCGTCGAGGTCCTGCTCGCCGGCGGGACAGCCGCGGTGTTGGGCTACGGCGTCCACCGCGTGATCGGCGGGCACATCACGCCGGGGGATTTGCTGATCTTCATGGCCTACGTGCAGAGCGCGTTGCGGCCGATGCGGCACCTGGCCCGCACCATGACGCGGGTCTCCAAGTCGGTGGTCTGCGCCGAGCGCCTCATCGAAGTGCTCGAGGCCGTGCCGGCGGTGCAGGACGCCCCCGGGGCCAAGGCCATCAAGGCGCTGGAAGGCCGAATCAAGTTCCGCAATGTGAGCTTCAACTACGAGGATGGCACGTCGGCGCTGCGCCGCGTGAATTTCGAGGTCGGGCCGGGCGAAACGCTGGCGATCGTCGGGCCGAGCGGCGCCGGGAAGAGCACGCTGCTGGCACTGCTGATGCGGCT
>CBDDRR010000328.1:0-6307 GCA_965233095.1 uncultured bacterium
GCCGTTCTTCGGCCTGATGCAGTTCCTGACCGTGGCGGGGATGTTTTCGCTGCCGTCGTATGGCGGCAACCGCGGCCATGCAGGCTGGCAGCTGCTCGGCTTCGAGCATCGCCACGGCTGGGCGCCGCCATTCGGGCATTACGACGCCATCGTCTCGGGCGAGGCGCGGCCGGTAAAGGACACTGGCGGAGCCCATGGCCATGTCTGAGCGGCCATCGTTCGATTCATGTCGGCCGGTCGACTTCGTCATCGTCGGCTCAGGGTCGGCAGGCGGGATCCTGGCGCGCGAACTGTCCGTGGCCGGCTTCGACGTCGTGGTTCTCGAGCAGGGGCGCTATCGCAGGACCGAGGAGTTCAACCACGATGAGCTCGCGGTGCTCTTCAACCACGAGTTCGTCGGTGGGCCGCAGGGTGGCGATCCGCAGTCCTTCCGCCGCAGCGCCGCCGACACGGCCAGCGTGCCCGAGTTCCCGCCGGCCTACTACGCGCGCATGGTCGGCGGCAGCAGCGTGCATTTCTCCGCCAACTTCTGGCGGCTCAGGCCGGTCGACTTTCGCGAGGGCAGCCTGTTCGGCGACATTGCCGGCGCGGATCTCGTCGACTGGCCCATCGGCTACGAGGAACTCGAGCCCTATTACACGCGGGTCGACTGGGAAATCGGTGTGTCCGGTGCGCCGGGGCCATTCGATCCGCCGCGCTCACGCCCCTACCCGCTGCCGCCGATGCCGCTCAAGTCCTCGGGCGCGCTGCTGGAGAAGGGCGCCCGCAAGCTTGGCCTGCATCCCCAGGTGGCGCCGGTGGCGATCCTTTCACAGCCGTTCAACGGCCGCGCGCCGTGCATTCACTGCGGCTTCTGCATGGGCTTTGGCTGCGAAACCGGCGCCAAGTCCTCGACCCTGGTGACCATGATTCCGCAGGCCGAGGCGACTGGTCGCTGCGAGATCCGCCCGCAATCCACCGTGCATCGCCTCGAGACCGGGGCGGACGGCCGCATCAGCGAGGTGCTTTATTACGACGCCGAGGGCCGCGAGCACGGCCAGCGCGCGAAGGCCGTGATCGTCGCCGCCAACGGCGCGGAGACGCCGCGGCTGTTGCTGATGTCGGCCTCGGAGCGCTTTCCCGACGGCCTCGCCAACGGCAGCGGTTATGTCGGCCGCAACCTGATGTTCAATGCGCACTCCGGCACCCATGCCTGGTTCGACGAACCCCTGCACGACTACAAGAGTGTGCAGTGCAGCCGTATCGTGCACGACTTCTACGAGTCCGACCCGCGACGCGGCTTCTACGGCGGCGGCGGCATCGACGCGCGACCGTTCCTGGCGGCCTCGCCGATGCTGTTCGCGCTCACCGCCATGCCGCCCGATGCGCCGAGCTGGGGCGCCGGCTACAAGCAGGCGCTGGCGCACGGCTTCACCCGCAATATGTTCCTGGCGGCCTCGACCACCTCGCTGCCGGTGCCGACGAACAACATCACGCTCGATCCGGACCGCACCGACCGCTTCGGCCGGCCTTCACTGCGCGTGACCTACCACGACCACGCCGACGACCTGGCGATGGCGTCCTTCCTGCAGGACTGGGCCGTCGGCATTGCGGAGGCCGCCGGTGCCGCGAAAGTCTGGCGAAATCCGATCGAGCCCGAGACAGTCGGCGCGCACCTGCTCGGCACCTGTCGCATGGGCGACGATCCCTCGCGCTCGGTGGTCAACCGCTTCCACCGCAGCCACGAGGTGCCCAACCTGTTCATCTGCGACGGGTCCAGCATGGTGACCTCGGGGCGCGGCCAGCCGACCATGACCATCATGGCGCTGGCTTTCCGCGCCGCGCAGCACATTGCAGGGTTCGCCAGGCGCGGAGAAATATGAAGGAGACCACCGCATGACTTCACGCTTCTTTATCGGCCTCGCAGCCGCCCTTGTTGGCTGCGGCGCACTGGCGGCCGACCTCGAGTTCCATCCGATGGCCAGCGACCCCGACGGAAAGCTGCCGTTCTCGGAGGCGGTGCGCGCGGGCGACCTGCTGTTCCTCTCGGGCATGCTGGGCATCAGGCCGGGAACGCCCGGGCTCGTGCCGGGCGGCATCCAGCCCGAGACGCGCCAGGCGCTGGAGAACATCCGCGCGGCGGTCGAGCGCCATGGCGCCGCAATGGACCGGATAGCGAAATGCACGGTGTTTCTCGCCGACGTCGCCGAGTGGGCGGCGATGAACGAGGTCTACGTGGAGTTCTTCCCGGCCGGCAAGCCGGCACGCACGGCGCTCGGCGTCGGCGGCCTGCCGCTCGGCGGGCGTGTCGAGATCGAGTGCGTTGCCGTCCTGGCCGACTGAAACCGGTGTCTGACCCCGGTTTAAAACTGGGGTCAGACACCAGTTTCCAGCCGGCGGCCGGCGCCTCAACTCAACACGTCCATCAGCAGCCCGCGCCAGTTGTGCCGGTGGCCGGCCAGCAGGCGCCGGACCTTGATGATCGGCACGACGGCCCGGGCCGCCCGCCAGATGACCTGCAGTTCCGGAAGTTCCGGCAGCAGCGCCAGCAAGCCGGCCATGCAGAACAGGCCCAGGGCCGCGACCGCGAAGCGCCACTGCGCATCCAGGGGATAACTGGCTGCCATCGCAATGCCATCGGTAATCCATCCAGTCGGTTTCATGTCAGCCTCCTCCGGCCGGGGCATCCGGCCTTGGGAGGAGAGTCTGGGCGGGCGATGTAATCCGACGATGTCGCAACCGCAATGGAATGTCGCCGGATTGTTTCTGCAAGATAATCCTTTGCAAAGTGGGGACTTGTGCTATAGTGCGGCCACTCCTGATGCACACCGGTCTGCATCCGGCCCTTGTGGCACGCCTTTTTCGGTCAGCCTCGAGCACCTCAACAATCGAGCCTGGACCGGCCGGAGCAAAGCTTCCGGTGGGCGTTACACGATCAGGAGATCACGTTTCTATGTCATTTGATTCCCTCGGCCTGTCGGCCGAGCTTCTTCGTGCAGTTGCCGAAGAGGGCTACGACACCCCGACCCCGATCCAGCAGCAGGCCATTCCCGTGATCCTGGAAGGCCGCGACGTGCTCGCCGGCGCCCAGACGGGGACCGGCAAGACAGCCGGTTTCACCCTGCCGATGCTGCAAATGCTGGCCGCGCGGCCCGTGGAAGGCCGTCGGCGCATCCGCGCACTGGTGCTCGTACCGACCCGCGAGCTGGCCGCCCAGGTGGCCGCCAGCGTCGAGACCTACGGTCGCCACCTGCCGCGCCTGACCTGCGCCGTGGTGTTCGGCGGCGTCAGCATCAATCCGCAGATCGCCACGCTGCGGCGCGGCGTCGACATCCTCGTCGCCACGCCTGGCCGGCTGCTCGATCATGCCCAGCAGCGCACCGTGGACCTGTCGTCCGTCGAGTTCCTCATCCTCGATGAGGCCGACCGGATGCTCGACATGGGCTTCATTCGTGACATTCGCAAGGTGCTGGCGATGCTGCCGAAGCAGCGCCAGAATCTGCTGTTCTCCGCCACCTTCTCGGACGAGATCCGCTCGCTGGCCAACGGCCTGCTCGACGCGCCCGTCCAGATCGAGGTGGCACGGCGCAATACGCCGACCGAGTTGACAACCCAGGTCGTGCACCCGGTGGATCGCGGCTGCAAGCGCGAGCTGCTGTCACACCTGATGAGCTCGGGCGACTGGCGCCAGGTGCTGGTGTTCACACGCACCAAGCACGGCGCAAACCGCCTGGCCACGCAGCTTGAACACGACGGCATCTCCGCCGCCGCCATCCACGGCAACAAGAGCCAGGCCGCGCGCACCAAGGCGCTGGCCGACTTCAAGGCTGGCCAGGTGCGGGCGCTGGTGGCGACCGAGGTGGCGGCACGCGGGCTGGATATCGACCAGCTGCCGCACGTGGTGAATTTCGAGTTGCCGCATGTTGCCGAGGACTACGTCCATCGCATCGGGCGCACCGGCCGCGCCGGCAGTGAAGGCGAGGCCGTCTCGCTTGTCTGCGTGGATGAGCGCCGCCTGCTGGCGGACATCGAGCGGCTGCTCGGCAAGGACATTCCGCGCCGGATGGTGGCGGGCTTCGAGCCCGACCCGTCGATCCGGCCCGAGCCCATCGAGACCGGCCGGCGCGGATCGCCGCCGCCGAAGGCGCGTGGCCGCGGGGGCCCGGAACGGCACGGCCGCAGGTCCCGGGGACCGCGGCAGGACAATCGAAGAATTTGCCCCTGAGGGCAACTCGGCAGTGGTCGCTTTGTGCGTTGGCCGACCGCTGCTGCTGTATCGCAACAACGCACTCTTGTATGGAATGAGCAAAAGTTATGAATATCTATGTTGGAAATCTGGCCTACAGCGTGACTGAAGACGATCTGCGGACCGCCTTCTCCGAGTTCGGAAGCGTCACCCGTGCCACCGTCATCACGGACAAGTTCTCGGGCCAGTCCAAGGGCTTCGGTTTCGTCGAGATGGCGAACAGCTCCGAGGCCGAGGCTGCCATTCGCGGGCTGAACGACAAGCCCCTGAACGGCCGCAACATCAAGGTCAACCAGGCCAAGCCGCGCGAAGAGCGCCCCGCACGCAGCGGTGGTGGCGGCGGCGGCGGTCGCTGGTAGGACTGTCGAGACAAGATCGGGCCTTCTGGTTCGTTCTGCGGAAGGGGCCCCGAAAGGGGCCCTTTTCGTTTCGCGGCCTGTCGGAACTTGCTAAGGTTCGCAGCCAGAAATTCCCCGCAACAGGATCAACCCATGGCAGACCAGGACTTGGGCGCCGGCATGAACGCCGCCGACCTCTACCTAGAAGAGATTTTCACTGATCGGCGGGTGGGCACGATCCAGCGCCTCAGCCCGGTGGACACCGACGGCAAGCCCGACGCCTCGCGCAAAGTGACCTATGTCGGCCAGGCGCAGGTGATGACGCCGGCGGGCGCCCTGCCGCTGTCCTTCGAGATTCCCGCCGCCTCGCTCGGCGAGGCCGTGGAGGGTTTCGGCGCGGCGGCGGAGCAGGCCGTGCAGGAGACGATGCAGCGCCTGCAGGAAATGCGGCGCGAGGCCGCCGGCTCGATCATCGTCCCGGAGTCCGGCGGCGCCGGGCTGGGCGGCGGCCTGCCCGGCATGCCGGGCGGCGGCGGCGGAAAGATCCGTATGCCCTGAGGGCGTGACCCATGACTTATTGCGTCGCAATTGCGGTCGAACATGGCCTGGTCTTCGCCTCGGACTCGCGCACCAACGCGGGCCCGGACCAGGTGAGCGTGTTCGGCAAGATGCACGTGCTCCTGGAGGAACAGGACCGCTTTTTCGTGCTGCTTTCGGCCGGCAACCTCGGCACCACGCAGGCCGTCCGGACCCGCATCCGGCATGACCTCGAGTTCGACCGCCGCCCCAACCTGAAGACTGTGCAAAGCATGGCGGAGGCGGCCGAGTATCTCGGTGCGATCAATGCGGAGCAGCGTCGCAAGCATGCCGAGGGCGGTGACTCCGACACGGGCATGACCGCGACCTTCATCCTCGGCGGCCAGATCGCCGGACGCGCGCCCGGCATCCTGCTCATCTACCCGGAGGGCAACTACATCCGGGCTTCGAGCCAGACGCCGTTCCTGCAGATCGGTGAGCTGAAGTACGGCAAGCCGATTCTCGACCGGCTGGTGCGGCCTGGGCTGCCGCTCGATGATACCGCGCGGGTCGCGCTGCTCTCGATGGACGCCACCATGCGCAGCAACGTCACAGTCGGGCCGCCGATCGAGGTGCTGATTTACGATCCGCGCAAGCCCCGTGCACTCCGGCACATGGTGTTCGGACCGGACGACGACTACCTGCGGGAGCTTGGCCGCAGCTGGCAGGGCTACGTCGAGAAGGCCTTCAGCGTGCTGCCGCCGTTGCCGCCGCGGCCGACCGAGTTGCTCCGAGTCGTCGATGAATGAAGCCGAGTTTGGCGCGCACCGGGGCGTTCAGGACGAAGGGATAGGGGTCGTCCACGCCGAGCCCGCGAGCCAGCTCATTCAGGCGCACCGACACGGAAATCCATAGCGCGACTTCGCTGTCCCAGTCCGCGGATGGCGGGTCGGCGACGAAGCGGGTGGCGCGCGCCGTCTCCAGGCCGTCGGTTATGTGCAGGTAGTGCGACCAGCACTCTGCCCAGTCCTCCATCGGGTGGCTCGACGCATAGGAGCTGATGTGGCGCTCGCTCCAGTCGGGCGCTGGCCCGGCCTCGTGATGGCGGGCGAGGGCGGCCGAATAGTCTTCCCGCTCGTCGCCGAACAGCGCGCGGTACTCGTCCCTGGCTGCGCCGTGGGGCACCAGCAGCGCCTCGTAGTAGTGGCCGCTTTCGTGGCGGAAATGC
>CBDDRR010000329.1:0-8952 GCA_965233095.1 uncultured bacterium
AGGCGGAGGCGGATTTCAGCCGAGGGTTGCCCAGCCACGGGACGGTCGCGCCGCGTGAGCGGGCGCGACCCGACGATCCCATGCTGATCGAAATCGGCCTCATCGGCATCGACCGCATGCCGCTGCCGAATGCGTTGCGGCGCAGGTTGCGGCGGGGTGTGATGGTGGTCGCGATGGGCGCCGACCGGGCCGACGGGCGGGTGAGCCTGCGGCACGGGCGACTGCGGGTGCGCTACGATCGCGACGCCAGCCCGGTCTACGAGCGCGCGGAATCACTGTTCCGCCAGATGGCCGCGGCCTCGGGGAGGAAGCTGCGCAGCCGTCGCCGCCCGTTCACAGTCCATCCGCTCGGCGGCGCGGCGCTTGGTCCGAGCGACGCCGAAGGCGTGGTCGACGGGCGTGGCGAAATCCACGGGTATCCCGGGCTGTTCGTGGTTGACGCGGCGGCCCTGCCAGCGGCACCGGGCGGCCCGCCGTCCATGACCATCGCCGCCTGGTCGAGCTGGGTCGCGGCAAGGTTTCTCGAGGCGCGCTCGTGAAAAACACCATTGACCTGCACCGGCGGCGCATTCCGTTCCGCCTGCTGCTGATCGACGCAGTTGGCGCCGCGCTGGTCGCGATCGGCATCCTCGACCTGCTGCAGACCGGGCCGCAACTCGTGCCTGCCGCATTGCGGTTTCCAGGAGTCGGCATAGCGCTGGTGGCAACCGGCATCCTGCTGATGCTGCCCGTGCCCGTCTGGCTGCTGCGACGACACCGGCACGAGCATCCGCACCAGGGGCCCCGCCGATGAGCCGCCATCACCGGCGCTACCGCGTCCTCGATGTGTTTACCGACACCGCCTACGGCGGCAACCCGCTGGCGCTGCTGCCCGAGGCTGATGGGCTCAGCGGCCGGCAGATGCAGCTGATAGCGCGCGAGTTCAACCTGTCGGAGACGGCTTTCGTCCTGCCGCCCCGCAACAAGGGCGAAACGCATCGGCTGAGGATCTTCACGCCGACCCGTGAGCTGCCGTTCGCTGGCCATCCGACTGTGGGGGCGGCGCTGGCGCTCGCCGAGGAAGGCTGGACCGACACCGAGTTCGTGTTCGGCGAGGGCGTGGGGCCGGTGCGCGTGACTCTCCGCCAGCAGAAGCATCTCAAGAGCGCCTGGCTATGGGCGGCCAAGTTGCCCGAGAAAGGACCGAACCCGCCGCCGGCGGATGCGCTCGCCGCGGTCATTTCGCTCCGGCCCACCGACCTGTTGGCGGGCGGCTGGGGCCCCGTCATGGTATCCGCGGGCGTGCCGTATCTCGTGATTCCGCTGCGCGACACCGACGCGCTGGCGCGCGCCGAGCTGGATTTCAATCGCTGGCGCGAAATCCTCAAGGACTCCTGGGCCGACCAGGTGTATCTCGTGGCGCCCCTCGACGGCCCAAAGGGTACGCGTTACCGTGCGCGCATGTTCGCGCCGGGGATCGGCATTCCGGAGGACTCCGCGACCGGATCCGCGGCGACGGCCTTCCCCGGCTGGCTGGTGCCGCGGCTGGGGCTGACTGACGGTATCTTCACCGTGCAAATCGAGCAGGGCATCGAAATGGGCCGGCCGAGCACGTTGATGATCGAGGTGGAGCTCAAGGGCGGCGCTATCACCGTGGTGCGAGTCGGCGGGACGGCCGTATCCGTCGCCGAAGGCACAATTCATGCTCCCGAATGAGGTTTTCCCGACGTGTCCAAAAATATTTCAGCCATCGTATTGTCCGTGCTGCTGGCCATGCCGGCGGCTGCACTTGCCGAGTCCTCGCTGAAGTACTTCGGTGACGCCCGCCTGGCTTTCTATGCCACCCAGCGCGAGACGCGCAACGGTGTCGAATCCAGCGATGATGGCTTTCGCCTGCGCGCCAGGGGCGGAGCCGAGACCCAGCTGTCGGAGGCGTGGAAATGGCGCGCCCGTGTCGCCGGGCGCTACACCACGGACCAGGACCAGACACGATTCTGGTTGAAGGCCTGGGCGCCGACGCGCACCGGGCTGGATGAAGGCGATGCGACCATCGACGAGTTCTATTTCGACTATGCACCCGAGGACAGCGACTGGTCGCTGCGGCTCGGCCGGTTCCAGGGCAAGTTCGCCCTGCCCGGCGTCGCCTCCAAGAGTTTCGACCGCAACGACAGCCCGAACGTGGACATCACCTGGACCGACGGCGCGCACCTGCAATATGAGCTCGGCCCCACCTGGCGCAGCCATCTCGTGCTGCAGGCCAACGCCAGCAACGGCACGGGACAGACCGCACGCGCGCCCTTGACCTTTGACGACTCCGGCAGCCGCGTGACGGCGTTTGCCGCGCTCGAGGCAACCGCACCCTGGGGCCCACTCACCCAGCGCCTGTTCGCCGTGACCTGGATGCCGGACACCCTGGCCACCGATGGGCTCGGCGATTCGACGCGCGACGACTACTTCGCCTTGACGGCCAAGCTGTTCGCGGAATGGCCCATCGGCGCCGGGGGGATGCGCGGCGGCATCGGCGGCGAGGTGGGCTATGCGCCGAACACGCCGTTGGAATCAGTGGTGAATGCAGGCGGCGGCGCCAGCGCGGATGGCAAGGCGCACCAGTTCTCGTTCAACCTGTTCGACTTCGCTCCCGGGCACAACATCGCCTTCGTCTACGGTCGCGCCGGCGGCGGCTGGCTGATCTCGCCTGATTTCCGCAACAACGATCGCCTGCAGGAAGTCAGGTACCAGTGGCGTTTTTCCAAGACCTGGTCCATGGAGGCCCGGCTGCGGCGGCGCGACGAAATTGCCGTGCCGGAGGGCACGCCGCAGGTGCGCGTCGACGACGACTTCTACTTGCGCTTTACCGGCCGCTTCTAGCTGGAGGCCGCCTCGGCGCAGCGGATGCAGCGGGTGTTGGTCGGATCCGCATGCAGCCTACGCAGGTCGATTTCCTCGCCGCAAGCGAAGCAAAAGCCGTAGTCGCCGGCATCGATGCGACGCAGCGCGCCGCCGATCGCTTCCAGATGGCGCTGGCGGCGGCGCTCGGCTTCCTGCGCCATCGCCTGGGCCTGCATGGCATCCATGCGCGACAACCGCCCGACCCGCGCCTGGTCGAGCTCCACCGGCCCGGTATGCTCACGCGAGATTTCGTCCTGCTGGGCCAGGAGCGCCGACTGGAGCTCGAGAAGCTGCTGCCTGAGTGACTTGATGTTCGACGGCTCCATGATTGTCCAGTTTACTTCGCCGATGGAATCATCTTAGTACACCGTTATGGATGGACGCAGATTGCTCGGGCATCATATGCGCCCGGGCAACAGCACGGCTGCAGCGATGGATCCGATCGTCCTGTTCTTCATCCTTGGCCTGGTCGCCGGCCTGGCGCGCTCTGACCTGCGCCTGCCCGGACAGATCTACGAATTTCTCAGCGTGATGCTGCTGCTCGCCATCGGCATGAAGGGTGGCGTCGAGCTCGCGCAGCAATCGCTTGCGGCGCTGCTGCCGCAGATGATCGCCGTGGTGATCATGGGTAGCCTGCTGCCCCTGGCGGCCTACCCCCTGCTCCGCTTCCTGGGGCGGCTGTCGCGCGTCGATGCAGCCGCGATCGCCGCGCATTACGGCTCGGTAAGCGTCGGCACTTATGCCGTGGCCGTGGCCTGGCTGGTGTCGCGCGAGATCCAGTTCGAGGAGCACATGCCGCTGCTGCTCGTACTGCTGGAGGTCCCGGCCATCGTCGTGGGCATCATGCTGGCGCGCGGGCTAGCCGCGAACACGAACTGGCCGCGCCTGGCCCACGAGGTGTTCCTCGGCAAGAGCATCGTGCTGCTGATCGGCGGCTTGCTGATCGGCTGGGCGGCCGGCCCGGAAGCCCTCGAGCCCGTGTCGAACCTGTTCTTCGGGCTGTTCCACGGCGTGCTGGCGCTGTTCCTGCTGGAAATGGGCCTGGTGGCGGCCGGGCAGGTCGGCAGCCTGCGGCGCCACGGACTGTTCCTTGTCGCCTTCGGCGTGCTGTTCCCGCTGTTCGGCGCGCTGGTCGGCGGCGGGCTGGGCCAGCTGCTGGGGCTCTCGGTCGGCGGCACCATGCTGCTCGCAACGCTGGCGGCGAGCGCCTCGTACATCGCCGTACCCGCCGCGCTGCGCCTGGCGCTTCCCGAGGCCAATCCGACGCTGTCGTTGACGGCGTCGCTGGGAGTGACCTTCCCCTTCAACATCCTAGTCGGCATCCCGCTGTACATGCGGTTGGCCGAAACCCTGCACTCCATCGGAGGCTGAGGCTATGCACACCGAAGCCCGCAAGCTTGTCACCATCGTCACCGAGGCGGCCCTCGAGCGGCGCATCTCCGAGGACATCAAGCGCCTCGGCGCGCATGGCTTCACCGTCAGCGACGCGCGCGGCGAGGGCAGCCGCGGGGTCCGCAGCGCCGGCTGGGAAGCGAGCAGCAACATCCGCATCGAAGTCGTGTGCGATGCGCCGACCGCGGAAGCCATTGCCGTCCACCTGCGGGCCCACTACTACGATCACTACGCAATGATCCTGTTCATGAGCGATGTTGGGGTGCTGCGGCCGGAGAAGTTCTGACGCGCGCCAGCAGGTGGGGGCCGAGTTCCTCCAGCGAGTTGCAGCCGAGCTGGCCGAGGATTCGGTCGATCTCGCCGGTCAACAGGTCAAGGGCGTGCCGCACGCCGGCCTCGCCACCCGCGGCGAGACCGTAAAGCATCGCCGCACCGACCATCACGGCATCGGCGCCGAGGGCCAGCGCCTTGACCACGTCGGCGCCGCGGCGGAAACCGCTGTCGACGAGCACGGCCGCACTTGCCCCGACCGCTGCCTTGACGTCCGGCAACGCCTCAAGCGGCGAGATGCAGCCGTCCAGCTGGCGGCCGCCGTGATTGCTGAGCACGATGCCGTCGCAGCCGAGCTCCACTGCGCGTCGAGCATCCGCAACATCCAGGATGCCCTTGAGAAGCAGCTTGCGCGGCCACGCGCGGCGCAGCCACTCGACGTCGTCCCAGGTCACGTCGGGCAAGAGCAGGCGCGGCAGGTGGGCCACCCCGGCGCGCGCGCTGCGCGCCTCGGGCGGCAGGAAATCCATGACGTTCTCGAAACGCGGGAAGCCGCCAGGCAGCATCACGTCCAGCAGCCAGCGGGGATGACGCGCGGCGTCGAGCAGGTTGCGCGGCGTCAGCCGGCCAGGCGACCGGTAGTTACGCCGGTCCCACTCGCGGAAACCGAACACGTTGGCGTCAGTGGTCAGTACCAGCGCCTCGTAGCCGGCCTGGTCCGCCCGGCCGATGATGTCGCGCGCAATGGCACGATCCCCGAGCAGGTAGAGCTGCATCCACAGGCGGCCGTCAACTTCCCCGGCCAACTCTTCGAGCCGCACGTTGGAGAAGGTGCTGAGGCAGGACGGAACGCCGGCTGCCGCAGCGGCGCGTGCCAGCGCCACGTCGCCGCGCCGGTGCAGCATTCCGTTCATTGCCGTGGGGGCGATCACCAGCGGCGCAAAGCTGTCGCGCCCTAGCAAGGTGGTGCACTGGCGCCGTGCAGTGGTGTCCACCAGCGTGCGGGGCACGAATCGCAATTGCTCGAACGCCGCGCGGTTCCAGCGCAGGGTCAGCTCGTCCTCGGCGCCGGATTCGATGTACTCGAAGGCGAAATGCGGCACGCGGCGGCGCGCAACACGGCGCAGCTCCTCGATGGACAAGGCGCGCCGGAAGTCCCGGCCGGAATAAAGCTTGCGACGCAGTGCCATGGGTGCATCTTAACCGCGGCCGGACTGCCGGACTGCTAGCGCGATGGCACGCCAGGAATCCTCGCCGGCGTCGGCAGCGCCGTGGCCGGCGCGGTGCAGGTGGCCACGGTATCGCCGTCCTCGAGCACCAGGAAGGTGAAAGTCCCTTCTCCCAGCCTCGCATCGACAAGGTACGTCTGGCCCGCAACAGCGATGAACTGCAGCAGGCAGCTCCCCTGTTGGGCCTCGTTTGCCGCCCTCGCCAGCAAGCGAAACTCGCCGGGGGGAATGCGAAAGTTCTCCACCAGCCAGTTGCGCGGCTGCGCCAGGCCGTTGAACTCCATGGGCTCGACAAAAATCCGGCGATCCCGCTGCGCTTCCTGGGAGGGCAGCGCCAGCACAGCGTGGCCAGCCGTGTCATCAGGTTGCTGGAATCGCACGGCGCAGGCCGATACCGATGCAATGAGCAAAGCCGCGATGGTCAGCGCACGGAAGATAGCCATGATTTTGCTCCGTTGAAATGCGAATGATTCTTATTTACTATCGTTACCCGGTGCTGGCTGGCAGGAGCGGTTCGATGAAAGCATGGCATTTGAAAGTGGATGGCGATGAGAACGAAAGGCAGGTTCGCCTGGTGCATGACTCTGGCCTCTGCCGCGGCTGGTCCGGCGACCTCGCCTGCCGATTGTGCCGCCACTTTGGCCTGAGCAATGGTGAGCATCCGTGCCCCAAGCAGCAGGCATGGCGACTGTTCCTGGCGGCGCATGCCATGGAGCGCTCGTTGCCCGGGCCGTGCATGGATCCAGGGGCGGCGCGCCGGACCCTGCTCGACCACGGCCTCGCGCCCACGCCGGCGCGCACAGCGATTGCCGCGCTGCTGCTGCCGCACAAGCGACATGTCACCGTCGAAATGGTTGAGTCCGAGCTTAAGCTTGCAGGCCACAAGTACTCGACGGCATGGGTGCGCCGGACGTTGAAGGAGTTCGTCGAGTGGGACCTGTTGCGGCCGATCGACGTGGGCAGCGGCCTGGTCTTTTTCGACACGGTCATCGCGCCCCATGCCCATATCTACAACGTCGACACTGGTGAACTCGCGGACCTCTCGCCCGACCAGGCCTGGATTACCGGGCTGCCGGAGCTGCCGAGCGACGTCCGGCTGGAGGACGTGCAACTCGTGTTCCGCGTCCGGTCGACACGGGAATATTCCTCAGCCATCTAGCCTCGCCAGCAGCGCCGTCATTTCCGCACGGCGCGTCTCGTCGGGGTCCACGCGGTACGGCACAGCCTTGATCTGCTCAAAGTACCCCCGCGGGAAGCGGTGTCGCCGGACGCCGGCCAGCACGATTCCCTTGTACCAGTCGAATGGTGCCAGCTCGCGGTCAATGTGCGTGTCGCTGGCGAAGTAGACGAAGGCGGACAAGCGGACACCGTCGACGCGCAGCGTCACCTGCTCCTTGAAGTAGCCTGCGCCGAGGCCCTCGAACTGGTCCAGCCGGCCAATTTCATCCCTGGCGATCGCAAAGACCGCGCCATAGGCTACGGACCCCGGTTCATCCGACAGCGCCAGGTCGCACTTGGCGGACCCGTCCATGCCGCGCTTGTGGAAAGCGAGGCGGTAGCCGGGCAGCGGCGCGGTGCCGACCAGGCGCGCGCTCGGCAGCCGTCGGGCGAGACGCACGGGATGCAGGTTGGAGCCGTAGGCGAGGTAATAACGCTCCGTCACCGCCACGCCCCTGGCGCCGTCCCCCGGAACGGACTGCACGCGTGCCGCTACGGGTTGTCACATTCCGCGATCTCGTCCTCCGTCAGGCCGAGATCCCGCGCGGCGCCGGCGAGGTCGTCCGCCGTCGCGCCCGCCGTGTGCACGTCGCCGGTTACCCGCGCGACGTCCTGGTTGCCGAGGCGCGAGGCCACGCGGCCCGCCGCGCTCAGCAGCTTGCCAAAGCCGCGCTTTTTCTTCTGAGCTGCCTCCGCGGCCGCAATTTTTTCCTGCAAGCAGGCCTGGCGGGCAGCCTGCCGGTCGCCCGGCGCCTGCTGCGCTTGACTGGCGGGGGGCGCCTGTACCGGAAGGCCCGAGCCGGAGGATGCGGGCATGCCGAGCATTCCGCCGCCAAAAGGAGTCTTTGCCATGGTCATCGGATTCGGCACAGGCACGTTGCACTTCATGTCTTTCAGGTTCGAGACGATCTCGACCCCGCCGCCGGCCGCCATATTGCGCATCATTTCCATTTGCGGACCCATCTGCCTCATCATCATGTCGCGCTGCCCGGGCGGCATCTGCGCCATCTGCTTGTCCAGCTCAGCCATCTGCTTTTGCGCCTCGCGCATCTGCGCTTCCTGCTCGGCATTCATCACACCGGCCATGCGCATGACCGTCTTGAACGGCCGGTACAGATTGCCGCAGCCCGGCACCTGGCGGTAATCCTGGTCATGGCGCTCGATGGTGATCTCGCGCGTCTCGCCGCCCTCCCGCATGGTGCCGTCCATCCGCAGCGACAACGGCACGTAGCGCTCGGCGTCCACAAACATGTTCACGTCGCGAATCATGATCTCAACGCCGTCTTCTACCTGCCGATGGTTCACACCTTCGGCAAGCAGGTGAAAGGCCGGCCGGCCGTCGACGGTGGTCTGGCCGACGAGCCTGGTCTGCTGGGCGATCTGCGCCCGCTCGTGAGCGCCATCCACCCCGCCCGCATAGCGGCGTGCCTGCTCTTCCTTGCCTTCCGCCGTGCCCCGCAACATCATGCCGTACATCTGGGTCATATCGTTCGGATTGGCCGACAGCCACGGCTCGTCAGGCGGCGGCGTCATCAGCATGTCGCCCAGCCCGCCCGGCAGGCCGGACTTCTGCATTTCCTCGCGCATGCCGCGCTCCATTTCCGGGCCCTGGCGCTCGATTTCCGCTGCGGCGCGCCGCAGCTCGTCGGGCGACGCGTCCGCTATCGCATTGCCGGCAGAATGCCTCTCAGCCATTTCCGAGGGTGGCACCTGGCGCAGGATGTACATCTCGCGGCCGTTGACATCGACTTTGCTGGTCTTCTCGTAGTACTCGACCTGGCCCATGCCCATGGTTTCGGTGTCCAGCAGCACTGAATCCACGCCCTGCAACGCCGCAGCTTCCTGCTGCGCCATCCGGTCGAAGATCTGCTCGACGGAGGCGGCGGTGGCCGCGGCGGGCAGCAAGAGAACCGTGAGCCCGGAATAGAGGTAGCAGCAAAATCGCATCGAATTTCTCCCAAGGTGCGGATGTGCG
>CBDDRR010000330.1:0-7485 GCA_965233095.1 uncultured bacterium
CCCGCCTCGCGCGCCTGCCGGCGCACGGTCTCGACCAGCCAGGTTTCGGTCGGGTTGGCGGGCTGGGTGATGACCTTCGCGCCGGTCATCCGCTTGGCGCTCCACTTGGAGATGAGCAGCGATATGATCGAGCCGGTGAAGCCGAACAGGGCTGAGAACAGCAACAGGGCCCCCAGGTCGAGGTCGACCCCCTGCGCGTCCATGATCCCTTCGAAGCCAATCAGGCTCAGCACGATGGACAGGACCACCAGCACGGCGATATTGGTCGCCAAGAACAGCAGCACGCGCTTCATTTAAGAATCTCCTTCGCTCCGGACGCCGGCGCTCAACTCTATTTTGGGCCGAAACCACCCCTTTCCAAGACCCCGCAAGCGAACCCCGGGTTCCCTTGCGACTTCAGGCGCCCCCGGCCTCGGCGACGGCGCCCTTCTGCACGCCCTCGTAGGCGCGCACCCTGAAGGCCGTGCCCGGGTCCAACCGCGCCAGGGTGGCGGCAATATGGCCGGCCAGCTGCTCCACGGTGGTGTCCGCCGGCACCAGCTCGCAACGGTCCTGCCAGATTTCCAGCTCGAACTCGCCCTGGGCGGCCACGTAGGCAAAGCGCCAGGCCGGCCGGTCGCCCAGTCGGGTCTCGGCCACGACGTCTTCCTCCGACCCGAGGTAAATGTCGCGCCAGCGCTCTGCCCAGACGCGCTCCCAGTGGTCGTTTCGCCGTCCGTCGGTGTAGATCTCGATGCGCGAGCGATGACCGTGCGCGATCCGCTGGCAGTTGCCGGCATGGCGCTTGAGCCCGTGGCTGTAGTGGTAGTAGGCCCCTTGGGCCACCTCCTCGCGCAGCGCCACACGCACACCGCTGACGTTGGCGGGCATTGCCGCAGCCACACAACGCTCCAGCTCGATGCGCAGTGCCGGCATGGTCACGTCCGCGGCTTCCAGCCTACAAACGGCGGTCCCCGGGGAACGCAGCCGCAACCCGGCGGCCGGCGCCTCGATGCGGATTTCGCCGCTGGCCGGGAGTTCGGTGATTTCCAGCCAGCCGCAGCGCGCCGGCGCCAGCAGCTTGTGGTCGGCGAAAGCCTCAACGGCATCCCTCGCGACGCGCTTTACAGTGCCGAAATCCAGCACCATGGACTGCGCATCAAGCGCGCCCTCCAGCTCCAGGTCGACAATCCAGCTTTCGCCCACCAGGCCGCGCTCGCGGTCCAGCCGCGAGAAATCCAGCACCGTCATTTGTTCAACGAACAGGCAGGCCATTGGAGCGGCAACTTCGGCAACGCCAGCGATGATTGTACTGCGACGCGCTATGATGCGCGGGTGCCGGCCGGGGAAAAGAGAATGACGAGCAGCAGCACTGCGCGACGAGGGAGCCAGCCGGGCAGCCCGCCCGGGCACCCGATTGAATCGGTGGCGGCCGATGTCGGCGCCACCAGGGTCGCCTGGTGGCGTTACAGCGAAGCCCGCCTCGAGGAGCAGGCGGAGATCGGCCTGGCGGCGGCGCTCGACGGCCTCGACCCGTCGGTCGTCGACTGGGTGCATTTCCCCGCGGCGCCCGATCCCGCGGCGCTGCGCTGGTTGCACGAGCAGCTCGGTCTCGACCCCCTGGCGCTGGAGGACGTGCACAACGGCCACCAGCGAACCAAGCTGGAGCTCTACGAAAAGCACAGCTTCATGGTGGTCTCGGTGCCCGTCCTGCAAGGCGGCGAACTGACGCTGGAGCAGTTCAGCCTGTTCCTCGGTCCCCACTGGATCGTGAGTTTCTGGAGCGGGGATCCCGCGCTGGTCGAACCTATCCGCCAGCGGCTGCGCGCCACCAGCGGCAGCGGTCGCATCCGCAAGCGCGGCGCGGAATACCTGCTCTACTGCCTGGTGGATGCCGCCGTCGACGCGTCCTTCCCGGTGCTGGAAACACTGCGCGACCGGATCGAGACGCTCGAGGAGGACCTGCTGGACCGGCCGAGCGAGGAATCCATCGCAGACATCCACGAGCTGCGGCGCAAGCTCGCCCTGATGCGCCGGCTTGTGCTGCCCGGGCAGGAAGCGCTCGGCCGCCTGCTGCGCAGCGACGACTCGCCCTTGAGCGGCGCCACTCGCCGCTATGTCCATGACGTGCTGGATCACCACATGCGGATCGGCGATACCATCGACAACCTGGTCGAGGTGACCCGCAGCCTGCACGAACTCCACCTGATGAGCGTCAGCCATCGGATGAACGACGTCATGAAGCTGCTCACCGTCATCGCGACCATCTTCATCCCGCTGACCTTCATCGCCGGCGTGTACGGCATGAACTTCGATCCCGACGCCAGCCCGTGGAACATGCCGGAGCTGCGCGCCCGCTTCGGCTACCCGCTGGTTATGCTGCTGTTCGCCGTGATCGGTATCGGCATGGCATGGATGTTCCGCCGCCGGGGCTGGTTCTGAAGCATGGTGGCGGAGTCTCCCCGGACCGTCCTGGGCTGGCGCGAGTGGATCGGCCTGCCTGAGCTCGGCATTCCCCGCATCAAGGCCAAAGTGGACACCGGCGCGCGCACCTCGGCGCTGCACGCCTTCGAGGTGGCACCGTTCGAACGTGACGGCGCCCAGTGGGTGCGCTTCAGCGTGCACCCCGACCAGCACGACCGCAGCAAGGTGGTTCACTGCGAGGCGCCGGTGCTCGACCGGCGCATGGTTTCGGACTCCGGCGGACATCGCGAGCAGCGCTGGGTCATCGAGAGTACCGTGAGCGTCGGCCAGCTGACCTGGCGGATCGAGATGACGCTGACGGATCGGGACCCGATGCGCTTTCGCATGTTGCTGGGGCGAACCGCCCTGCGCCGCCGCTTCGTGGTGGATCCCGCCAGGTCCTATTGCCTCGGCCGCGCCCGCAGGGCGCGCGCCACCCTTCCGGAGAAAGAATGATGCACATCGCCATCCTGTCGCGAAACCGGCAGCTCTATTCAACCCGCCGACTGATCGAGGCGGCCAGGCAACGTGGTCACGAGGTCAACATCGTGGACCCCCTGAAGTGCGTCATGGACGTCACTTCGCTGCGGCCGACGGTGTACCACCGTGGCGAGATCCTGCCGCGCTTCGACGCGGTGATTCCGCGCATCGGCGCGTCCGTCACTTTCTACGCACTCGCGGTGTTGCGCCAATTCGAGGTGATGGGCGTCTACCCGGCGAATGAATCCGTTGCGATCGGCCGCAGCCGCGACAAGTTGCGCTCACTGCAGTTGTTGGCGCGCGCGGGGATCGGCATGCCCGTGACCGCCTTCGCCCACTCGCCCGACGACACCAAGACGCTGGTGCGGCTGGTGGGGGGCGCACCGCTGGTGCTCAAGCTGCTCGAGGGCACGCAGGGGCGCGGCATCGTGCTCGCCGAAACCAACAAGGCGGCCGAGAGCGTCATCGACGCCTTCCGCGAACTCGACGCCAACTTCCTCGTGCAGCAGTTCATCCGCGAGGCGGGCGGCGCGGACGTCCGCGCCTTCGTCATCGGCGACCGGGTGGTGGCTGCGATGCTGCGGCAGGCGAAGGAAGGCGAGTTCCGCTCCAACCTGCACCGCGGCGGCTCCGCCTCGGTGGTCAAGCTGAGCCCCGCGGAGCGCGCCACGGCAGTGCGCGCGGCCAAGACCGTCGGACTGAACATCGCCGGCGTCGACATCGTACGCGGCAAGGACGGGCCGCTGGTGCTGGAGGTGAATTCCTCGCCAGGACTGGAGGGCATCGAAAAGGCGACTGGCAAGGACATTGCGGCAATGATCATGGAATTCATTGAGAAGCGGGCCCGTCCGAACAAGACCAAGACGCGCGGCAAAGGCTGAAGACGAGCACCAGATGGCTGGACAATCCATCACCATAGGCGACGTCAGCATCGCTCCCGGCGAGCGTCGCGGCCTGTCGCTTCCGGTCGGCATGTTGCACACCCATGTGCCGGTGGAGATGCCCGTGTGGGTCATCAACGGGCGGCGCGCCGGGCCGCGCCTGTTCATCAGCGCCGCGATCCACGGCGACGAGTTGAACGGCATCGAAATCATTCGCCGAATCCGCACGCGGCCACTGGCCGGGTTGCGCGGCACGCTGCTGCTGGTGCCGGTGGTGAACGTGTTCGGGCTGCTGCATCACACCCGCTACCTGCCGGACCGAAGAGACCTGAACCGCAGCTTCCCCGGCTCCGAGCGCGGCTCGCTGGCCGCTCGGCTCGCGAACCAGTTCATGACAGAAATCGTCGACCGCTGCACCCACGGCATCGATCTGCACACCGGGGCGATCCATCGCAGCAACCTGCCGCAGATCCGTGCCCAGCTCGATGACCCCGAGACCCGCGAGCTCGCCACGGCGTTCGGTGCGCCGGTGGTGCTCGACTCGCGGCTGCGCGACGGCTCGCTCCGCGAGGCGGCGGCGGAGAAAGGGATTCCGACGCTGATCTACGAGGCCGGCGAAGCACTGCGCTTCGACGAGCTGTCAATTCGCATGGGCGTCGCCGGCATCGTCGCAGTGATGCGCAAGCTGGACATGCTGCGCGGCAAGCCGCGCCGGGCGCGGCCCGCCACGCCGGTGGTGGCGAACAGCAGTCACTGGGTCCGTGCACCGGAAGGCGGCATCCTGCGCACCGCGGTCCGGCTGGGACAGCGCGTCCGGGCCGGCGAGATGCTGGGACAGGTGTCGGATCCCTTTGGCGCGCACGACGTGGCGGTCACTGCACCGCATGCCGGCATCGTGATCGGGCGGAACAGCCTGCCGCTGGTCAACGAGGGCGACGCCCTGCTGCACATCGCGCGCGTCGAGCGCCCGGGCGAAGCATTCGCCGCGGTGGAGGCCATCTCCGGCGCCTTTCGCGATCCGCCCGGCGAGAATGGCGGCAACGGTGTCATATCGTCGTAGCGACGCCTTAACCGCGGCGTAGCCATGCGCTGCGATGCTTCCGGCCAGGCAAGGTCAGAGAGCATTGCACATGGCGATATCCGCCGGCTGGCTGGCGCGACTCGAGGATGCCGAGGTCCGGTTCTGCCTGCGGGCCAACCGCTCGTGCGACCGGACCCCGGTGCTGTTGCTGTTCTCCACCGTCAGTCGACTCGGCGACGGCGTTTTCTGGTACGGGCTGATGCTTATCCTGCCGCTCCTGTACGGAGCTGCCGGCGCGTCGGTCAGCGTGCAGATGGCGCTGGCCGGCCTGCTCGGCACCGCCGTGTACCGCTGGCTGAAAGAGCGGCTGGTGCGCGAGCGGCCCTGCAACCTGCATCCCCGCATTCGTGCCGGGGCGCGGCCGCTCGACCGCTACAGTTTTCCCTCCGGCCACACGCTGCACGCGGTTTCGTTCACCCTCATCGCCACTGCGGCCTATCCGGAGCTGGCGGTCGTGCTGCTGCCCTTCACGGTGCTCGTGGCCACGTCGCGCGTGATACTCGGGCTGCACTACCCCAGTGACGTCGCGGCCGGCGCACTGCTCGGCTTCCTGCTGGCTCGGCTGGCGCTGGCGGCCACCTGACTCCTGTCGCCGGGACGCCCCGCCCGTCCGCGCCTCGCTGACCGTCAGGTCCCGCTGCGCGCCACCAGTGCCGCCCCCTGGCGGCGCGGATCAGCCGCCGCCACCAGCGTGCCATCGGCCCCGCGCAGCACCGCCCCTGCGCCGCCGAAGAACATCGACAGGGCATCGAACTCCCGGCAAGGCATGGGTACCGCGTCGAGCGGCAGTCCCGGCTCGGCCGCCGCCTGCCAGGCGTCCGCCACCCGTTCCACATGCAGGCGCGGCGCGGCCAGCGCCTCCTCCAGCGACATGCCGAGACGCATGAAATTGAGCATCACCTGCAGCAGCGCGGTGGTGATGCGCTCGGCGCCGGGGCTGCCCAGCGCGAGCGCCGCGCCGTGGTCGCCGCGGGCCACGGTCGGCGACATGTTTGAGGCCATGTGCTGTCCCGGCCGCAGGCCGTGGAAGCCCCGCGGGTTCAGTTCGAGCTCGCCGAGGCAATTGTTGAGCCAGATGCCGGTACCCGGCACGAGCACGCCGGAGCCATAGCCGGAGGACGCCGTGACGGCGCAGCCCAGGCCATCCTCGTCGAGCGCGGACACATGGACCGTCGACGGTGAACGGCGCCCGCCGGGGTCGCCGCCGGCCCTTGCCCAGGCCAGCAAGGATTCCAGCACAACGTCGGTGTCCTGGTCCGCGGGCAGCGTGCGCAGGAACTCGAACACGTCGCGCTGCACGGTCGCCAGCGCCGCCACGGCGGCCGCATCCCATGCGATCTCGGGGGCGCGCCCCATGCGCGCCAGCATTGCCGCCAACGCCGTGCCGCCGATGGCCGGCGGCGGCGGCATTGCGATCGACCAGCCATCGACGGAGCAGCGTGTCGGTTCGCGCCGCAGCGCCCGGTAGGCGTGGCGGTCCTGCCGGCCGAGCAGGCCGCCACCGGCCTGCACGCAGGCGGCAATCTCTTCGCCGAGCCGACCGCCATAGAGGGCCTCGGGCCCTTCACGGCCGAGTTCGTTAAGCGTAGCCGCCAGGCCGGGTACCCGGATGGCCGCCCCCGCCGGCAACAGGGCACCGTTGGAGTCATGGATGACCGCCGCACTTTCGGCCTGCCAGCCGAAGACCTCGCGATGGCTGTACTTGAGCCAGGTATGCGAGGCACGCGACAGCGGGAACCCGTCACGAACGCAGGCCGCCGCAGGTGCGACCAGCGCGTCCCACGGCAGGCTGCTCCAGCCGGCCGCGGCCTCGCCGAGCGCCGCGACGGCGCCGCCCACACCCACCGCGCCGTAGCCGACCACCGTCTCCATGCCGCCACCGTAATCCAGCTCGACCGGCCGCCCGGCCGCGCCAAAGCGCTCTGCCGGCTGGCCCCGGCCCGGCATCACGATGCCGCCGTCGATCACCACGGGCGGCTGGTCGGGGTGCCAGAGGGTGATGTACGCAGCCGCATCCAGGCCGACGATGGCGACCTCGGTGCACAGCGCCGCGAGCGCAGCGGAAATTGCCGCATCGACCGCGTTGCCACCGGCCTCGACCGCCGTGGCGCCCGCGCGCACGGCAAGCTCCGAGGGCCCGGCAATCCCGACCGCCCGGCTCATTCCTCCCGGATCCCGAAGCGCTCGATCAGCATCGCGCGCAGTGCAGGCCGTGCCTCACCGTCCATGAGGTTCAACGCGGGCACGTCCGCCAGGCGCCGCACCAGGGCCACGGCTGCGGTGGTGTTGCCCGCCGGGCCAGACACGACATCCGGCCGTAGGCCGAATGCGGACTGCACGCCGACGACGGCATAGGGATCTGAGCCGCAAAGCACGGTCATGCGGGTATCGGCGTGAATTCTCTCTAGGGACAGGTCACCATTGTAAGGCTCCAGCGGCGACGCGCCCGCCTCGATCACCACGACATCGGCGCCGCTGGCCGAGATGCGCGCCAGCATGCGCTCGAGGGCGGGCGCGAACGTCTCACCGGGGCAGATGGTGGACGGCAGGCCCTCGTCGACGAAGTCGAACACCTCGCAAGCGCCGGCGTCGCGGAAGCTG
>CBDDRR010000331.1:0-3537 GCA_965233095.1 uncultured bacterium
CTGGTCTACATGATGTACGACGTCCAGCCGATCGAGCCCAACTGGCGCATCGACGATCCATTCGCCGGCGAGCTCGTTGAGACCGAGTTGGGCACAGTGCTGATGGCGCGCGGTGCGACCAACCAGAAGGGGCCGCAGCGCGCCTTCCTCAACGCCGTGGAGGCCATCCTCAAGGCGGAAGGCAAGCTGCCGGTCAACCTCGCGGTCGTCGCCGAGGGCGAGGAAGAGCTCGGGTCGACGCACTTCGACCAGGTGCTGGCGCCCTACGTCGAGCGGCTGCGCCAGGCCGATGCGGCCTACTTCCCGATGAACCTGCAGACGCCCGACGGCAGCGTGGGGCTCAACCTCGGCGTTAAAGGCATTGTTTACTTCGAGCTGGAGGCGCGCGGCGGCGCGTGGGGCGGACCGCAAAAAGCGGAGATCCACGGCTCGCTGAAGTCGGTGGTGGATGCACCCGCGTTGCGGCTGGTGAATGCCATTGCCTCCATGGTGAGCCCCGACGGCAACACCATTCTCATCGACGGCTACTACGACGGGCTGCGCGGTCCGACCGAGGACGAGCAGCGGCTGATCAACGGTCTGGTGCAGAGTGGCCAGTTGGACCGCATGCGCGAGCAGCTCGGCGTGGCGCGCTGGATCGACGGCCTGGAGGGCCGCGACATCATCGTGCGCTACCTGTTCGACCCGACGCTGAACATCAACGGCATCTGGTCCGGCTACACGGGACCCGGCGGCAAGACCATCCTGCCGCACAAGGCCACCGCAAAGATCGACACGCGGCTGCCGCCCGGGCTCGAGCCCGAGGTCGCCTGGACGAAGTTTCGCGCGCACCTCGATGCGCACGGCTTCGAGGACGTCGAAATGGTGCAGATCGAGGGGCGTGGCTACCCGGCCGCAGCCAGCCCGGTGGACAGCGCCGTCGTGCAGGCGGCCATCGGCGTGTTCAACAAGTACGGCCACACGCCCGCCGTGTCACCGTGGCTGGGCGGCAGCGCGCCCTTCTACCAGTTCACGCGCAACCTCGGCCTGCCCTTCGTATTCGGCGGGCTCGGCCATGGCGCGGGCGCGCACGCGCCGGACGAGTACATGCTGATCCACCCGGCGGAGGGCGTCGGCGCGGCGGGACTGGCCGAACTCGAGAAGTCCTACGTGGACCTGCTGTACGCGTTGGCCGAGTGAGCGTGGGTCAGGCGCCGGTGTGACCTGCGCGCCGTGCCTCGACGCGGCCGATCACGAAGCCGATGCCGGGCCCCACGATCGCCAGCAGCGAGTAGAACCATGCCGCGACCGGCACCTGCTCGTCCGGCAGCGTCCAGGCCAGCAGGATGGACAGCGGCCCGAAAGCACCGACGACCAGCCATGCGATGCTCTCGCCGGCACAGTCGCGAACCTCGGCGTCGCTCATCCCGAGAACTGCCCGCTTGCGGCGCGCGTGCCAGTACAGTCCGCTGATCACGGCGTTGAGCAGGAAAAACCCGGTCCCGTACACCGTCAGCAACACGCGAAACTCGTGATAGGAGTTCAGCTCGAAGGTCGACGGGATCCAGCCGCCCGTAACGAAATGAAAAGCGGCGCCGAACATGATCTTGAGCGGGTAGACATAGATCATCACGACCATGATAAGGCCGAAGGTGAGCAGCACCGACGGCAGGTCCTGCAGGCCGAAGCGGTCGCTCCAGGTCTGGTGCGCGCGCCAGTAGAGCAGCAGGATGGCGAGACTGGCGGCGAAGGCCGGCGCGCCCTTGAGCGCCTCCATGAGCTCATCGAAAGTCCCCGGCACGGCGTCGATGGAGATCGCCAGCAAGGTTGCGGCAAACGCGAAGGCAGCGTCGGTGAACGTCTCGAGGCGGGTCATCTCCATGCCACGCCGCGGGAACTCCGGACGGCCGGCGCCCTGGTTCATTCGTGGCTGCCGTGCTTGGCCGCCAGGTAGCCCTGCACCATCTCCAGCGCGCTCTTCTCGCAGGGCGGCAGCTGGACATCCGACTCGCCCAGCGGCGTGACACGCTCGCCCCAGCGCAGCATGTGGGCCGACCAGGTCAGCCCGCCGCCGAAGCCGGTCAGCAGCAGGTTGGCGCCCGGCTTGACGCGGCCTTCCTCCAGCGATTCCACCAGCGCCACCGGCACAGTGGCGGCGGACATGTTGCCGTAACGGTGCACGTTGACGAAGCAGCGCTCCATCGGGATGTGCGCGCGCTTGGCGACCGCCTCGATGATGCGCAGGTTGGCCTGGTGAGGGACTACCAGGTCGACGTCGTCGGCCGTCATGCCGCAGGTCGTGAGCACGTTGTCGCACGCCTGGCTCATGCCGACCACCGCACGCTTGAAGATCTCCTGGCCCTCGAACACCCACTGCGTGTCGCCGTTGACCCAGCCGCGGTTGGCGTAGCGCTGGCCCATGCCATGCACCAGCAGGATCTCGCGCACCTCGCCGTAGCAGCCGAGCTTGCTGGCCCGGAGGCCTTCGTCCGCCTCGGTGGCCTGCAGCACGGTCGCGGCGCAGCCGTCGCCGAACAGCACCGCGACGCCGCGATCGGTCCAGTCCATGAGCGGCGAGATCAGTTCACCGCCGATGACCACCGCGTTGTTCACCACGCCCTGCGAGATCAGCGCGGCGGCGGTGGTGAGGCCGTAGAGATAGCTGGTACACGCGGTATTCACGTCCATCGCGCCGGCGTTCACTGCGCCGATGCGCTTCTGCACGCCGGAGGCCGTGTTGGGCACCTGCTGGTCAAAGCTGCAGGTGCCGAACACGATCAGGTCGATTTCGCCGGCCTCCATGCCCGCGCAGGCCAGCGCGCGCTGCGCGGCGATCGCACCCATCTCCTCCAGCGGCACGTGCGAAATGCGCCGCTCACTGATACCCGTGCGGCTGGTAATCCACTCGTCGTCCGTTTCCAGGAAGGTCGAGATATCGTCGTTCGACAGCACGGCCGGCGGCATGCACTTGCCCCAGCCGGTGATCGTGGCGTTTCTCACCCCAAGGTTCCCCGCAGCAAATTGCGTGATTCTAGCCCGGAATGCTGCGCTGTGGCCCTTCCGGGCTTACACCACCTCCACTTCGTGCCCGCCGCGCAGGAAGAACACGGCCAGCACCAGCAAGACAGCAGGGAACAGCATGATGTTGACGACGCCAAGCAGGATGGTGAGCTGCAGCACGCAGCACACCATCAGCAGCACGGCGAACACCTTCAGCAGGCCGGGGATCTCTGCCCTGCTGACCAGCAACGCGATGGCCAGGACGAGAGCGACCACGGCGTATGCAAACAGCGCTGAAATGGCCACAATCGCGCTCGCCACGACCATTTGGTCCCGGGTGGACTCCGCCAGGGTCGGGCCGAACGCCAGCACGACATCGAACAGCACGGTGGCATGGAAGATTCCCACGATGATCGCCATCAGGAGCAACAGGGCGGCCGGCGTGTTGCCATGCAGCTGCTGCAGCAGGATCTTGCGCAAGCTCAGGTAAATATAGATCTCCATTGCGCCGATCAGGATGAACAGGACGTCTCGTGCGCCAAGACTCATGACGTCGGC
>CBDDRR010000332.1:0-20847 GCA_965233095.1 uncultured bacterium
AGCTCGCCGGAGGCAGCCAACGCAGGCGGGTACTCCGGATCGAGCTCGAGTGCACGGTCGATCAGTCGGCGTGCCTCGCGCAGATTCTGCGGATTCCGGCTGTAGATCAGGGGTCGCGCCTGCAGGTACAGCTGATAGGCGTCGAGATTGCCCGCGCCCGCGATCCGGCCGACCAGCGTCAGTTGCAACGCTTTCGCGATCGCGCCGGCGATTTCGTCCTGGATCGCGAAAATATCCGCCAGTTGCCGGTCGAAGGTTTCCGACCACAGATGAAATCCATCGTCGGCCTTGACCAGCTGCGCCGTGATACGCACTCGATCGCCTGACTTGCGCACGCTGCCCTCGAGAATGTGCGCCACGCCGAGCGCGCGGCCGATCTCGGGAATCGGCACGTCCTTGCCCTTGAAGGAGAACGAGGAGGTGCGGCCGCTGACCTTCAGTTCGCGCACGCCCGCCAGCAGGTTGAGAATCTCCTCCGCAAGGCCGTCGCCAAAGTATTCCTGGTCGCCGGTCGCGCTCATGTCAGTGAACGGCAGCACCGCGATCGAGGCTTCTGCCTGGCCCGGCTCAGCGGGTGGCGGCGCCTGCGGCCCCACCCCGAACTTGTCCCACGCGAACCAGCCCAGCGCCACGAGCAGCACCGCGATGATGGCGAAATCGAGCTTGCGCCCGGTCACCCTCGTGATCGATTCGTCCAGCTGCACGTCCCGGGTCGGTTTCACGCCCTCCGGCGTCAGCTCGTAGGCCCAGGCCAGGAACAGCGCCACCAGGAACCCGATGGCAAGCAGTGCGATGACGAAGGTAACCGTCCACTCCGGCAATCCCAGCCGCGGGAAGATGGTGTCGCTGACCTCGATCAGCAGCCAGGCCACGACCAGGTAGGCCGCGCCCACGCGGAACACGTTGCGGCGCTTGAGTTCGGCGAACAGGCTCATTGGCTGCACTCGTAGCCGTCGGCGCCCACCGGCCGGCACTGCGGCGGGTAGCCGTGCTCGCGCCAGTAGGCGGGCACGCCCAGGCGCTCGAGGATGCGTCGGAAGGCCGGGGAGTTACGGAAGCCAGTGTGCACGGGGTCCCAATACGACACCAGAGTGGTGATGCGCCCCTCCCACGCGGCGGCGCGGTCGTAGTCGCGCAACACAATGTGCCAGCTCGGCCCGTCGAAGCGAGGATGCCGCCCCAGCAGCTCTGCAAGCTGCGCCGGTGGCGCGTCCTTCTCGATGGCGCCGATGATGGCCTGCTGCAAATCCGGCGGCATCTCGAGCTGCGTCATCAACAGCATGGCTGCCAGGCGGTCACCGCGCGCCACCAGGCGCTCAACAAGCGTGTCTGCGCGATTAATGATGAACCCCGTCGCCACGCCGCGCTCGTACAGCTCAAGAGCCAACGCGTCGTCGCCCGTAAACGCCGCGGTGACCGCCTTCCACCGCAGGCAATTGCCGTAGGCCGGGTCGATCGCCAGGCAGGCATCCAGGTCTTGCGCGGCGCGCTCGAGGAAGCCGAGGTTGATCCAGACGATGGCGCGCCACAGGTAAACCGTGGCCTGCGCCGGGTCGGCGCTGAGCGCCTTGTCGAACAGCACCAGCGATTCGGCGAAGGGCGTCGGCAGCTCGTAATTCAGCAGCAGTGCGCGCACCGCCCAAGGCATGGCCAGCTTCGAATCCAGCTCCAGTGCGCGTTCCGCAGCTTCCCGCGCTCGCGCCGACAGCTTGTTGCGATCGATGTCCGGATATGCCGCCTGCCAGTCGATGATGACACCGCTGGCGGCCCCGAGGCCCTCCCAGCCCCGCGCAAACTGGGGGTCGAGCGCAACCACTTGCTCGAACAAGCGCACCGACTCGTCCAGCTGCACGCGTGCGATGAAAAGTTCGCGCGCCTTCAGGTAAAGCTGGTATGCATCCAAGTTCTCGGTATCTGCCCGCACGGTCACCGCGCGCTCGACTTCACCGCTGCCGAGCGTGCCGCGCAGGGCCGCTACGATGGCGTTGGCGATCTCATCCTGGATGGCGAAAATGTCGTCCAGCTCGCGATCGTAGGTCTCCGACCACAGGTGGCGGTCCTCCACCGCATCGATCAGCTGCGCGGTGATGCGCACCCGGTTGCCGGACTTGCGCACGCTGCCCTCGAGGATGTGGTTGACCTTCAACTCCTTGGCGATGACCGCGGCGCCGAGCTCGCGGCCCTTGTAGGCGAACGACGAGGTGCGCGACGCCACGCCAATGTCCTCCACCTTCACCAGGACGTTGAGCAACTCCTCCGAGATGCCGTCGGCAAAGAACTCGTTCTCCGGGTCCGTGCTCATGTTGACGAACGGCAGCACCGCAATGGACTTTGAAATCGGGGCCAGAGATACATTTTCTGCGGCCGCAGAAAATGTATCTCTGGCCCCGATTTCGTCCCTGGATTCCGCCGTGTCAATCACGGGCGACGGATCAGCCGACTGCGGCAACAGTCGGTCGAGCGCGATGACCCCGACCGCCAGCACCGCGGCGACGATGGTTGCCACGTTCAGCTTGCGCCCGGTCGCAGCATTGAAGGCCGCCCCTGGCCCGGCCCCCGAGTCGCGCTTCAGTCCTGCAGGAGTGAACTCGTATATCCAGGAGAACACCAGCGCCGGCACGAAGCCGAGCACCAGCAGCACGATTAGACCCCGCAACACACCAGACGGGACGTCGAACAGCGGCAGCACGGTCTCTGCGACCTCGATCACCAGCCAGGCCACAACCGTGTAGAAAATTCCCACGCGGAACACGTTGCGGCGCTTGAGCTCGCTCCAGATGGAGGGCGGCTCGCTCACGGCAGGATCTCCATGCCGGCCAGCTTGGCGCGCTCGGCGGCCACGGTGTCGCGCATCTGTTGCAGCAGCGCCTGCACCGCTTCGGCGTCACGCCAGTCCTCAAGTACCGGCTCCTGCTCGATCAGCCAGTGCTCTACGAAGCCGCTCTCGGTCATGCCGCGTAGCACTTCCAGCGCCGCCGCTTCGTCGCCGCTGAGCACGTGGAGCATGACGAGAAAGTACAGCTGGTTGAAATCGCCCTGGATGTGGCCGCCACCCGTGACGACCAATTTCTCGAGGGGCTGGCGCGCATCCGCGAGCGCTTGCTGCCAGCCGGCCAACCCGAGCTGCTGTTCGACCCAGCCGAGCTCGACCAGCGCCTGGGCCTGGCTCAGCGGAACTCCACCGTCCTCGAGGCGCGCCCGGTTGCGGAGCGAATCGAGCAGGTGCTGCCGCGCCTCGGGCCAGCTGCCCTGCCGCGCCGCCGCCATACCACGCAGCAGCGCGCCGCTGTCGCCACCCACCAGGTTGGCCACTCGGCCGAGCTCCTCCCAGTCCTGTCGCCAGATGGCCGCCCGGCTCCGCGCCGACAGCTCCCAGCGATTGTCGGCGCCCCGTTCACGGGCCGCCGCGATCCACTGCTCGACCATCACCGGGTCATTGATGGAGACGCCGATCTGGGCGAGCTGCGCCGCCGCATAGGGATCGCCGGGGCGGGCGAAGTGCAAGATGCGGAAATGCCGCGCCGCCTCGGCCAGCTGTCCCCGGTTGCGCTCGAGGTTGCCCATTTCCTCGTGCGCAAAATCATTGCCCGGAAAGTCCTCGAACACACCCGCGATGATGCGCTCCGCTTCCTCGAGCTGGCCGACGGCCATCAATTTGGAGCTGAGGCGGGTTTTCATGAAGTAGGACAGCGGGTCGAGCTCGACCGCCTTGCGGTGGACCTCGATCATGCGCGGGTAGTCGCCGAGGTCGCGCAGCGTGTCGCCGTACAGGTTGTACGCATTGACATAGTTCGGATTGAGTTGGAGCGTGCGCTCGAAGTAATTACGGGCAGCGGGCTTGTCCCGGTGATAGCGATCCAGCACGAAGGCCATGGCAGCGTGCGCCTCGGCCGACTCCGGGTCCAGCTCCAGCGCGCGACGTGCAGCCTGCTCGGCCCTGGGAAAGGCCTCGGCCGACCGAATGCCGCCGTAGTCCTCCAGCCACACCCAGGCATCCGCGATGCCGGCGTAGGCCGCGGCGAACCCGGGGTCGATCGCGATGGCCTGCTCGAACTCCTCCACCGCCCGCAGCAGGCCCCCCTGGGTCGGCTGGCGCCCGAGCTGCCGGCCGCGCAGGTAGTGATCATAAGCCGCCGTGTCCCGGGTGCGTCCGGCCGTCGCGGCGCCGAGGTCCAGCTCGAGCTTGAGAGCGTTTACGATGGCAGTGGCGATCTCGTCCTGCACTGTGAAAATGTTGGACAGCTCACGATCGTAGCTCTGCGACCAGAGATGAAAGCCGTCCGCGACATTGATGAGCTGGGCAGTCACCCGGAGCTGGTTGCCGGACTTGCGCACCGAGCCTTCCAGCACCGTTTCGACATTCAGCGCACGGCCGATCTCGCCAATGTCGAGATTGGCGCCGCGGAACTTGAAAGAGGAGGTGCGTGCCGCGACTTTGAAGCCCTCGATGCGCGCCAGCAGGTTGAGCAGCTCCTCGGAGATGCCCTCGGCGAAATAGGACTGGTCGCGCTGCGGGCTGAGATCGTCGAACGCCAGCACGGCGATCGAGCGGGCCGGCGCGTCGGCTTGTGCCGTCGCGGCGACGTCACCAGCAGCCGATGACTCGGCATCGGTCCGCTCACCCGACCAGAAGCGCTCGCCCACCAGCAGCGCGATCACTGCCAGGAGCCCGACCACGATCAGCCGATCGGTGCGTCGCCAGCCGGTGCGCACCACAGGCGCCTCGCCGGCCACGTCCTCGGCGCGCTTCATGCCTTCAGGGGTCAGCTCAAAGGCCCACGCCAGGAACAACGCCAGCGGCAGGCCGAGCAGCAGCATTGCGATCACCAGGGTGACTGTCCACTCCGGCAATCCCAGCCGCGGAAAGATGGTGTCGCTGACTTCGATCAGCAGCCAGGCCACCACGAGGTAGGCCGCGCCCACGCGAATGACGTTGCGGCGCTTGAGCTCAGCCAATAGCGATGTTTCCCTGCTCATCGTTCGCACTCCATCCTTGGTGGCGGCCCCGCGGTCCGCCGGCAGAAATCCGGCTCACCGAAGCGGTCCCAGAAAGCCGTCAGCCCGTCCCTCGCCGCCAGCTCCATGAAGCGTGGATGCTCGCGAAATGCCTTGTCCACCGACGACCAGATCAGCATCAGCAGGATCTGGCCTGAAACGGGCTTCGGCCGCAGCGCCTCCGCGATGGCCTCGTCCGGCAGCCCGGCCAGCAGGTAGAGTTGCGCCCACTCGTTCTCGGGCCAGGACTGCACTGCAGCACCGATAGCCGCGCGGGCCGCCTCGCGCCGCGCCGGGTCCCGGATGGCGGAGAGCACTGCCTCGTGAGTCGGCCGATGCGCCGCGGCGATGCGCCCGTCGTCGTGCAACCAGTCCTCGAAGCGGCGCGTCAGGTCGGTGCCCGGCTCACCGGCAAGCGCCAGCTTGAGACGCATGAAGCTCGCGGGGCCGCGCCAACCGAGCGCGTGAGCACGCTTCAGGTTCACTTCGGCCGCCGCATAATCCCCACTGAACAGCTCCGTGGTGCCCAGCCACCCGACATGGATGCCGCTGAGCGGATCGAGCCGCATGGCGTGCTCGAAGGCATCTCGCGCAGCGCTGATGTGCCCGACCTCGATCAGCACGAGTCCCCGCCAGGTCCAGGTGTTGGCATTGTTGGGATCCGCCTGCAGGGCACGCTCGATCAGCGCGGCGGCCGCCACACGATCACCGCCCTCTGCCGCGATCCGTCCACTGACCGCAAGCGCATCCGGCTGACCCGGCAACAGCACCAGGGCACGATCGGCCGCGGCGCGGGCGCGCGCCACCGCTTCCTCGCCCGACAGCTCGGACGAATAGGACGGCGTGACATAGAGCGCGCCTGCCAGCGTGGCCCACGCCTCCGCAAAACGCGGATCGCGCGCCACCGCCTGCTCGAGCAGTTCACGCGCCGCCGCCAGGTTCGCACCGCGCTGCGCGAACAACTGGCGCCCCCGCAGATAGAGCTCGTAGGCCTGCAGGTCGGCAGTGGCCTGGCGCACCTCAACCTTGCGCACGCCGAGGGTGTCCGCCAGGGCGTCCGTGATCGCCTGAGCGATTTCCTCCTGCAGGCTGAAGATGTCGGTCAGCTGGCGGTCGAACGTGTCGGACCAGAGCTGCTGATCGGTGGCCGCGGACACCAGCTGGGCGGTGATGCGCAGCTGCTCGCCCTGCCGTCGCACCGAACCGTCAAGCACGTGCGCCACGCCGAGCTGGCGACCGATCTCGCGCGAGCCGAGCCGCTGGTCACGGAGCGAGAACGAGGAGGTTCGCGAGGCGACCTTCAGCCCCTCGACCCGGGCCAGGACATTGAGGATCTCTTCGGCCATGCCGTCCGCGAGATACGCGTTCTCGGGGTCCGGACTGAGATTGGCGAACGGCAGCACGGCGATGGAACGGGGGTCGACCGGACCCGGCGGGGCCGGTGGCCGCGGGTCGGGCGCCGGGGCCGTCGCGGGTGCGGGCGCCTCCACCTGGGCCGGCGGCGTGACCCGCTGCGGCAGGACGAACTGCTTCACGGCCGAGAAGCCGACCGCGAGCAGCAGCAGCACGAGAGTGAGCTGGTCGGTACGCCGGCCGGCGCGCGCATTGACCCGGTCTTCACCCTGCGGGCCGCGGCGCAGCCTGAGGCCGTCGGGTGTGAGCTGGAACAACCAGGCAAACACCATCACCGGCAGCAGCGCCAGTGCGAGGCCGATGATCAGCCAGCGGACCACCTCGTCGGGAAAGCCGAAGGCCGGGAACAGCAGGTCGGCGATGGCGATCAGCAGCCACGCGAGCGCCAGCCACGCCAGGCCGGCACGGAACACGTTGCGGCGCCTCAACTCAGTGAACAGTCCGGCCGTGGCCCTCCTCCCGTCGGGCGTGGGCAGGAGTCGGGCTCCTGACGGCCCTTAAGGGTGCCGATCACCCCCTCCCGAATGCGCGACCGCCTGATTCTACGCACATTCGCGTACATTCTTCACGTACAAGGAGGACGGATGGCCTGCGTACACGAGATGCTGATCGCTGGCGGGCGGGCGCCGTAGCGTCCTTATCTATGCCGGTGCATCGAGCGGCAGCCTGATTCGCGCAATACAGCCGCGCGCGTCATGGCGGTTCCCGAGCGCGACCGTGCCACCGTGATTCTCGACAATCGTCCGACTGAGAACGAGCCCGATCCCCGTCCCGCCCGGCTTGGTGGTGAAGAACGGCACCCACAGGTTGTCGGTGCGCGCGATTCCCGGGCCGTCATCTTCAATTTCGACCTCGAGCCAGTCGTACGCGCGCCGCCAGCGGACTCGCACTCGGCCGGTCGGGCCGCTCGCCTCGACCGCATTCTTGATGAGATTGATCACCACCTGTTCGAGCTGGTCCGGGTCGCCGTCCAGCTCTACCGCCGGCCCGGGCTCGACCGCAACGGTGTCGCCATGCAGAGACGCCACGCGGCGCAACAGCGCCGGAAAATCCAATTCCTGTCGCGAGGGCGCGGGCAGCCGGGCAAGCCGCGCGTACGCGCCGATGAACCGGCTCAGTGACTCCGCCCGGTCGTGGATTACCGCGAGGCCCGCGTTTGCGTCATCGCGCCAGTCCGCCGGCAGCGTGTCGCGCCCGATAAGACGCTGCAGCGTTCCGGCCATGGACTTGATCGGCGCGAGAGAATTGTTGAGCTCGTGGCCGATGACGCGTACCAGTCGTTGCCAGGCCTGGCGTTCCTCCTCGCGCAATGCGCGGCTCAGGTCCGAGATCACGAGCAACTCGTGCGGCCGCCCGCCCTGGCGAAAACTGCGCCGCCTGATTTCCCATCGGCCCGCGCCGCCTGGAAAGACGTGGGACACGATGTGGCCCGACGTCTCGTCGAGCATCGGCGCGAGGCCCAGGCTGCGAGCGGGTCGGTCCAGCAACTGGCTGGCCCTGGCCCCCAGGAGTGCCTCGCCGGCGCGATTCACCAGGCGCAGGCGACGCTCTGCATCGAATGCAAACACCGCGAGGTCGACCTCGGCGATGACTTTCTGCAGCAGCACGCCAGCTTCGAGCGCCGCCAGCCGCTGGTCGTGCAAAGTCCGACTCAGAGCATTGACCTCGACCATGACCTCGCCGACCGCATCGTCCGGATTCACGTTACGGCCGCGCAGGGAGTAGTCGCCTTCGCGCAAGGCCTCGAGGAGGTTGGCAAGCGACTGGAGCGGATACACGACATGCCGCCGCACTGCCGCAGCGCCACCGAGCACAAACAGGGACATCATCGCAAAGAGGCTCCAGCGCGCAGCTGCACTGGCTTCCCAGTGCCATAGGAACACAGCGGCAACCAGCCACGCGGGTCCAACCGAAACGAGGACCAGGACCAGCAGGCGATCCTGCGAACGCAGCTTGCGCCCGCGGCTCACAGCCCGAACTTCTCCATGCGGCGATACAGGGCGGAGCGACTCAGGCCCAGCTCATCGGCAGCGGTGACGACGTTGCCGTCGTGACGGGCCAGCGCCGCCTTGATGAGTTCGTGCTCCGCCTGGTCCAGGGTCATCGGCCCGCGGTCGGTCGCCACCGCGCCGCTGTCCAGCCGCAGGTCCGCGGGACCGAGACTGGCGCCGCGACACATCAGTACCGCGCGCTCGATCACGTGATCCAGCTCGCGGACGTTGCCGGGCCAGCGGTAGCGGCACAATGCAGACAGTGCGGCACTGGTGAACGATTCCACGGGACGGGAGTAGCGCCGCGCGTGGCGCTCCAGAAACCGCTGCGCGAGCTGCACGATATCCTCGCCACGCTCGCGCAGCGGCGGCAGGGACAGGTGGATGGTGTTCAGCCGGTACAAGAGGTCACTGCGCAGCCGGCCGGACTCGACCTCGGCGTCGATGTCGGCGTTGGTGGCCGCGAGCACCCGCACGTCCGTCTGCTGCGTGCGCGAGGAGCCGAGCCGCTCGAACTCACCGTCCTCCAGAACCCGCAGCAGGCGCGCCTGCTGGGCTACCGGCAGGTTGGCGATCTCGTCCAAGTACAGGGTCCCGCCGTCGGCCAGCTCGAAGCGCCCGACTCGGTCGGCGCGCGCGTCGGTAAACGCACCCTTGACGTGGCCGAACATTTCGCTCTCGAACACGGTCTCGGCCAGGCTGCCGATGTTCACCACGACGAGACTCTGGTCCCGGCGCGGCGAACGCTCGTGGATCATGCGCGCCACCAGTCCCTTGCCACTGCCGCTTTCGCCGGTGATCAGCACGTTGGCGTCGGCGGGCGCCACCCGGTCAATGGTCTCGAGGACCGGCTGCATGACCGGCGAATCGGCAATCATCTCTTCGGCGCTGCCGCGCAGCTGCCGGTTCTCCGCCTCCAGCGCGCGAGCGCGATGCAGCGCCTGGCCGAGCGCGACCTGGGTCCCCAGCACGGTCAGCAGGCGGGCGTTATCCCACGGCTTCTCGATGAAATCCTGCGCGCCCCTGCGCATGGCCTCGACTGCGAGCTCGATGGTACCCCAAGCCGTCATCACCACGATCGGCGTATGCGCATCGAAGGCGCGAATTCGCCCGATGGCGTCCAACCCCTCGTCCCCGGAGGTCGTGTCACGCGTGTAGTTCAGGTCCATCAGCACCGCATCCGCGGCGTGCAGGCGGAGCGACTCGATGAGCGCGTTCGGATGACTGAAGCTCTCGGTCTGGTAACCCTCGCCCTTCAGCAGCAGCCGCAGCGCCTCGAGCACGTCGCGCTGGTCATCCGCCACCAGTATTCGGGGGGGCCGTTTCTTCATCAAGCGAGTATAGGGGAGACCTGGCTACATGCCTCAATCCATCCAGCCGTCGCGCAGGCGGATGATCCTGTCGCCGTAGGCCGCGTTCTCCTCGGAATGAGTTACCTGCACGATCGTGGTGCCCGCGTCGTTCAGCTGCTTGAGGGTCTGCATGATCATGCGCCCCTGGTCCGAGTGCAACGCGCCGGTTGGCTCGTCCGCGAGGATCAGCGCGGGGCTTGCGACCATGGCGCGCGCCACGGCCACCAGCTGCTGCTGTCCGCCCGACAACTGCGACGGATAGAGGTCCTTCTTGCCGACGATGCCAAAGCGGTCGAGCATGTCGGCGACGATTCCTTCGCGCTCGCCGCGCGCCACGTCGCGGTAGGTCAGCGGAATCTCGAGATTCTCGTAGACCGTCAGGTCGTCCAGCAGGTGGTACTGCTGGAATACGAAACCGATGTGCCGACGACCGAGGTCAGCGCGCTTTTTCTGCGGCAATTCGTGCACGGGGTGGCCGTTGAGCCAGTACTCGCCCGACCAGTCGCCGTCGAACATGCCGAGAATGTTCAACAACGTCGACTTGCCGGCGCCCGAGGGACCCATCACGCTGACGAAATCGCCCTTGCCGATATCGAGCGTCACCTGGCGCAGCACCCATGTGCGGCCGGCCTTGGTGTCGTAACTCCTGTCGATGTTCTTCAGGCTGATCATCTGGTTGCTTCCTGTCGCCTCATCCCGTCTCGTCGGACGCACCCTGCACAATGGGCTCGCCGCGCGCCTCGAGCCACGCCGAGCGGGAAATCGGCGAGACCCACCATTGCTCGAACTTGCGCTGGCGGTCGGGATCGTCGCCAGCGAACTCGTCTCTGAAGGCCTGCAGGTCAAGTCGCGCGCGCGTCGCCTCGAGATCGAGTCCGTCGGCCACGGCTGCGCCGACCTGGCGCCGTACCTCGCGCAGCAGCGCCTGGATGCGTCGCAGGTACGCAGTGTCTCGCTGCGGCTCGCCGTGACCCGGGACCAGCAGCTCGAATTCCAGTCCCGCGAGTGCCTCGAGGGTGTCGATCCACTCCCTTGGAAAGCTCCCGAAGCCGTACGGCAGCGGGTGCACGACGAGGTCTCCGGTTGCGAGGATTCGCTCGGCCGGCAGCCACATCACGAGATCGCCAGGCGTGTTGCCGCGCCCGAGGTGGCGGATGTGGATCTCGCGCCGACCCCGCTCGAGAACCAGCAGGTCATCGACCAGGACGTCGGGCGGGACAATCGATACGCGCGCGATCTCGTCCCGCATCAGCACGATGTCGGGGAACAGCCCGGCGCGCGCGGGAGCCAGCTCACCGCTGCGCTGCTGTGCCGTCCACGCCTCGATCAGGCCGTCGAGCATCGGCCCGTAGCGCTCCACGTACGCCATCGGCGCGCCGGTCATCGCCGCGTGGGTCTCCGGATGGGCGACGATCTGCAACCCGGGATACGCAGCCTGGTACACCTGATTGCCGAGCACGTGATCGCCGTGCCAATGACTGTTGACCAGCACCGAGACGGGCTTGTCGGTGACCGTGCGAATCAACGCAATGGTGCGCTCGGCGACGATCGGCATGCCGCCTGCGTCGAACACGACCACGTCGTCGTCGTTCACCACGAAGACGGTGTTGGGCTCGACCGGTTCGCGCAACGCGTCCGGGCGCCGCACCAGGTAGACGTCAGGATGCAACAGCTGCAGCTCGACCGCGAATGCGTCGGCACGCGCCTTGTGAAACCTGATTTCGAAGCTGCGCTCACGGCCGTCGCCGACCGTCACGGTCAGGGCATCGGCCGCCGTCCGATGGTATTCGAGCCGACGCGGGAAATCGTGCGCCGGATTCTCGAACACGAGCTTGCTGTCATCGCAGTCCACGAGCCTGAACGCAACCGGCAGGTCATTGTGCGCAACCTTGGCGATGTAGTACACCCGCCCCGACATCTCGACCAGCCGCAGGGTCTCGCGACTGGCCCCGGAGGCCCCCGCGCCCTCGAAGGTACGTGGGCCCAGCCGCTGCCACGATTCCGTGGCGCCATCGGCTGCCACCCAGTCGCCCAGCACCCAGTCAGCCTGTTGCAACGACGTGCAATCAGCGTCCGATGCCGCGGCAGCCCGGCAACAGGCCATCAGGAGCGCGATGGCGAGACGACGAGTCATTCTTCGCGCAACGCGACCATGGGGTCGATGTGAGCCGCCCTGCGCGCCGGCAGCAGGCAGGCCAGCAGGGCGAATGCGATCACCATGACCGGCACCAGGGCGAAAGTGAGCGGGTCGCGCGCACTCACGCCGAACAACTGGCTCTGCAGGTAACCGCCGAGGGCCAGGGCGCCGGCTGAGCCGATCGCAACGCCGATCAGCGCAATCGACGCGACCTGGCGCAGCACGAGTAGCAGGATATTGCGCGCGCGGGCCCCCATCGCGAGACGCACGCCGAACTCCTGCGTACGGCGCGTGACACCGTATGACACCACACCATAAATGCCGATCAGCGCCAGCAACACTGCCGCGCCCGCGAACAGGCCAAGCAGCGTCATCACCAGCCGTCGCTCGGTAAGCGACTCGTCGATGATCTGCTGGTAGGTACGAATATCGCTCACCGGCTGGTCGGGGTTGACGGACAGCACCGCACGGCGAATGGCCTCGGTCAGAGTCGTCTGCGGCAGGGGACTCTTCATCACGAGCGTCATGCTGTGCGGGGCCGACTGCGCCACCGGGAAATACATCTGCGGGCGCGGTGGCTCTTCGTCGAGGCCGTTGTGGCGCACGGTTTCGACCACGCCCACGACCGTTACGCCCGGGTCCTCCTCGCCGTCTTGCTGGTGGCTTCCGCCGACGCGGACCCGCTCGCCGATCGCCTCCGCACCCGGCCAGTGGATCGCTGCGAACGCCTCGTCGATCACCATCGTGGCCGGCGCGTCGGGCCGATCACGCGCGTCCAGCAGGCGGCCGCGCTTGAGGCGCATCCCGAGCGTACTGAAATACGATGGTGAAACCTGCGCGTACTCGGCAAACGGCCGGTCGTTCGGCGGCGGCTCCGGCCGCCCCGCTACGGTGAACGACGTCTGGTTGCCGCCCACGAACGGCAGGTTGTTGGTCAATCCCGCGTCGCTGATGCCCGGCAGTGACTTTATTTCCGGCACCAGGGCCTCCCAGAACTGCAGCCGCAGGCGCTCGTCTGCGAAGCGCTCCGCAGGGAGACGCACTTCGGCGGTGACGACGCCATCGGGCTCGAATCCCGGATCGACGCCCAGCACCGTCACGAAACTGCGCAGCAGCAGGCTTGCCCCGACCAGCAGCATGATCGCGAGGGCGATCTCCGCCACCACAAGCCCGTTCTGCGTACGCCGCTTGTCGCGCCCTTCCCCGCCCCGGGCCCCGGCATGGAGTCGGCCCGCGAGCGAGCCGTGCGCGCCTTGGAGCGCGGGCAGCAGGCCGAAGACGACTCCGGTGAGCACGGCAAGTCCGGCAGTGAACGCCAGTACGCCACCGTCGATGCCAACTTCGTCTACGCGCGGGAGGCCGCCGCCGAACAGGGTGCGGACACCCTCGATGCAAAGTTGCGCGACCAGCACGCCGAGCCCGCCGCCCAGCAGCGCCAGCAGGACGCTCTCGGTCAGCACCTGGCGGATGACGCGCGCGCGGCCCGCCCCCACCGCCCGGCGCACCGCGAACTCACGCTCCCGCACTACCGTGCGCGCCAGCAGCAGGTTGGCGATGTTGACGCAAGCGATCAGAAGTACGAGCAGGACCGCGCCACTCAACAGGTACAGCGCGGGCCTGACGTCGCGCACGGCCCATTCCCCGAGCAGCTGGTACTCGACGCCATTGCCCTTGTTGGTGTCCGGGTATTGCTCGCCAAGCGCGCGGCTGATGGTGTCAATCTCCGCCTGCGCCTCCTGCAGCGTCACGCCTGGCGCGAGCCGGGCGAATCCGTAGATGCCTGGGTGGTTGCCACGGCTCTGCCACGAAGGGTAATCCGAGAAACGGCCGATCGGCACGAATACGTCACTGCGAGTCGGGTGGCGCAACGAGGGCGGCATCACGCCGACGATCTCGTAGGCGTCATCGTTCAGAGTCAGCGTGCGCCCGATGACCGCCGGGTCTCCGGCGAAGCGGCGCTGCCAGTAGCCGTGGCCAAGCACCGCGACGGCCGCGCCTCCCGGGCGGTCTTCCTCGGCCGTGAAACCGCGCCCGAGCAGCGGCGCTATGCCCAGCACACCGAACAGGTTGTCGGAGACCATCGTCGTGCGGACCTGCTCCGGCTCACCGCTGCCGGTCAGGTTGAAAAGATCGCGCCGATAGACACCGAGATTCTCTACGGCTTGCGATTGCGCGCGCCAGTCGAGGTAGTTCGGATAGGAGACCGACATCGCGCCGAAGGTCGGGTGGGTCTCCCAGAAAATCATGATTTCCTCGGCTTCGCTGTAGGGCAGCGGGCGCAGCAACGAAGTATTGACGATGCTGAAGATCGCGGTCGTCGCGCCGATGCCGAGCGCGAGCGTCGCCACGACCACGGCAGTAAACCCTGGGCTCTTCAGCAGCATCCGGGCAGCGTAGCGCACGTCGCTCATGGGGCCCCTCGCTTACTCATAGCGCAACGCCTCCATCGGCGTGATACGCGATGCACGGTGCGCCGGCACGTAGCCCGCAGCGAGCACGACGGCGCCCAGCACTGCCACGGCCCCGCACAGCACGATCGGGTCGTAGCCGCTCAGTCCGAACAGCACGGCTTCTGCGGCACGACCGAGCAGCACCGCAAGAAGCAGCCCCGCCAGCCCGCCGGCCATGCTCATCCAGCCGACCTGGCGCAGCACCATGCGGCGCAGCCGCAGCGGCGTGGCGCCGAGGGCCTGGCGCAGGCCGAGTTCGCGGGTGCGTTGCACGACCGAGTAAGACAGGACCCCGTACAGCCCGGTCGCCGCAAGCAGCGTCGCAAGAAGCGCGAAGCCGCTCGACAACAAGCCGATCAGGCGGTCGAGGAACACCGTATCGCGGATTGCGTCCCGCATGGTCGACAAGTTGTCGACCGGGAGATTGGGGTCGAGCGACGCCACTACGCCTGGAACGGCGGCCAGCAGCTGCTCCGGGCCAAGCGAAGTCCGCACGTAGAAATTCATGAAACCGAGGTCCTTGTTCTGGTGCCGTGCAAGAAAAAACTGCGGCGGGATTTCCTCCTTTACGTCGCTGTACTTGGCATCCTTCAAGAGCCCGATTATCTCGATATCGAGCTCATCTGTTGAGCCGGTCGCCATGCGCTTGCCGACCGCGTCGTTGCCGAGGCCGAACTTGCGCGCGAACGTCTCGTTGACTACCGCGACGCGCGCGCCGCCGAGGGTGTCCGTCTCGTTGAAGTCGCGCCCGGCCAGCAGCGGGATCTGCAGCGTGCGGAAAAACCCCGGGCCGACCTCGTTGTAGCTGGCATTCTGGTCCGTGTCGGGCGCCGCCTCGAAGCCCTCGACAGTAACGTTGTTGCCCCAGTTGTCGCCGGCGACCACCGGCACCATGGACGAGGCCACGCCGGTCACGCCCGGCAATGCGGCGAGCTCTTCCTCGATCCTCTGGAACAGTTGCGCGGACCGCTCCGGGGTGTAGCCGTTCAGCACCGGCGCCACGCCGAAGGTCACCACCGAATCCGGGCGCAGCCCGAGGTCGACCTTGCCGACGTTGGCGAGACTCTGGGTGAACAGGCCGGCCAGCACCAGAAGCACCATCGAGAACGCGATTTGCACGGTCGCCAGGGAATTGCGAAAGCGGGCCATGCCGCGGCCGCCGGACGGCTGCCCGGCCTGGCCCTTGAGGACAGTTCCCGGCGGCGTGCGGGTTGCGGCCAGCGCCGGGAACAGCCCGAACAGCAGCACGGTACCCATCGCCGCCACCACTGCGAAGACGATGGCGGGACCACTCAGCTGGAGCGCTACCGACTGCGTCGATGCCGGCATGATCGCGGCGATCACGCCGAGGGTGGCCGCTGCAACCGGCAGGCTGGCAACGCAGCCGAGCGCGCCGAGCACGGCGGCCTCGGTCAACAGCTGCGCCACTATCTGGCTGCGACTGGCACCGATCGAGGCGCGCACGGCCATCTCGCCGGCGCGTGCCGCGCCCCGGGCGAGCAGCAGGTTGGCAATGTTCACGCAGACGATCAGCAACACCAGCGCGGTCACGCCGAACAGCAGCGTCAGCGGCATGCGCGCCTGTTCCGGTATAAGGCTCTGGCCGCGCTCGCCCGGCTCCAGCACCAGCGCTTTGTCCTTGAAGCGCGCCAGGGTTGCTTCGGACATGCCGGAATTCAGGGGCGCCTCGACGTCGTTGATGATGGCGCGGTACGGCGCGTTGATCTCCCGCGCGGCCTGCTCCGGCGTCACGCCGGGCTTGAGGCGCGCGAACATGTACACCCAGTAGGCCTGCCGATTCTCGTCGCTGAGCTCGAAGAACGGCTCCATGAGCCAGCGCAGCGTCAGGGGCACGAATACCCTGGGTCCGGGGCCGAACGATGTGCCGGTGAAGCCCTCTGGCGCAACGCCGATGATCTCCAGCGACTGGCCATTGACGATCAGCCTTTTGCCAAGCACGCCGGGGTCGCTGCCGAACTCGTTCTGCCAGTACGCATGACTCAGCACCACGACGTGCCCCTCGCCGACCCGTGGCTCGTCCTGCGGGCCGATCAGCCGGCCGAGCGCGGGCGCCAGTTGCAGCACCGGGAAGTAGCCGCCGTTCACCAGCAGGCCGCCGCCGCTGACCGCCTGCCCGTCGGCTGCGATACTGGCGCCGAAATTGCGATGCGCGGCGATGGCGGTGAACACCGTTTGCTCGCGCTCGAGATCGCGCAGCATCGGGTAGCTGAACACGTAGTCGCAGCTGCCGATGCCGCTGCACGAAACCGACCCCGTCTTCGGACCGGGGGAGCCGAGATTGACCAGGCTGTCCGGATCCGACACCGGCAGCGGGCGCAGCAGGACCTGGTAAAACAGCGAGAACATGGCGGCGTTCGCCCCGATCCCGACGGCCAGCATCAACACCACCACGATGGACAGCGCGGGCCGCTTGACGACCTGGCGCACAGCAAATCTGAAGTTATTCATGTCGTAATGCCTCTATGGGCTGAATACGCGCGGCGCGCCCCGCCGGCAAAAGCACGGCAACGCCGGCAACGATGGCCAGGAACACGAGCACCGCGGTGAGCACCACCGGGTCAGTCGCCGAGACGCCGTGCAACAACCCCGAGATGGCGGAGCCAGCGGCAAGCGCTGCTGCCGCGCCAATTCCCAGCCCGATGGCGGCCAGCACCGCGCCACGCAGCATGAAGCTTTGCATCACATCCCGGCGACGCGCGCCGAGCGCCATGCGCACACCGATCTCACCGGTCCGGCGTATCACCAGGTTGCCCAGCAGCGCGTACAGGCCGACCGTCGCCAGCACCAGCGCTGCAGCCCCGAAACCGGCGAGCAATGCCATGTAGAAACGCGCTTCCGCGTAACGATCTGCCAGCTCCTCGCGCATGGTCGAAACCCAGTGCACGGGCGACCCGGGCGCCAGGGCCTGGATGCGCCGTGTCAGAGGATCCACGAGGTTCTCAGGGGGCACGGCCGTGTGCACGGCGATCGACACCAGCGCCTGCGGTCGCTGGTAAAGCGACCAATAAACGTCGTGATCCGGGCTCGGCTCTGTGCGCCATTGCGATGCCGTGGGAGGCAAAGCGCTGTCGTACTGGACATCGGCGACGATGCCGACGACCCGGAAAGTAGTCCCGGTCAGCTCGAATTCCCGCCCGATCGCATCGCCGCCGGGCGCGAGCACCTCAGCGAACGACCGACTTACCACGGCGACCGGCGGCGCATCCGGCGATTCAGCCGGGTCGATCATGCGCCCACGCACGAGCGTCATGCCCATGGTGCTGAAAAAGCCGGGCTCGATCGCGTGGCCGTGCACCTGCACGGAATGCGATTCGTCTCCCCCAGGCGCGTGGAAGCTGACCTCGGGCCGGAATCCGCTCCACGGCTGGACTGTCGGGAACACTAGGCCGACACTCCGTACTCCGGGTTCGGCTCCAAGCACCGGAATCAGCGTGTCATAGAACGCACGCAACTCCTCGGCACCCTCATAGTCGGAGGGATTCACGGTCACCGCCATGCGCAGCACGCCGTCGGTTCGGTAACCCAGCTCAGCGCCTGCCAGTGCCTGGTAGCTGCGCGTCAGCAATCCGGCTCCAGTCAACAGCAGCATGGTCAAGGAGATCTGGACAACCACCAGCACGTTGCCGATCGCCAGATCGCGCCTTGCTGCCACCGTGCCGCGCCCGCCATCGCGCAGCGCCCCCGCAAGCTGTACACGGGCGCCGCGCAAAGCCGGCAACGCGCCGAACGCGATCCCGGTCGCCACCATCAGCAGGACTGCGCCGGCCGCCACCAGCGGATCGACTGTCACCTCGAGCCATCCCGGCACGCGCACCGCCGAGTACAAGACGAAGGTACGCACGACCCACCAGGCGAGCAGGACGCCCGCCGCCCCACCGATGCCGGCGAGCACCAGGCTTTCGACCAACAGCTGGCGCACGATCCGTGCCCTGCTGGCCCCCAGGGCCTGGCGGGCCGCAAATTCGCGACCGCGCGAGGCGACGCGCGCAAACATCAGGTTGGCGACATTGATGCAGGCGATCGCCAGCAGCAACAGCGCGGCCACTTGCAGTGTCAGCAAGCCGCCGCGCAGCCCGGCGCGCCAGTTCTCACCCACCGGCTCGATCCAGCCGGACGCCCTTGCGTTCGTTTCAGGATGTACCTCAGCGAGGCCGCGCGTGATCGAGGCGAGCTCCGCTTGCGCCCCTGCAAGCGAGACGCCCTGCGCCAGCCTGCCCAGCGCCCACAGCACACGTGCATCGCGGCGCTCCCGCAACGCGTCACTCCCGTAACGCGCCAGTGGAATCCAGAACTCGACGACGTCATCCTCAACGGTACCCTGGAAGTCCGCCGGCATCACGCCAATCACGGTGTACGACAACTCGTCCTCGCCGGGCCGGTCGGAACTGACGCGCAGCGTTCGTCCCACCACCCTCGGATCACGGGCAAACCAGGTCTCCCAGGTCGCATCGCTGATCACCATGGCCGGAGGTCCGTTTCGCAGGATCTCCTCACCCGCGAACACGCGACCCAACTGCGGCGTGACGCCGGTGATGGCGAAGTAATCCGCTGCGACGGCCTCACCGCGCTTGCGCTCCGCGCGCTCCTCGCCGAGGAAGATCAGTCGTTCACGTGCGGTCGCCGCAATGGCATCGAAGGACGCGGATTCGCGCTGGATGTCCTCGAAGTCAGGGATCGACAGGCCAGAGCGGGGATTCGCGTCGGCCACCGACGTCCAGAGCCGGACCAGCCGACCGGAGTCCGGGTAGGGCAGTTCGCGCAACAATGCGGCGTTGACGAGGGTGAGCATGGCCACGGTCGCGCCGATCCCCACCGCGATGCACACCGTTGCGGCGATCGCCAGCCGGGGCGAGCGGCCCAGGGCTCTGAGCGCGAACAGCAGGTCCTGCATCATTCCTCCCGTCCCACAATCCGCATACTGCCCCCTACTCGTATCGCAGGGCCGTCATCGGGTTCACGCTGGCCGCGCGCCGCGCCGGCACGAGACTTGCGGCGACGACGATGACCGCCAGCAGAACCGGCACACCGAGGAAGCTCAGGGGATCAACGGGCGAGACGTTCGCCAGCACACCTTGCAGGATCCGGCCAAGGCCGAAGGCCAGCAGCAGACCGACGGGCAATGCGAGCACCAGTTGCTGCACGCCCTGGCGAAGGACCAGCCCGAGTATGCCGCCCTGCTCGGCGCCTAGCGCCCGGCGAATACCAAACTCGCGCGTGCGCTGGGCAACCGTGAAAGCGAGCACGCCGTACACGCCCACCGAGGCGAGCAGCACGGCAGCGATGCCGAACACGCTGAAAATGATGCCCAGCAGCTTCGGACCGGAGCGGCTCTGGTCCACCCAGACCTGCGCCGGCTGCACCCAGTACGCGGGCAGGTCGGGATCGATGCTGCGCAACGCATCGCGGATCGGGTTGGCGAGGGCGTCCGGATCGCCATCCGTGCGCACCGCGATGGACGCAAACCGCGCATCGGCCTGTGCGAGGGGCTGGTAGATGGCGGCTTGCACCGTGCCAGCCTGCAAACCGTGATGATAGACATCGCCCGCAACGCCAACCACCGTGACCTCGGGTTGCGTGGAGTCCGCCCCGCCGAGTTGCAGCCGCTTGCCTACCGGGTCCTCGCCGGGCCAGCTGCGCTCGGCGAATGCGCGGTTCACCACGACCACCGGCATCGTGTCCTCGCGGTCCGCAGCGGTGAACGCGCGCCCGGCCGTCAGGGGGACGCGAAACGTTTCAAAGAATCTCGGCGTGACCACAACCGTGAGCGCAAACGGGTACCGCCCGTCGGCCGGTGGTTCGTGGCCTGCCGGGAGATAGCGCGTCCCCCCTGAACCATAGGTCGGCAGGCTGGTCGTCACGCTGGCGCTGGTGACGCCGGGCAGTTCCGCGACGCGCGCTTCGAGTGCCTCCCAGAATTGCCGGCGGCTCGCCGCGTCCGGGTACTGCGTGTCGAACAGGCCAATCCGGCCGGACATCACGCCGGACACATCCGCGCCGATGGGCGCTTGCTGGAGATTGATCACCGAGCGCACCGTCAGTGCGCCACCGACCAGCAGCGCGCAACTCAGCGCGATCTCCACGCCGATCAGCGCACGCGTGAAGCGGCCGACGGCCACACCCGTGCCGCCACCACCACTGGACTTGAGCCCGGCAGTGACATCGCGGCGCGCGCCGCGCAACGCCGGCAGCACGCCCGCGAGAATCCCGGCCATGGTCGCCACGGCCAAGGCAAACAGCGCGACCCGCCAGTCCGCGCCGAAGTCCATCCAGTAGGGGGTGCCGTCGCCACTGGCAACCAAATAGCGCTGGACGCCGCGGCCGGCGAGATGCGCGACCAGGATTCCGAACACTCCGCCCACCAGGCTCAAGCCCACGCTCTCGATGAGCGTACCGGCCACCAGCCGCCAGCGGCTCGCGCCCAGCGCAGCGCGCACCGACAACTCACGGCTGCGGCTCACCGTGCGTGCGAGAATCAGGTTCGCCACGTT